>NZ_BMPF01000001.1:0-300000 GCF_014647455.2 Halarchaeum grantii | reverse complement strand
GAGCGCGACGCTCCAGAGCGGCCAGTCGAAGCGGCCGAACGCCCACGCGAGCGTGAGCGCGGGGAAGACGACGGCGGACGCGTAGCCGAAGAGCCGGAGCGTGAGGCTCGCGGCGCTCCGGGCGTGCGTGCGGTCGCGTTCGTCGTAGAGGACGGCGTCGCTGCGGTGCTGGAGGCCGACGCTCGCGAGCATCGCGAGCGCGTAGAGCGCGACGCCGACGAGCGGCCGTTCGAGCGCGACGAGGACGCCGAGCGCGACGCCGCCGCCGACGCCGAAGCCGGTGACGAGCCTGCGCGTCGTTCGCGGGGCGAGTTCGGTGACGGACATGGTAAAGATCTCTTTACAGTAAAAAGTGTTTTACACGCCAGCATAACTCTTGCGTCGGTGCGCCCGCGACCCGGGACGCCGCGCCCCGCCGACGACGCAAACCGTTTCAACGCCAGTCGTCTACGCACACCCAGTGAGCGACGAAGCCGACAGCCCCGAACTCTCTCTCGACGCCTTCTACGACGCCCTCGAGTCCGTCGGCCGCCCCGTGGTGACCGCCGGGCGCCTCGCGGGCGTCCTCGACTGGACGCAGGCCGAGGCGAGCGACGCCCTCGACCGACTCGCGGAGGAGGACCACGGCGTCGAGCGCGTCGACGTCTCGAACGACCCGGTGGTGTGGTTCCCCACCGACTGGGCGAAGACCACCGAGCGCGAACGCGTCGTCGTCTTCCCCGAGCACCGCGAGGTCGTCGTCGACCAACCCACGCAGTTCACGCGCGCGCAGCTCGCGCAGTTCGCGACCCTCACCGACACCACCGGCGAGAACGCCTATCGCTACACGGTCCGCGCGGAGGACGTCTGGGGCGCCCCCCACGACGACCTGGCGGCGCTGCGCCGGACCGTCCGGCAGGCGCTCGGCGAGCGCTACCCGTCCCTCGAGCAGTTCGTCGCCGACCAGTGGCGTCGCGCCCGCCAGTTCCGCCTCTACACCCACGAGGAGGGCTACATCGTCCTCGAGGCGAACACGCCGGAGATGATGGGGAACGTCGCCGAGCAGCATCTCTCCGAGGGGACCATCCGCGCGCCCATCAGCGACACCGAAGCGTGGGTCGCCGCCGAAGCCGTCGCCACCGTCAAGCGCGAGCTCTACGAGGCCGGCTACCCCGTCCAGGACGACCGGACGCTCGACGAGGGCGCCGAGCTCGACGTCGAGTTACACCTCTCGCTTCGCGACTACCAGCGCGGGTGGGTGAAGCGCTTCGTCGAGTCGGGCTCGGGCGTGCTCGTCGGCCCGCCGGGGAGCGGGAAGACCGTCGCCGCGCTCGGCGTCCTCGAACGGATCGGCCGCGAGACCCTCATCCTCGCGCCGGGGCGCGAACTCGTCGCCCAGTGGCGCGACAGCATCCTCGAGTACACGAGCCTCACACAGGCGGACGTCGCGGAGTACCACGGCGGCGTGAAGGAGATCGGCCCCGTCACCATCGCGACTTACTCGACGGCGGGCATGGAGCGCCACCGTCGGCTCTTCGACGAGAAGCGCTGGGGGCTCGTCGTCTACGACGAAGCCCACCACATCCCGAGCGACGTCTTCCGGCGCACCACCGACCTGCAGGCCTCCGCGCGCCTCGGGCTGAGCGCGACGCCGGTCCGGGGCGACGACCGCGAGACGGACATCTACACGCTCATCGGACCGCCCATCGGCACGGACTGGGAGGCGCTCTTCGACGCGGGCTTCGTGCAGGAGCCCGAGGTCGAGATACGCTTCGTCCCGTGGGCGGAGGACGAGCGCCGCTACGAGTACGCGAGCGCGGACGGCCACGAGCGTCGGATGCTCGCCGCCTCCAACCCCGCGAAAATCGACGAGGTCCGGTCGATACTCGACGAGCACCCCGAGGCGAAGACGCTCGTCTTCGTCGACTACCTCGACCAGGGCGACCGGCTGGGCGAGGCGCTCTCCCTCCCGTTCGTCAGCGGTGACACGCCCCACTCGCGGCGCGAGCGCCTCTTCCACGAGTTCCGCGCGGGCGAGCGCGACGTCCTCCTCGTCTCGCGGGTCGCCGACGAGGGCATCGACCTCCCGGACGCCGAACTCGCGATCATCGCCTCCGGGCTCGGGGGCTCGCGCCGACAGGGCGCCCAGCGCGCCGGCCGGACGATGCGCCCCGCCGGCCGCGCGCTCGTCTACGTGCTCGCCACCAGAGGCACCGAGGAGGAGGACTTCGCGCGCAACCAGACGCGCCACCTGGCGGAGAAGGGCGCGCGCGTTCGCGAGGCCGACGCGGAGGCCTTTGCGGGCCCGAGCGACAGCGAGGGGCCGCAGAACGTCGAGCGGGAGTGAGCGGACGCTAGCGACACGCGGGACGCGGGGAGCCGAACGCGAGTGAGCATCCGCGGGACGAGCGAGCGGGAGTGAGCCGTGAGCTTTGCGGGTCCGAGCGACGGCGAGGGGCCGCAGAACGACGAGCGGGAGTGACCCGCCCGTAGACGGAACGCCCTGCCGGGGCGGATGGCTTTTTCCTCGTGCCCGTGGAAGTCCCGCGTATGAAGGCCGCTGTCTACCACGGCGAACGCGACGTCCGCGTCGAGGAAGTTCCCGACCCCGAGATCGAGGAGTCGACGGACGCCGTCGTCCGCATCACGCACACCGCCGTCTGTGGCTCCGACCTCTGGTTCTATCGCGGCGAGAGCGACTACCCGACGCCCGGGCGCACCGGCCACGAGCCGATGGGCGTCGTCGAGGAGGTCGGCGACGACGTGACGAGCGTCCGCCCGGGCGACCGCGTGCTCGCGCCGTTCGCCATCTCCTGTGGCGAGTGCGAGTTCTGCCGGAAGGGCCTCTACACCTCCTGCGTCGAGGAGAAGGGCTGGGCGGGCGAGCACGACGGCGCGCAGGGCGAGAAGGTGCGCGCGCCGTTCGCGGACGGCACGCTCGTGCGCGTCCCCGAGCGCTACGCGGACGACGAGGACGTGCTGGAGTCGCTCCTCCCGCTGACGGACGTCATGTGTACGGGTCACCACGCGGCTGTGAGCGCGGGCGTCGGCCCCGGCGACACCGCCGTCGTCGTCGGCGACGGCGCGGTCGGGCTCTGTGGCGTGCTCGCCGCGGACCGCCTCGGCGCCGAGCGGATCGTCGCGATGGGCCACCACGAGGACAGGCTGGAGATCGCCGAGGAGTTCGGCGCGACGGAGACCGTCGCGGCGCGCGGCGAGGAGGCGGTCGAGCGCGCGACGGAGCTGACGTACGGCGGCGCGAACCACGTCCTCGAGTGCGTGGGCGCGGAGTCCTCGATGGATACCGCCTTCGACGTCGCGCGACCCGGCGGGACCGTCGGGTTCGTCGGCGTCCCCGAGGGCGTCGACGAGGCGGCGTTCCTCGAGAAGGCCTTCCGGAAGAACGTCGGCCTCGAGGGCGGCGTCGCCCCCGTCCGAAAGTACGTCGACGACCTCATGGCGGACGTCCTGCAGGGGACGCTCGACCCGTCGCCCATCTTCACGAAGACCGTCGACTTGGAGGGTATCCCCGAGGGCTATCGCGCGATGGACGAGCGCGACGCCGTGAAGGTCCTCGTGAAGGTCTGAGGTCGCCGCGACCCGAACGGCTTTGCCGTCGGCGGACGCGCTCCCGACATGAGCGAGCGCTCCGTCCGCGACCTCGTCGACGAACTGACGCTCGAGGAGACAGTCGCGCTGACGCACGGCGCGAGCGACCCGTCGGACCGCGCGACGGGCTACGTTCGGGGTATCGAACGCCTCGACGTGCCCCCGCTTCGGATGGTGGACGGCCCGCTCGGCGTGCGCGTCCCCGGCGAGGAGGCGACGGCGTTCCCCGCGCCGCTCGCGCTCGCCGCGACGTTCGACACCGACCTCGCGGAGACGCACGGCGCGGCGCTCGGCCGTGAGACGAACGGCATGGACGCCGACGCCCTCCTCGGTCCGGGGACGAACCTGATTCGCGTCCCGCAGAACGGCCGGAACTTCGAGTACTTCAGCGAGGACCCCGTGCACTCGGCGGCGTTCGCCGCCGCCGTCACGCGCGGCATCGAGTCCGAGGACGTCGTCGCGACGCCGAAGCACTACGTCGCGAACAGTCAGGAGCGCTATCGGGCGTCGGTCAGCGCCGACGTCTCCGAGCGCGCGCTCCGCGAACTCTACTTGCCGTCGTTTCGCGCAGCCGTCGACGCCGGCGCGGGGTCGGTCATGACCGCGTACAACGGCGTGAACGGCACGCGGATGAGCGACCACGCGCGCCTCCTCCGGAACGTCCTGAAGGGCGAGTGGGGCTTCGAGGGCTACGTCGTCTCCGACTGGTTCGGCACCGAGGACGCGGCGGCCGCCGCGAACGGCGGCCTCGACGTCGAGATGCCGGGCGTCCCGATGGGCGAGATGCTGCCCGGCGACGCGGACGCCGAGGACGGCCCCGTGGAGATGCCCGAGGAGCTCGCGCGCGGCATGCCGGACGCCGCGTCCTGTGAGCGCTTCGCCGAGGTGCTCGCCGAGCGGGTCCGCGACGGCACGGTCCCCGACGCGCGCCTCGACGACATGGCCGAGCGCGTCCTCCGACAGCTGGCGGACATCGGCCGCCTCGACGGCTCTCGAACGGAGGGGGCGGTGGACACGCCCGAGCACCGCCGGCTCGCACGGCGCGTCGCCGAGCGCGCGACCGTCCTCCTGAAGAACGACGGCGTCCTCCCGCTCGCGGACGACGCGGCCGTCGCGCTCGTCGGTCCGAACGTCGACGCGGCCGTCCTCGGGGGCGGCGGCTCCTCGGAGACGACCCCCGTCGTGCAGTCCACGCCGGCGGACGCCGTGACGTCGCGCGCGGACGGCCCCGTCAGCGTCGCGTACGGTCTGCCGCCCGTCGAGGCCGTCTCGATGTTCGACCTGCTGGAGGGCGCCGACGAGGAGACGGCGGACGCCTCGACCCGCGACCCCGAGATGGCGGACGCGCTCGCGGCGGCCGCCGAGGCCGACGTCGCGGTCGTCTGCGTGCGCGACACCGCGACGGAGGCGATGGACCGCGAGAGCCTCCGCCTCCCGGGACGACAGGACGACCTCGTCGAGGCGGTGGCGGACGCCACCGACAGGACCGTCGTCGTCGTCAACTCCAGCGGGCCGGTCGAACTCCCGTGGCGCGACGACGTCGACGCCGTCGTCGAGAACTGGTATCCGGGGCAGGCGCACGGCGACGCGCTCGCCGCCGTCCTCTACGGCGACGCCGACCCGTCGGGCCGCCTCCCGGTGACGTTCGCGCCCGAGTCGGCGTATCCGACGAGCGGGGACGAGCGGCGCTATCCCGGCGAGGACGGCGTCGTCCACTACGACGAGGGAGTCTTCGTCGGCTACCGCCACCTCGACCGCGAGGGGGTCGAGCCGACGTACCCGTTCGGGCACGGGGAGTCCTACGCCGACTACGAGTACGTCGACGCCGACCTCGCGGACGGGACCGTCCACGTCACCGTGGAGAACGCGTCGGAGTGCGACGGCCGCGAGGTCGTCCAACTGTACGTCGAGCCCCCCGAGGACGGGGAGGTCGAGCGCCCGCCGCGCGAGCTCGCCGGGTTCGCGAGCGTCGAGGTGCCCGCGGGCGAGCGCGTCGAGGCCTCGGTCGACCTCGCCGAACACGCCTTCGACGTCTACGACGAGGGCGCGGGCTGGACGACGCCGCCGGGCGAGTACGCGCTCGTCGTCGGGCGGTCGTCGCGCGACGCCCGCCTCGAACTCGCGGCGACGCGCTGACGTGCCGAAATAGCTATAGTCGTCCCGAGAGTCGTACGACCACGCGATTTAGACTCCGCATGTCATCTTCAGGCCCGCCGTCGGACGCCGACGATTCCGACTCGACCGTCCTCGACGAGAGCGGGAACGTGGAACCCGGCGTCCTCGATAAGGAGTTCTTCGAGGCGCTCGTCGAGAACGGCTCCGACGCCATCGTCTCCATCGACGAGAACAGCCGCATCCTCTTCGCCAACCGCTCGGTCGAGCGCGTCTTCGGCTACGAGCCCGACGAGCTCGTCGGGGAGCCGCTGACGACGATTATGCCCGAGCGCTTCCGGGACGCCCACCACGAGGCGATCGCACGCTACCTCGAGACGGGCGAGCGCACGCTCGACTGGCGGGACGTCGAACTCCCCGCGAAGCACGCCGACGGCCACGAGGTCCAGCTCTCCATCACCTTCGAGGAGCACCGTTACGACGGCGAGCGCGTCTTCTCCGGGATCATGCGCGACGTCACCGACCGCGTCGAGCGCGAGCGCGAACTCGAGCGCCAGAACGAGCAGCTCGAGCGCTTCGCGTCCATCGTGAGCCACGACCTGCGCGACCCGCTCCAGACCGCGAAGGCCGACGTCTCCATACTCGAATCCCAGTACGGGACCGACGAACTCTTCGACGAACTGGACACAACGCTCGACCGGATGGACGCGCTCATCGACGACGTGTTGACGCTCGCGAAACAGGGGAAGACGATCGGCGAAACCGCGATGGTCGCGCTCCCCGACGTCGCGCGGGCGGCGTGGCGGACGGCGCGCGTCGAGACGGCGACGCTCGACGTCGAGGCCGACGTCGGGAACGTCCGCGCCGACCGCGAGCGGCTGGAGACGCTCCTCCAGAACCTCTTCCGGAACGCCGTCCAGCACGCTGGCGCGGACGTCACGGTGCGGGTCGGCACGCTCCCCGACGGCTTCTACGTCGCGGACGACGGCCCGGGGTTCGGTACGGAAACGACCGAGGACCTCTTCGAGTACGGCTACACGACCGACGAGTCCGGGACCGGGTTCGGCCTCAGCATCGTCGCGGAGATCGCGGACGCCCACGGGTGGTCCGTGTCGGCGACGGCCGGCGAGACGGGGGGCGCGCGCTTCGAGTTCCACGGCGCTACCGCGGGCCACGAGGTGGGGGAGCGATGAGCACGGCGAGCGCGCCCGACCCCTCGACGGACGACGAGGAGCCGGTCGTCATGGTCGTCGACGACGAGGAGCGCATCCCGGAGGCGTTCGCCATCTGGCTGGACGACGACTACGAGGTGCGGTCGGCGACGAGCGGCGAGGAGGCCCTCGAGAAGATGGACGGGGACGTCGACGTCGTCCTCCTCGACAGACACATGCCGGGGCTGTCGGGCGACGAGGTTCTCGAGCGCATCCGCGATGCCGACTACGACTGCCGCGTCGCGATGGTCACCGGCGTCGATCCGGACTTCGACATCGTCGAGATGGAGTTCGACGACTACCTCACGAAGCCGGTCGGCCGCGACGACCTCCGCTCGGTCGTCGAGCGTCTCCTCTCGCTCGACGAGTACGACCGCGTGGTCACGGAGTACTTCGCCGCGTCGAAGAAGCGCGCCGTCCTCGAGTCACAGAAACCCCGCTCGGCGCTCGAGAACAGCGACAAGTACGACGCACTCCTCGCGGACCTCGAGGGGTACGAGCGCGAACTCGACGCGCTCCTCGCCGACCTCGACCCCGAGGAGTACGAGACGCTCTTCTACGAGCTCCTCGACGAGTAACGCCTGTTTCTCGCGTTTCGCCACGTTGGAGAGCCGTCGCCTGGCGCGTCGGCATTCGATATAGCGAGATACGGTATATTGGTCGTCGTCCGGACGAACCGTCCTCCGACATCGCCGGAGAATACGGGTCCAGCGTAACCGTCATGAAAATCCTTATCCAATACTGCATGGATACCTCTACCATGGATATCGGTGTACTCACCGTCCCCCTCGGGGACCAACCGCTCGAAGAAGCCCTCGACTATCTCGCCGACCTCGGCGTCGGCGCCGTCGAGATCGGGACCGGCGGGTTCGTCGGCGACGACCACGCGGACCGCGCGGCCCTCCTCGACGACGCGGACGCACGCGCCGACGTCCGTGAGGCCGTCGAGAGCCGCGACCTCCGCATCTCCGCGCTCGCGACGCACAACAATCCGCTCCACCCGGACGAGGAGCGCGCCGCGCGCGCCGACACGGAGCTCCGCGAGGCCATCGAGCTCGCCGCCGAACTCGACGTCGATACCGTCACGACGTTCTCCGGGCTCCCCGGCGGGAGCCCCGACGCGAGCGTCCCGAACTGGATCACGGCGCCGTGGCCGCCCGAGCACGCCGACGCCCTCGACTACCAGTGGGAGGAGGTCGCGATACCCTACTGGCGCGACCTCGCCGAGTACGCCGACGAGCGCGGCGTGAACGTCGCTCTCGAAATGCATCCGAACATGCTCGTCTACGAGCCCGAGAGCCTGCTCGCGCTCCGCGAGGCGACGAACGAGCGCATCGGCGCGAACTTCGACCCCTCGCACCTCTACTGGCAGGGCATCGACGTCGTTGAGGCCATCCGCTTCCTCGGCGAGCGCGACGCCATCCACCACTTCCACGCGAAGGACACGAAGGTCTACGAGGCCAACGCCCGCACGAAGGGCGTCCTCGACACCACGAGCTACGCGGACGTCGCGGACCGGTCGTGGCTCTTCCGCTCCATCGGATACGGGCACGGCGAGGAGCACTGGAAGGACGTCGTCTCCACGCTCCGCATGGTCGGCTACGAGGGCGCGCTCTCCATCGAGCACGAGGACGCGCTCACCTCCGGCCGCGAGGGCCTCGAGAAGGCCGTCGACGTCCTCCAGCGCGCCGTCTTCGAGACGCAGCCCGGGGAGGCGTACTGGGCATGAGTGCCGTCTTTTTCCACCTCGGGTCGGCGGAGCCGAACACTCGGTGCAAAAACACGGGAGAAAAAGGTGCGAACGCGGAGCGTTCGCGTGAAACTCGCGCCGTGGGCGCGAGTATGCCCTCTCGACCGCACGGAGGTGTCTCGGCATGAGTGCGGAACTCTCCGTCGGGATTCTGGGCTACAAGTTCATGGGGAAGGCACACGCGAACGCCCTCCAGCGCCTCCCGACGTTCTTCCCGGACGCCCCCGAGACGTCGCTCGACGTCGTCTGCGGCCGCGACGAGGACGCCGCGAGCGAGGCCGCCGAGCGCCTCGGCTTCGACCGCGTCGTCACGGACTGGGCGGACGCCATCGACCAAGTGGACGTCTTCTACAACCTCGGCCCGAACAGCGTCCACGTCGAGCCGTCCGTCTACGCCTTGGAGAACGACGTGCACGTCCTCTGTGAGAAGCCGCTCGCGCCGACGCTCGAGGGCGCCGAACGCATGGCCGAAGCCGCCGCCGAGAGCGACGCCGTCGCCGCGACGGCGTTCAACTATCGCTTCGTGCCCGCCATCCAGTACGCGAAGAACCTCATCGAGGCGGGCGAGCTCGGGGAGATTCGCCACGTCCGCGCGAACTACCTGCAGGACTGGCTGAGCGACCCGGAGGCGCCGTGGACGTGGCGCATGGACGCCGACACGGCGGGGAGCGGCGCGCTCGGCGACCTCGGCGCGCACAGCATCGACCTCGCGCGCTTCCTCGTGGACGACCTCACGAGCGTCTCCGGGCACCTGCAGACGTTCGTCGACGAGCGCCCCGTCCCGGGCGAGGACGAGACGCGGCCCGTCACCGTCGACGACGCCTACAGCGCGCAGGTCGAGTTCGCGAACGGCGCGATGGGCACCTTCGAGGCGACGCGGTACGCGAACGGCCGGAAGAACGCGAACACCATCGAAATCAACGGCTCGAAGGGCTCCGTGAAGTTCGACCTCGAGCGCCTGAACGAGCTCGACGTCCTCCTCGAGGACGACCGGGGCTTCCAGCGCGTGCTCGTCACCGACGAGGACGACCCCTACGTCGAGCACTGGTGGCCGCCCGGCCACGTCCTCGGGTGGGAGCACACGTTCGTCCACGAGAACTACGAGTTCCTCTCGGCGGCCGCCGCCGGCGAGACGGACTACGCGCCCGGGTTCGTGGAGGGGCTCGGCGTCCAGCGCGCCCTCGACGCCATCGAGCGCAGCGACGCGAAGCGCGAGTGGGTCGACGTCTGACGTCGCCCCCTCGGCTCGTTCCTGCCGGATTCGAAACCGTTAGGAGATACTCGAATCCGAGTAATCATTATACACGGAGACACACACGCACACATGGCCCAGACACAGACCGCAGCCGCGACGACCGCCGCACAGCCGCCGAAACCCCCGAAACCCGGTGAGAGCCGATGACCGACCTCCACGCCTACCTCGACGAGTTCCGCGCGCGCGACTGGCAGGAGGCGAGCGCCGAGGACGGCACGGTCCGCTTCGCGATGGTCGGCGTCGGCTGGTGGGTGACCGAGCAGGCCGCGCCCGCCGTCGCCGCGAGCGAGCTCTGTGAGACCACCGTCCTCGTCTCGCGCGGGAAGGAGAAGGCCGAATCGGCCGCCGAGGACCTCGACGTCGAGCACGGCCTCTCCAGCGAGGAGTTCCGCGACGGGGCGGCCAGCGACGCCTACGACGCCGTCTACGTCTGCACGCCGAACGCCGCGCACCTCGAGACCGTCGAGGCCGCCGCCGGGCTCGACAAGCCCGTGCTCTGCGAGAAGCCGATGGAGGCCGACGTCGAACGCGCCGAGGCGATGGTCGAGGTCTGCGAGGCGGCCGACGTCCCGCTGATGGTCGCCTACCGGATGCAGACCGACCCCGCGATCCGGCGCGCGCGCGACCTCGTGCAGGCGGGCGCCATCGGCGACGTGACGCACGTCCACGGCCACATGAGCCAGCGTCTCCTCGCGGACGTCAACCCGAACCCGGAGCAGTGGCGGCTCAATCCCGACCTCGCCGGCCCCGGCGCCTCGGTCACCGACCTCGGCGTCTACCCGCTGAACACGACGCGCTTCATCGTCGACGCCGACCCGCTCGACGTACAGTCGATGCTCTACAGCGAGCACGACGCCTTCGGGGACGTTCCCGACGAACGCGCGGCGTTCACCGCGCGCTTCCCGGACGGCGTTCTCGCGTCGTTCTCGGCCTCACAGCGGGCCCACGAGACCGGCTTCCTCCGCATCATCGGCACCGAGGGCGAGCTCGAACTCGACCCCGCGTTCTTCAACCGCCACGACGCGGGCTTCACGCTCACGCGCGGGACCCAAACCGTCGACGTCGACTTCGACGCCGTCGACCAGATGGAGGAGGAGTTCGACTACTTCGCGGACCGCCTCCTCACCGGGCGCGACATCTACCCGGACGGCGAGCACGGCGTCGTCGACATCCGGGCCATCGAGGCCGTCCTTGAGGGCGAGACGGCGACGCGCGACCTCTAGAGGAGGTCGTAGACGTTCGCGAGGTAGACGTCGCGCACGCGGTCCCCCCAGTTGTGCGTGTACGTGTCGATGACGTCGTCCGCGACGTCCCCACGGAGGTACTTCACGACGCCTCTATCGCCCGTTCTGTCCCGCAGATGCGTCGTGAAGAAGTGCCGGAAGTAGTGGGGCGTGACGTTCTCCGCCGCCCCCCCGCCGGTCCGGTACCAGCCGGCGTCGCGCGCGTACGTCTCGACGGTCTTGCGCACCATCTCCGGCGTGAGTCGCGCCCCCCACGAACCGCTCGTCGAGCAGAAGAGCGGGTCCGCCTCGGAGCGCGCGTCCGGCCGGATCGCCAGCCAGCGCGCGAGCGCGCGCCGAAGCTCGTCGTCCACGGGCACGAGCGTCACCCGCTTGCGCTTGTTCGACGCCGAACGGACCTCGCCGTTCGCCGCCTCGCCCGCCGAGACGTCGGGGTCGACGAAGAGCGTGTCCGGGCGGCCGTCGAGACGCCCGCGCGTCCCGAGGTCGGGGTACGCCTCGCGGACGCCCGCGTGAGCGAGCGCGACGTCTCGGAGGTCGAGGTTGCAGAGCTCGCCCACCCTGAGCCCGGTCTTCAGGAGCACCAATACGACCGCGCGGTCGAGCGGGTGGCGGATTCCCGCGACGAACTCGCGCATCCGCGCGACCGTCACCTCCCGCCGCGTCGGGTCGGCGTCGATGGTCTCGTCCATCTCCTCGACGACGAGCGTCATCGGGTTCGCGTCGAACGCGCCGACCTGCGTCATATACGAGTAGAAGCGGTTGCAGTAGGAGGCGTACGTGGCGACCGTCGATTCGGCGTACTCCTCGCGCAGCGACGCCACCCACGCGAGACACGCCCGCCTGTCGGCCGCGCGCGGTCCCGCGACGCCGCGCGAATCGAGGAACGCCTCGAACGCACGGAGGACGCGCTCGTAGGCCGCACGCGTCCGCTCGTGCTTGCCGTGATAGCCCATGTCCTCGAGGAAATACCCCACGGGGTCCTCGACGTCCACGGCCTCCTCCGCGCTCATTCGTCGGCCTCGCGGAGGACGTAGCCACCGTCACGCGGGCTGTACCGGATGGTGCCCTCGTCGTCGAGCGCCGCCAGCGTCTCCTCGAGGCGCGCCTCGAAGTCGCCGGT
This sequence comes from Halarchaeum grantii, assembly GCF_014647455.2. Taxonomy (NCBI): domain Archaea; kingdom Methanobacteriati; phylum Methanobacteriota; class Halobacteria; order Halobacteriales; family Halobacteriaceae; genus Halarchaeum; species Halarchaeum grantii. The sequence goes on along the minus strand of NZ_BMPF01000001.1, from coordinate 287,717 downwards.
GAGCGCGGTGAGGAGCGTCTCCCAGTCGGCGACGCCGCGCTCGCGGAGTTCGGCGACGACGCGCGCATCGAGGCCCGCCCCACCGTCGTCCTCGCCGACGTCGTCCACGCCGTCCGGCCCGCTCGCGCCCTCGCCGTCGAGGCCGAGGTCGCGCACGCCCGCCTGCACCATCGTCCGCACGAACTCGCTCTGCGTCATCCCGAGTTCGTCCGCGCGCTCTTTCCACGACTCCTTCTGGTAGCGGGGGACGTACGTCTTCACCGCCGTCCGCTCGGCGTCGTCCTCGGAACTCACGCGAGGTCCCTCCGGGGGCGAGCGTGGGTCAGCCGGACGGCGTCTGCGGCGGGAGTCACGCGGGACACCCCCGAACCCGTAGTAGGGTTTCAGACACGTTCACGGGTTCGGTCCCGTGACGCGCTGGCTCGTCACTCAACGCGATAATCACGTTCCGGTCCTCGACGTCGATGCCGTCGAACCGTGTTTCGCGGTCGTTCACCCCACCCTCGACGGGCCGAAGACGACGGGGTATCGTCGTGGCGTACATCGGTGGTCGTACGCGGAGCGTCACGCCGCACCACCAAGAAGGTGTCCCCGGAAAGTGGATAAGTGACCTTATCGGTTCATGTGGGCCTGCACCAGCCATCATTTGTAGGGCTACAAAGTCGTATATGTATATTTGGGGAACCACTTTCTCGGATGTATCCACACAGAATTGTGGGACTACATTCCCGGATTACTTTCTCGGAGGCCGCTCGGCTCCTCGGCCGTCGAGAGGGAGGTGAACGCGGCGGTGGCCGCCTCCGCCCCGGCGACGCCCGGGTAGCCGCGTGACCGCGCAGCCACGTCAGCGGACTCCGGTCGCGACGCGAGGCGAGCGTGCGCCGCGAGTCGGTCCCGACGCTCCCCGAACCGTCAGCGGCGACCGCCACGGTTCTCGAAGGAGCGCTGGGCGACCTGTCCCGCCTCGCGGACGGCGCGCTGGCGGCCCGAGGAGACGAAGGAGCGATAGAGGACGCCGAGACAGCAGAGCGTCCCGCCGCCGACGACGAGCGTCGCGTCCGTCAGCCCCGCCGTGTAGAGATAGGTCGTCGTGACGACGCCCGCACTCGCCGCCACCCCGAGGACGAGACGGCGCGCGAGTCGATGCAGGACGCCGTTCTCGTCGGCGACGTCCGTCCGCACTTCGAGGTCGTCCTTGTCGACGCGTTCGAGCGCGCGCTCGGCCTTCGGGGGGACGCGGAGCGCCGAGCGCGCCGAGGCCGTGACGTCGCCGCCGACGTCGCGCGCCGTCTCCGCGACGCGCTCGCGCACCATCGCCTCGCGCTCCGACGCGACGTACTCCTCGACGACGGAGACGGTGTCGAAGTCGGAGTCGAGCGTTCGACAGACGCCCTCGAGGACGGTAGCGATGCGGACGACGAGCGCGAGGTCCTGTGGCATTCGGAAGGGGACCTCGTGGAGCGTCCCCTCGAAGCCCCGGACGAGCTCGCGGATCTGCGAGCTGTCGACGTGCTCGCCCCGCAGGTGCTCGACGGCGAGCGCGAGCACCTCCGTGACGAACGCGCGGTCGGCGGCGGGGTCGAGCGCGCCCATCTCGACGAAGACGTCCGCCATCGCCTCGGCGTCGTCGTTCGCGGCGGCGCCGTAGAACGCGCGCAGTTGCTCGCGGCGCTCCGCGGAGAGGCGTCCCGTCATCCCGAAGTCGTAGAAGACGATGGTGCCGTCCTCGCGGACGGCGAGGTTCCCCGGGTGGGGGTCGGCGTGGAAGACGCCGTCCTCGAGGATCATCCGGATGTAGACGCGCTCGAGGCGCTCGGCGAGCGCGGCGCGATCGACGTTCATCGCGTCCAACGCCTCGACGTCGTCGATGCGCGTGCCATCAACGTACTCCATGGTGAGGACGCGCTCGCCCGAGTGCGAGTCGACGGACGCCGGGACGACGACGCGCTCGTCGTCGGCGACGTTCGCGCGCACCGTCTCGAGCGCGTCGCGCTCGTGCGTGTAGTCGATCTCCTCGCGCAGGGTCTGTGCGAACTCGGCGGCGACGTTCTCGATGGTGAAGCGCTGTCCGGGCGAGGCGACGCGGGTGGCGAGCGGGAGGACGGCCTCGAGCACGCGCAGGTCGGCCTCGACGGCGGCTTCGATGCCGGGACGTCGAACCTTCACGGCGACGCGCTCCCCGTCGAGGCGGGCGGTGTAGACCTGCCCGAGGCTCGCGCCGCTGATCGCCTCCGTGTCGAACTCGTCGAACGCCTCCCCGACCGGCCCCACCTCCGCCTCCAACACCGCCCGCGCGTCCGCCCACGCCGCCGGCGGCACTCGGTCCTGTAGCTCCGCGAGTTCGCGCGTGTACGTCGGCGGGAGGACATCCGGGCGCGTCGAGAGCAACTGGCCGAGTTTGACGAACGTCGGCCCGAGGTCGTCGAGCGTCTCGCGGAGCGCGCTCGCGCGCCGCGCGTGCGTGGCGTCGTCGACGGAGCGCGCTCCCCCGAGGAGGAGGAAGCGCCGCCGGTCGCGGAGGAGCGCGAGTGCGAACGGCGCGAGCGCGAGTCCGACGGCGAGGAAGCGTCGGCAGACGAGGAGTGCGGTGCGGACCCGACCGGGTTCCCGGACCATCGTCGGGTGTTCGCCCGCCCACCGTATAGCGATGGCGGAGACCCACCACCGGCGTTCCGTCGCCACGGTGGCGACGGATTCCGGTCCGCCAGCGGACGGGTAAACTACATATCGATATACACAATTCTCGGGGTGAGTCCGGGTGATCGATCCCCACCGCACGGGGGCGACGTTACCGTAGCGGGACGGCCGCGGCGGCGTCGGCGCTCAGCGGCTCGAACGAACGCTTTTACGCGCACGTGTCGTACGTTCGGGCGACGAATGGCCGATTCGATGAGTGAGATGCTCCGGGCGGACATGGAGTGTGAGGGGCTGTTGGAGTGTTTCCACGACCTGAAAGCGCTCGACCGGGAGATCTTCGAAGTGCTCTGTGAGCGCGGGGAGTCGCTGACGGTGGATGAGATCGCCGACGAGGTGGGTCGCGAACGCTCGACGGCCTACCGGTCGGTCCAGCGCCTCCTGCAGGCGGGGTTCATCCGCAAGGAGCAGGTGAACTACGAGCAGGGCGGCTACTACCACGTCTACGAGCCCCGCGACGGCGAGGAGATCGCCCAGGAACTACAGCGCACCCTCAACGACTGGTACGCGAAGATGGGCACCCTCATCGGCGAGTTCGAGCAGAAGTACGGCGAGACCCCGGAGCGCGCGCCAGCCGAGGACTGAGCGCGCACGGCGTCCGTGGGGGGCGGGCGCCGCGACACGTCGGTCGAAACCGACTTTTCCTGTGCGCGTCTTGGGGATGCGTATGCACGCACGGAGGGCTCGACGATGCGAGTCGTAATCGTCGGCGCCGGCGAAGTCGGCTCCAGCATCGCCGCGAGCCTCGCGGAGAGCCACGACGTCGTCGTCGTCGACGTGGACTCGGAGCGCGTCGAGCGACTGACCTACGAGCACGACGTGTTGACCGTCGAGGGGGACGGGGCGTCGCTCGATACGCTCCGAGCGGCAGACGTCTCGAAGGCCGACATCGTCATCGCGTCCACGGACGACGACGAGACGAACCTGGCCATCTGCGGGACGGTGAAAACCGCGAGCGGCGCGTTCACTATCGCCCGCGTGCAGAACCGGGCCTACCTCGAGACGTGGCGGCACTCGCAGGGGGTCTTCGGCGTCGACTTCATGGTCTGTACGGACCTGTTGACCGCCCAGTCGATCGTTCGCATCGTCGGCCTCCCGACGGCGCGCGACGTCGACCCGTTCGCGGGCGGGCGCGTCCAGATGGCCGAGTTCGAGGTCACCGAGGGGAGCCCCCTCGCCGGACAGACGGTACAGGAGGCCGACCGGTTCGACGCGCTGACGTTCGCCGCCGTCATCCGGGGAGACGACGTCGAAATCGCTCGCGGTGACACCGCCATCGACGCGGGCGACAAAGTCGTCGTCATCGGCCGCCCCGGGAGCGTCGAGGCGTTCGCCGCCGCCGTCGTCCCCGAAGGAGGCGCCGACGAAGTCGGGAACGTCGTCATCGTCGGTGGCAGCTCGGTGGGCGAGCTCACGGGCCGCCTGCTCTCCGAGCGCGGGTTCGTCCCACGCCTCATCGAGCAGGACCCCGAGCGCGCCCGCGAACTCGCGGAGACCCTCTCGAAGACCACCGTCCTCGAGCACGACGCCACGGACGCCGAGTTCCTCGAGCGCGAGCACGTCGGCGAGGCCGGCCTCCTCGTCGCCGCGCTCGACAGCGACGAGCGGAACCTCCTCGTCTCCCTGCTCGCCAAGCGCCTCGGCGTCAACCGAACCGTCGCCATCGTGGACAACCCCGCGTACGTCGACCTCTTCGAGGCCGTCGGCGTCGACGTCGCGATCAACCCGCGAGAGGTGACCGCCGAGGAAATCACGCGCTTCACCCGCGAGCGCCGCATGGAGAACGTCGCCATCGTCGAACCGGGCGCGGCAGAGGTCCTCGAAGTCGAGATCGACGAGGAAAGCGCGCTCGCCGGGCGCTCGATCCGCGAGGCGGTCGCCGACCTCCCGGACGGCGTCGTCGTCGGCGCCATCACACGCAACGGCGAGTTCGTCACGCCGCGCGGCGACACCGTCGTCCAGGTCGGCGACCACGTCGTCGCGTTCGTCCGCGAAGACGCACTCGACGCGGTGACCGCGACACTATGAGTGCGACGCTCCGAGTCGACTGGCGCGCGAGCGTCAGCCTCACCGGTCGCGTCGTCAAGTGGCTCACCGTCCCGATGCTGTTCCCGCTCGCGCTCGCGCTCTTCTACGGGCGCGGGCTGAAGGCGATCCTCCCCGCGATCGCCATCGCGTTCGTCGTCGGCTGGGGGCTCGAACGCCTCCACTCCGACCCGGCGGCCGCGCTCGGCGCCCGCGAGGGCTTCCTCATGGTCGCGCTCACGTGGCTCCTCATCAGCGTCGTCGGCGCCCTCCCGTACATCTTCGAGGGGAGCCTCACCGCCTACGGTGCGACGTCGACGCTCCGGCTCCCCGTGAACGCCCTCTTCGAGACGATGAGCGGGTTCACCACCACCGGGTCGACGGTCATGGGCGACATCAGCTTCGAGACGCATTCGCGCGCGCTCATGATGTGGCGTCAGGAGACGCAGTGGCTCGGCGGAATGGGAATCGTCGTCCTCGCGGTCGCCATCCTCCCCGAACTCTCCGTCGGCGGCGCCCAGCTGATGGACGCGGAAGCGCCCGGACCGGGCATCCAGAAGCTCACGCCGCGCATCGCGGAGACGGCGCGCGCGCTCTGGGGGATGTATATCGGCCTCACCGTCCTCGAAATCGTCGGCCTCTACGGCTTCCACCAGCTCGGGATGGCGCCCGAGATGACGCTCTACAACGCCGTTGCGCACGGGTTCACGACGATGCCGACCGGCGGGTTCTCCCCTGAAGCGCGCTCCATCGAGGCGTTCACCGCCGTCGTCCAGTGGTTCATCATTCCGTTCATGGTCGCGGCCGGGACGAACTTCGCGCTCTTCTGGCACGTCTGGAACCGCGACTTCAACGTCGTCTGGGACGACATCGAGTTCAAGACGTATCTCGGCGCGATAGGCGTCCTCACGGCGATCACCACCGGTCTCCTCTTCACGACGCCGGGCTTCGACATGCTGACCAACGCGCTCGAACCGTCGCTTCGCCACGCCACCTTCCAAATCGCCTCCATCGTGACGACCACCGGATACGCGAGCATGGACTTCAACAACTGGGGGCAACACGCCAAGTACGTCCTGCTGTTCGCGATGTTCATCGGCGGGTCGGCGGGGAGCACCGGCGGCGGCATCAAGATCATCCGCTGGGTGGTGATTCTGAAGACGCTGCGTCGCGAACTGTTCACCGCCGTCCACCCCGAAGCGGTTCGTCCCGTCCGCCTCGGCTCGACGGTCATCGACGAGGACGCGATTCGCGGCATCTACGCCTTCACGCTCCTCTACCTCGTCATCTTCGCGTTCGGAACCCTCGTCGTCCTCCTCGTCGGCGTTCCCGGCCAAGAGCTCTCCGCGTTCGAGGCGACGAGCGCCGTCGCGGCGACCCTCGGCAACGTCGGGCCGGGTGTCGGCATCGTCGGCCCGATGAACAGCTTTCTGCCGTTCCCACGGGCCTCGAAGCTCCTCATGGTGTTCTTCATGTGGGTCGGCCGCCTCGAGATCTTCCCGGTGCTCGTGCTCCTCACGCACGCCTACTGGCGGAGCTGAGACGTATCCTTTTAGCTCCGGCGACGAATAGGGCCAACGAATGTCTACCCGCGGACTCGCAGTGGTCGGCCGCGATCTGGGGCGGATCCTCCAGGTGTACGCGGTCATGCCGGCGGCCACCATCGCCGTCGCGTTCGTCTGGGGGGAGTTCTACGCGGCGCCCGCGCTCCTCGCCTCGGCGGCGCTCCCGCTCGCCGTCGGCTACGGCCTCTCCGAACGCTACGCGGACGCCACCGAACCCGGGAAGCTCCACGGTATGGTCATCGCCGCCTCCGGGTGGTTCCTCGTCGCCGTCTTCGGTGCGCTTCCCTTCCTCCTCCTCGCCGCGACGATGCACGCCGGCCTCTTCGGCGCGCCCGCGCTCAACGACACCGTCGCCGCGTTCCGCCACCCGCTGAACGCGCTCTTCGAGTCCATGAGCGGCTTCACCGGCACCGGGCTGACCATGACCGTCCACGAGGACCGACTGCCCCGCGTCCTGCAGTGGTGGCGCTCGTTCATGGAGTGGGTGGGCGGCGTGGGCGTCATCGTCCTGACGACGGCGATTCTGGCGCGCCCCGGCTCGGGGAGCCTGACGCTCTACGAGAGCGAGGCGCGCTCGGAGAAGATCCACCCGAGCATCGTGTCGACGGTCCGCACTATCTGGTGGATCTTCCTCCTCTTCACCTTCCTCTCCGTCTGCGTCCTCTGGCTCGCCGGCATGCCGCTCTGGGAGGCGCTCAACCACGCGATGACCGGGCTCGCTACCGGCGGGTTCTCCGTCACCGACAACTCCATCGCGACCTACGACAGCGTCGCTATCGACTTCGCGCTCGTCCCCATCATGCTCCTCGGGAGCATCGCGTTCCCCGTCCACTACCTCGCCCTCCAAGGTCACCTCGGCGACGCGCTCGACGACCTCCAGACGCGGTGGATCGTCGGCTTCTTCGGCCTCGGAACGCTCGCGCTCACCGCGCTCCTCTACGCGAACGGCGTCTACGCCGCGACCGGCCCCGTCTCCGTGCTCGGTGTCAGCCTCACCGGCACGGGCGCCACCGTCTTCCAGTCGTTTCGCTACGCCATCTTCCAGTTCGTCTCGGCGGCCTCCTGTGCGGGCTTCCAGACGGCGGCCATCGGGACGCAGTGGAGCGCGGGCGCGCACCTCCTCGTCTCGCTCGGTATGGTCGTCGGCGCCGCGGCCGGGTCGACGGCGGGCGGGATCAAACTCGTTCGCGTCGCCACCCTCCTGAAGGGCACCGCCTTCCGCATCGCCGGCGTCTTCTACCCCCGCTCGGCCGTCCGGTCGTTCCGCCTCGACGACCGCACGCTCACGAGCGACGAGCTCACCCGAGAGTTCGAGGAGGCCGCCATCATCACGCTCCTCTGGGTCGTCTTCCTCGGCGCCGGGGCCGCCGTACTCCTGCTCACCGTCGACTCGTCGTTCACCCTCGAGAACGTCCTCTTCGAGATCGCGAGCACGCAGGGGAACGTCGGGCTCTCGGCTGGCATCACCGGGCCGGAGATGCCGACGCCCGCGAAGGTGGCGTTCCTGTTCAACATGTGGATCGGGCGCCTCGAGATCGTCCCCGTGCTCGTCATGCTTCGCGGGCTCTTCTACGGCTTCGGGGTGCGTCGGCGATGAGCGGCGTTCTCCGCGCGCTCTACACCGCGTTCCGCGACGCCGGACCAAACGACCGCGTCCTCGACGCCTTCGTCCTCCTCGGCCCACTCGTCCTCGCGCTCCTCGCGCTCCTCGGACGGGGCCCCGTCACCGAGGCGCTCGCCGCCGGCTACGTCCTCGCGCTCCTCGCGTACGTCGCGGCCATCGCCGTCCGTACCGCCCGCACCACAAGCGATTAACTGGCTGGCCGACCCCACCACGGGTGTGTACATCATCGTCGTCGGCGCCGGCCAGATCGGCTCGCAGGTGCTCGAACTCGCCACCGCCTCCGAGAACGAGGTCGTCGTCGTCGAGCGCGACCCCGAGGTCGCCGAGGCCGCGAGCCAGACCTACGACTGCCTCGTGTTGAACGCGGACGCGACGGAGAAGGAGACGCTCGAAGACGCGGGCGCCGCCGACGCGGACGCCATCATCTGCACGACCGACGAGGACGCCACCAACATCATGGTCCTCCTGCTCGCGAAGGAGTTCGAGATCCCCTCCCTCGTCACCGTCGTCCAGAACCCCGAGCACATGAACGTCTTCCGCCGGATCGGCGCCACCGTCCTCGAGAACCCCCAGCGCCTCATCGCCCAGTACCTCTTTCGCGCCGTCGAGCGGCCGTCCGTCGAGGACTTCATGGAGGTCGGGGGCGACGCCGAAATCTTCGAGGTGACCGTCTCGCGCGACGCGCCCATCGCCGGCAAGACGCTCAGCGACGTCGGCGACGAGGGCCTGCTCGGCACCGACCTCCTGCTCGTCGCCATCGAGCGAGACGACGGCCCCCTCATCACGCCGCGCGGCGACACCGACGTGCAGGCGGGCGACGTCGTCACCGTCTTCTCCCGGGTCGGCATGACCGACGACGTCATCTCGATATTTACCGGGACCGACGGCGCACGGTAACGCCGCGAGAGCGCCCCCGACGCCGTTCGATGTCGGGCCGCTTCGACGTGCGGCCCCCCATTGCGGCGTCACCGTCGACCGGGTCTGCCTACGTTTATTAGCGCTCGTCCCCGAACCAGTGGTATGTCTCTCTCCGCACCTACACTCACGGATCGGTTCCGGAGGGCGGTGGCTCCGTCGTCGCGTTCACGACGTCTCTCACGGGGTGCATCGCTGTGAGCGGCGACACCGCGAGCGACGTTGAGACAGAGCTGAGCCGCGACATCGGCATCGTCGGTGCCGTCGCCATCGGCGTCGGGACGATGATCGCGGCGGGCATCTTCGTCCTCTCCGGTCTCGCCGTCGCCAACGTCGGCGCGGCCGCCATCGTCGCCTTCCTCCTCGCCGCCATCGTCGCGTCGTTCACCGCGTTCGCCTACGCGGAATTCGCCTCCATCTACCCCGAGTCCGGGGGCGGCTACATGTACGTCGCGAACGTCTTCGACACCGACCTCACCTATATCGTCGGCTGGTCGATGATCCTCGGCTATCCGGCGTCCGCCGCCTTCTACCTCGCGAGTTTCTCCGACTGGTTCTACCGCTTCATGTATCCCGCGCTCTCCGTGCCGGACGCGCTCCCGTTCTGGATTCCCGGCCTCCTCATCCTCGCGCTCCTCGTCGCCGTCAACCTCAAGGGCACCGAGGAGACCGGGATGGTTCAGATACTCATCACCGGTCTAAAGGTCGCGCTCATCGGCCTCTTCCTCTACGGCGGCCTGCAGGCGTTCGACGCGGCCGCCGTTACCGCCTCGCTCGCCGAGAACATCACGCACGTCCGCGACATCGGCCTGACGAGCGCGCTCGTCTTCATCACGTTCTTCGGCTTCGAGGCGATCGCCACCAACGCCGAGGAGATCAAGGACCCCGGCAGGACCGTGCCGCGAGCCATCTTCTTCAGCATGGGCTTCGTGACGGTTGTTTACGCGCTCGTCGTCCTCGTCATCGTCATCGCCATCCACGACCCGCAGTTCCTCACCTTCCTCGCGGAGAAGGCCGGCCTCTCGAGCACGGCGGCCGCCGAGCAGTTCATCGCGAACAACGGCGAGATTGCGATGGGCCGCGCCGCCCAGTACTATCTCGGCGACGTCGGCTTCTACGTCATCATCGTCGGCGCGCTCCTCTCGATGCTCTCCGCCGCGAACGCCACCATCCTCGCGGGCTCGCGCGTGAAGCTCGCGATGGCGCGTCGCGACCACCTCCCCAGCCAGTTCGAGGACCTCCACCCCTCCCTCAACACGCCGTACAAGTCCGTCCTCCTCACCGGCGGGCTCATCCTCTTCTACATCGTTGCCTTCACCGTCGTCTTCGGCTCCCCGCCCGGCAGCGAGGGCGACGCCTCCGCTATCCACCTCGCCGGCCTCACCTTCCACCTCGGCCTCGAGGCGCTCACGCACTTCGCGGACTTCATGCTGCTCGGCGGCCTCGTCGTCGTGAATCTCGCCGTCGTGCGCTCGCGACAGAAGCACCCCGACATCGACCGAGGTTTCGAGGTGCCGTTCGTCCCATGGCTGCCCGCCATCGCCATCGTCGCGAACTGCGTCCTCCTGTTGAACGTCAGCCCGACGAGCTTCCTCATCGGCGTCGTTGCGGAAGTCATCGGCGTCGCCTTCTGGTTTGGCGTTCTCTCCGGCGAATCGGGCGAACACGCCGAGCGCGAGACGCCCACCGTCGTCAGCGAACGGCAACCCGCCGACCGCGACTACCGCATCGTCGTCCCCATCGCGAACCCAGACCACGTCGAACAGCTCGTCGGCACCGCCGACGACATCGCGAAGGCGCGCGACGGCGAGGTCATCGTGACGTCCGCCGTCGTCCTCCCCGACCAGACGCCGCTCTCGGAGGGGCGGCAGTTCGTCGACGAGAAACGCGACGTGCTCGACAGCGCGATGGCCATCGCCGAGAACGCCGACGTCCCCGTCTCCGGCGTCGTCCGCATCGCGCACGATCCCGCCGAAGCCATCTTGAACACCGTCGACCAGTACGACGCTGACGCCGTCCTCATGGGGTGGAGCGGAGACAGCAATCGTCGGCGCGACGTCGTCTTCGGCAGCACCGTCGACGACGTCGCCGAGCGGGCCGACTGCGACGTGCTCGTCGAGGAAACGACGGGCTATCGCGCGGATGTCGACGAAATACTGCTCCCGGCGGCTGGCGGCGTGAACGCCGCGCTCTCCGCTGAAGTCGCGAGCGCCATCGCGCGCACCGACGGCGCCACCGTCCGCGTCGTCCACGTTGTCGAGGCAGACGCGGACGAGGCAACCCGCCGCGAGGGCGAGGAGCGCCTCGCGAGCGCCCGTGAGACGCTCGACGACGACGTCACCGTCGAGACGACGCTCCTCGAAGGTGCGGACGTCGCGGATACCATCGTCGACGCGACGTCGGAGGCCGATCTCACGGTCCTCGGCGCGACGCGCGAGGGAACCGTCGAGCAGTTCCTCTTCGGATCGATCCCCGAATCCGTCGCAAAGCGCTCGGAGAGTCCCGTCATCGTGACGAAGCGATCCGAGGGGGTTCGCGGCCGGCTCCGGCGCCTCCGGGACCTCCTCCGGTGAGTTGCCGGGTAGGGATCGACCCTCGGTAACGGGCGCCTCTAGTAGGTCGTCCGGACCGCCCACGGGCGATGGCTCTCCTCGAACGGCGACACCGCGAGCCCCACGCGACGCGGGTTCTCGCCGCCGGTACCTCGTGTTGCGCGTCAGGCGCCGTCCGTCGCGTCGATGGTGATGGCGGGCATGTCAAGGAACGCGGTCTCGTAGCCTTCGTGGCGCGAGACCTGCGGGGGCGTGGTGACGGTGACGTCGACGGCGTCGGGCGCTTCGTCGAGGGCGACGCCGTAGTGGTGGCCGAGTTCCGGGTCGAGCGTCTCGGTGAGGTCGTGCGTCTCGCCGGCGATTTCGGCTCGGAGGCCGGTCATCGGGAGCGGGTAGCGGTTGTAGGGCGTCCTGATGGAGACGGCGAGGTAGCGCTGCGAGCCGTCGCCGCCGTAGGCCGTGGCGCCGTCGAGGACGGTGGCGACGACCGCGGCGTCGCCGGTCGTCGCGGTGCCGAGGACGCGCCCCGGGAGGGCGGCGGGAGCGGGGACGCCGCCGGCGGGGAGCATCTCCATCCCCATCGGGTCGACGGCGCCGCGCTCGCCGGCGTCGCGTCGGTATCGTCGGGAGACGGCGTCGAGTTCGGCCTGCGAGTAGGCGAGCGAGAAGTCGAACGTGACGGCGTCGGGGCCGCCGGCGAGCGCGCCGGTGCGACGGACGGCGGGCGCGCCGACGCGCACGCTGACGTCGTAGGTGCCGCCGTCGCCGGGGAGGACGACGTTGTCCCCGAAGTGAAAGCCCATGCGCTGGGAGAGCATCGGCCACGGTGCGTCGGCGGTGACGAGCGCGTCGCCGTCGTGGAAGCGGAGCGTGGGGGTGCGGTCGGTGAGGACCGTGCCCGTCTCGACGTGCCAGACGACGGGCATGACGTGGATGGCGGCGGCGTCGCGCGCGGGGACGCGCGTGGTCTCGCGACCGGAGACGAGCCAGAAGCGATGCGGGCGCGTGTAGGTGAGCGCGCACCCGAGCCCGCCGCGCGTCTGCGTCCCCGACATCAGCATGCCGTCGACGTGCGAGGGGTAGTAGACGGCGCTCGGGCGGTCCGGGAGCGGGGGGTCGCCGGACTGCGAGTCCTGCGTCTCCTCGCGCGTGAGATTCAGCGCCGAACAGCCCGCGAGGGCACCGAGGCCGCCCGCGCCGAGGCCGGCGAGGAAGGCGCGGCGGCTAGGCATCGCCCTCGGGCGTGGGGAGGGCGCGCTTCGAGCGCGGCGGGACGAGGTAGTTCCCGCGGCTCGTGACGTTCATGTACTGGAGGATGCCGTTGTTGTTGCGCTGGCCGACCGGCGTCTCGGCGGCGAGGTCGGCGCCGGTCATGGCGTCGCGGGTGTCGAGGAAGTCGGCGATCTCGCGCTGGTAGCTGACGAAGTGGAGGCCGGCGTGCCCGCCGTCCGTCGAGTCGAAGTCGCGCCGGAGGATGATGGGGCGGCCGTCCTCGCGCAGCGAGACCATCTTCTGACTGTGCCCGACGACGCCGTCCTCGTCGGCGGCCCGCTCTGCGGGTTTGGCCTTCTCCATCTTCGCGTCCGACCCGAGATTGTCCCCGGCGCCCTCCACGACGTCGTTCTCGGCGTGATAGGGGCAGAACATCTTGCCGACGCGCTGCTCGCGGTCGTCCTGCTCGTACCACTGCTGGAGATTGAGGAGCATGTGCGAGACGTGCTGGGTGGTGCCGCCCGCGAACGCGCCCTCCGCGATGGTGACGCGGTCCTCGCTCGCCTGCGTCTTCTCGTACGTGGACTTGAAGCCCATGTAGAGCGGGGCGTCCTCGGGGACGGGCTCGGAGTCGGGGACGCCGCGCACGTCCTGGTTCTCGGCGGGGAGACCGTCGCCCGTGAACCCGGTGCGGCGCTCCGCGACCGAGAAGACGCCATCGAAGGAGGCGTCGACGCTGACGCCGTTGAGGGCGTCTCGTTCGCCTGTGAGCGCCTGCTCGACGGCGAGCAGGACGTGGCCGTGGTCGCTGGCGAGGTGGAGGGCGGCGTCGGCCGCGTCGAGGGCGGGGTTCTCGAAGGACGCGAGCGCCTCGGGCGCGGGCAGGTCGACGCGCTCGGGGAGCGACGACTCGAAGCGCTCGAAGTAGGACGGCGAGTACGCCATCGTCGAGAGGAGGCCGTCGTGGCTCCACGCGTACGCGTCCTCGAGCGTCGCGAGCGCGCGCTCGACGGTTTCGCGCTCGTCCTCGGTGGGGGTGCCCTCGCCGTCGTAGTCGAGGAGGAGGAGGAGGCGGTGCGGGACGGGGACGGCGTTCCCGTGCTCGTCGCGCTCGACGAACGCGCCCCACGCGTGCTGGCGCTCCGGGAGCGACTCCGCGCTCCCCTGCGGGACGTCGGTGTCGTCCGTCCGGTCGAGGCACGCCGAGAGCGCGCTCGCACCGCCGATCGCGAGCGCGGACTTCACGAACGCCCGCCGGTCGATGCCGCGTGCGCGTCGTCCGGTCATACCCCGGGGTTGGGGACGGGAGGTGAAATGCCGCGCGGTCGGGGCGGCTCACTCCTCGGCGGGGCGGACGTGCCAGCGCGTCCCGCCCGAGTACGCCCATCGCTCGACGACGACGCCGCGCTCGCCGTCGAATCGCGGGAGGAACTGGCCGATCTCGCTCGGCGTGAGCGCGACGTCGGCGGCGATGTCCTTGCTCTTGCAGTAGAACGCACCGTCGCGGACGCGCGCACGGAGGTAGCGCTCGAGTCGGAGGGCTTTCGGGTTCCGGTCGTGTCGGTCGTCGCAGTCCATCACGCGCGACAGTTGCGACGACGGGGACAAGTAGAGCCGCCGAGTTTCGCCCCGACTGAGGCACAAATTCCCCCTACGTCGCGCTCTGGTGGTAGAGGGTGAGCGCGGCGAGACACGCGAACAGGTCGGGGAGGAACGTGAACGCGCCGATCGGATCGGGCGGGCCGAAGCCGAACAGGAGGGGGAGCAGGGGGTTCGACGTCGCCGCGTAGAGCAGGAACGCGAGCGTGAACAGCAGGAGGCCGCGCGCGAACGGCGTCGGGACGTCGCGGTAGAGTCGCGCGTGCGTGACGAGGAGCGCGCAGAGCGACGTCAGCGTCGCCGTGGAGAAGAACAGTTTCAGCCCCACGAGGACGCCGAAGACGCCCGGCGGATAGCGGGGGACGAGCAGGGTGGGCGCGGCGGAGGCGACGGCCGCCGAGACGGCGACGGTGACGGCACAGAGGGTGAGCGTTCTCCGTGCGCGCTCACTCATCCGCGTCCTCCGTGGCGCCGAGGCGGTACGCATACGACGCGACGCGGTCCGCCGGAAAGTACGTCTCGCCGTAGCCGTCACCGACGGACGTGAGCGCGCCGCGCTCGCACAGACGCCGCAGGTGGTGTTGGGCCGTCCGGTAGTGGAGGTCGAGCGCGTCGGCGAGTTGGTTCGTGTTCCGAGGGCGCTCGCAGAGCGCGCGGACGACGCGGCGGCGGTTCTCGTTCTCCGCGACCCACTCGAGGAGCCGGCGGGTGTGCTCGTCCGGGGCGGCGCGGTCGCTCATCCTCGGAGGGCGTCGATCGGCGACTCGTTCGCGGCCTTCCACGCGGGGTAGAACCCGCTGAGGACGCTCGCGACGACCGCGAACGCGAGGCCGTAGAGGAGGTACTGTGAGCTCGCCCACTGGAGGACAGCCGTCGCGTCGCCCGCGAGCACGCTGAAGAGCACCAGCCCGACGCCGAGGCTCCCGAGCGCGCCGACGAGTCCGCCGAGCACGCCGAGGAAGGCGGACTCGGTGAGGATCATGCGCAGCACCTCGCCGCGCCGGATGCCGACGGCGCGCAGGACGCCGATCTCGCCCCGGCGCTCGATGACGCTCATCAGCATGACGTTCAGGATGGCGACGCTCGCGACGACGAGCGAGATGCCGCCGATGCCGAGGAGCGCGGTCTGGAGCGTGTCCATGAAGCCCCCGATGTTCTGCTGGACGCCCGAGTAGCTCTGTATCTGGAGGGTGGTCTCGTCCTCCGTGTTGAAGTACGCGTCCAAGTCGTCGGAGAGCGCACTCGCGGCGTCACCGTCCTCGGCGATGACCGTCACCGAGTCGTAGTACTGCTGGTTGGAGAGCGCGGAGACGGGGAGAACGAGTTCCCCTCGGCCGCCGCCCGGCCCGAAGCCGGTCTCGGACTCGATGAACCCCCGAACCCGATAGAGGTGGCCGTCGTACTCGACGGGATCGCCGAGTTCGAGGCCGAGCTGTTGGGCGGTGCTGTTGGTGACGAGCGCGCCCGTGGTCAGTCGACTCGGCGACTCGCCCGCAGACACGTCGTAGAGCGCGGCGGCGTTCGTCACCCCCGTGACGCTCACCCGCGCCGTCGCCCCGCTCCGCGAGGTGAGCTCGGTGTTGTTCGTCTTCTGCGGGACGACGGTCGCGTCCGCCGCGATGCTCTCGATCTCCGAGATCTGGTCGTCGGTGAGGCCGTCCGTGTCGAGGTCTTCGCCGGCGGAGACCGACACCTGATTCGTCAGGCTGCCGAGCTGTGAGGAGGCCTGCTGTTGGATCGCGACGGTCGCCATGCCGAGCGAGGCGATCGCCATGACGCCGATGATGATGCCGAGCGCGGCGAGCACGGTCCGCATCCGGTTCCGTCCGAGGTTCCGCCACGCCATCAGGACGCTCGGGAAGCGCCAGAGGAGGCTCACTGTACCACCCCGTCGACGATGCGGACGACGCGGTCGGCGTACGCCGCCATCTGCTCGTCGTGTGTGATCGCGACGATGGCGATGTTCTCCTCCTCCTTCAGTCGCGCCATCTCGTCGAGGATGGTGCGGCCGGTCGCCTGATCGAGGTTGCCGGTGGGTTCGTCCGCGAGGAGGACGTCCGGTTCGTTGATG
Organism: Halarchaeum grantii; assembly: GCF_014647455.2. Lineage (NCBI taxonomy): Archaea > Methanobacteriati > Methanobacteriota > Halobacteria > Halobacteriales > Halobacteriaceae > Halarchaeum > Halarchaeum grantii. The sequence goes on along the minus strand of NZ_BMPF01000001.1, from coordinate 271,460 downwards.
AGCGAGCGCGCGATGGCGACGCGCTGCTGTTGGCCGCCGGAGAGCTCGTCCGGGGTGTGATCGAGGCGCTCGCCGAGGCCGACGCGTTTCAGGAGGGCAATCGCGCGCTCGTGTCGGTCGACGTCCGTGTCCCACATCGAGGGGAGTTCGACGTTCTCGACGGCGTTCAGCATCGGGAGGAGGTGGAAGTCCTGGAAGACGAACCCGAGCTCCGAGCGGCGCTCCTCGGTGCGTTCGTCCTCGCTCGCGTCCGTGACGTCGCGGCCGTCGAGGTGGACGGTCCCCTCGCTCGGCGCGTCGAGCAGGCCGATCATGTTGAGCATCGTGCTCTTCCCGCTCCCGGACGGGCCGGTGACGACGACCATCTCGCCGCGCTCGGCGTGGAAGTCCACGCCCTTCAGCGCGACGACGGTCTCCGGGCCGCTCTCGTAGCGCTTGACCACGGAGTCGAGTTCGATGACGCTCATTCGCGGTTCCAGAGGTAGTAGAGGCCGCCGCCGAGCGCGACGAGCACGGCGACCAGCCCGCCGAGGACGGGGCCGCTGGTGAGCGTGGCGGCGATGCCGCCGCTTCCGCTCGACGCCGGCGGGCCGCTCATCCCGCTCGGCGCACCCGACGCACCGGCGGACTGGTTCGTCGACGCGCCGCCGGTCGAGGCGACGCTGATGCTTTGTGTCGTCGTCACGCGCTCGCCGTCGACGAGGTAGGTGAGTTCGACGGGAATCGACGTGACGTCCCCGCTAACCGAGGCGTCGAGCTCGAAGGTCGCGAACTCGCTCGCGTCCACGGAGCCGACGAAGTACTCGCCGGCGCCGCCGGACGGCGCGACGCTCCCCGAGTCCTGCACGCTGACGAGGAGGGAGTCGACGTCCGTCCCGCCGATGTTCGCGGCGTCGCCGTCGAGCGTGACGGTCGACCCGCTCTGCGTCGCCTCGACGCCGGTCAGCCGGATCCGCCCGGTGACCTCGTGTTCGAGGGCGACGGTGCGCGTGGTCTCGTGCGTCTCGCCGTTCGCGGTGTAGCTCGCGCGGAACGTGACGGTGTCGGCGTCGTAGTCCTCGGTGTCGAAGGCGACGCTCCGGCTCTCGGCGGGGTCGACGTCGAAGGTGTACTGGCTGTCGAGGACGTCACCGTCCGCGAGCGTCTCGATGGTGACGTCGGTGAAGTTCACGTTTCCGTAGTTCGTCAGCGTCGCCGTCGTCTGCCCGGAGTCGTTCGTGGTCGTCGAGAGGCCGGCCTTCACGACGGGGTCCTCGACGTCGACCGACACCGGGTACTCGTAGCTCGTGTGCTCACCGTCGGCGTCGCGGACGGTGACGTGGACGGTGAGGCGCTGCTCGCCCGCGCTGTCGAAGGACGCCGTCAGCGGCACGGTGAGGGTGCTACCGGGCGCGATGGAGCCGACGTCAGTGGTGCGTCCGTACTCCGTCGAGCGTCCGGACTTCCGCAGGTAGACGGCCGTCACGTCGACGGTCCCGTTCGTGCTCGCGAGGTTCGAAATCGTCGTCTCGACAGTGACCGATTCGCCGGTCGTGGGGTCGTCCGGCGAGACGGTGACCGAGGAGAGCTGTACGTCCGGTTGGTCGGCGCTCACGGCCGTGACCGTCCCGGTGAGCGCGCTCGCGACGACGAGCACGGCGAGGGCGGCACTCCGCCACGTCCGTCTCACGCCCGCGTCACCTCCGCGAGGGCGACGGTCGGTGTCCGATGCGATGCGTCGGTGCCGCTCGGGTCGTGTGTCGCGAGCGGCGGGGTGATGGCTGGCGTCTGCACACTCGCCCGAACGACACGCCTCCTAAAGTCAAATTTCCGAGATTACGCCGGAGTTAGGCACAACGGAGGCACAAATTCGGCGGAGAAGTCGCGGCGTTCGGGGACGCGCGCGGCGCCGCGACGCCGAGCGCGCGACGCATCCCCGGACTTACGTCTGGCTCTGGTAGAAGAGAACGACGATGGCGACTGCCACGAAGACGTCCGGGAGGAAGCCGAACGGCCCGAGCGCCGGATGCGGTGGGAAGCCGAAGAGGAGCGCGACGAGCGGGTTCGCGGAGAGCGCGTAGAGCAGGAGCGCCAGACTCGTCACGAGGAGGCTGAGCGTGTACTTGTTCGGGAGGTCCCGGTAGACGTCGACGTACGCGGCGACGAGCGCGACGAGTACCGCGAGGTTGAACGTCGCGACGCCGAACTTCACGCGGACGAGCGTCTCCACGAGCGAGTTCGACAGCTCCGGTGGGAGCGGGACGCTCGGGACGAGGAGACCCGCGAGCGCGCCGCACACCCCCGCGAGCGCGACGACGAGCGCCGTCTTCGCCAGCGGTGTGACGTTACGCGTCATCGATGTCGATGTCGGCCTGTTCGGCGATCTCCTCGAGGATGTCGAGGTTCTCGGTCAGTGCGTCTGTGAGGAAGTACATCTTGCCGTAGTTGTCTCCGCGCGTCGTGACGACGTCGTTCTCCTCCAGCACCTCGAGGTGGTGCTGGACGGTCTTGTAGTTCAACTCGAGTTCGTTCGACAGCTGGTTCGTGTTCATCGGTCGGCGCTGGAGGGCGCGGACGATGCGTAGGCGGTTCTTCCCGCCACGCGACCCGCCGATGAGCCACCAGAGCAGCTGTCGCATTCCCTCGAAAATGGGCGACGAGCGAACGAAATAGGTACCGGTCTAGAAGAGGTCGCCGTCCGCCAGCGCGCGCTCGAGGAAGCGGCCGATCGCGAGGTGCTGGAGCATCGCCTCGCGCACGCGCGCCTCGGCTTCGGCGTCGTCCGAAATCGTGTACTCCTTCGTGCGCACCATCTCGCGGACGGCGACCGTGCCCTCGGCGTCCATGTCGTGGAGGCGCGGGTAGACGGTACCGGGGCTGAGCCGCGCGTCGAAGCGCTGGTCGAGGTCGTCCATCAGCTGCTTGCCGTGCGTCCCGTCGGCGCGCGCGGCGATGAGGACGAGGAGGAGTTCGTCGAGGCTGTGCTTGACGATGTCCTCGTCGAAGCGAAAGCCCTCGGCGTCCGCGTCCAGCGACACCAGCGCGTCCTCGAGCAGTTCGGTGGGACGCACGGTCGCCTCGTCGCTCGAGGCGTCGGCGTCGAGTTCGCGCAGCAGGCTCTCGACGGTAATCTCCTCGGGCGCCGACCCGGACGGTTCCACCGTCCCTCCCCAGTGCTCCTTCATGCGCCGTACGACGCCGCGCGGATAGTTAAGGAACGGAGAGTGGTTTCACGGTTTGAGAAAGCTTCATCTAGCGGGGTACCGACGACTCGAACAGTGTCACTCGTGGGGGCCGATGACCTACTCGACGCGCTCGGCGACCCGCGCGCCCGCGCGGTGCTCGCCGCCGTGAACGACGAGCCACGCTCCGCGAAGGAGCTCGCGGACGCGCTCGACGTCTCGCTCCCCACCGTCTATCGGCGCCTCGACGACCTGCAGTCCTGCGAGCTGGTCACCGCACGGACCGCCGTCGCGCCCGACGGTAACCACTACAAGCGCTACGCCGCGACGTTCGAGGAGCTCTCCGTCCGTCTCGAGGACGACGAGTACGTCGTCGAGGTCCGCCGCGAGGACGACCTCGCGGACCGCTTCAGCGACCTCTGGTCGGAACTCGGTGGTGAGTGATGCGGGGGCGAGCGCACGCGGACCACGGCGGCGCACCGACCCGACAGAAGGGGTACGTTTATGCGTTCCGTGACGAACGTCGAAGCGACCGATGACGCTCGCGAGCATCGTCCTCGTCGCGCTCCGCCTCGTGCTCTTCGCGCTCACGCTCGGCCTGACGCTCATCAGCTTTCAGGCCTATCGGCGCAACGGGACGCCGCGCCTCGAGTACGCCTTCATCGGCTTCGCGTTCGTCAGCATGGGCGTCGGACTGACCGTGCTCTCCGACCAGCTCCCGACCGGCCCCGTCTTCGAGATCGGTGCGACGCTCCCGTTCATCGTCGGGTTCGCGACGCTCTACGTCTCCCTCTACCGCTAGTCGCCCGCGACGGCCTCGGGGGCGTCGTCGTCGCGAACGGTGTCCTCGACCTGCGTGTGGACGAGTATCGCGCCGAGGAGGGCGAGGGCGCCGCCGAGGACGAACGGCGTCGCGTAGGAGATGGCGGCGAGCGCGCCGGAGACGAGCGGGCCGATGGCGACGCCGAGGCCGAACGCCATCGTGAGCACGGAGAGTTGGGTGCCGGACTGGCCGGCGCGCGCGTAGTCACCGGCGAGCGCCATCGCGGGCGCGAAGACGGCGGCGCCGGCGATCCCCTGCACGAAGCGCGCGACGATCATCATCCACGGTTCGGTGACGAAGCCCTGTGCGAGCGTCGCCGGCGCGAGCAACAGGAGGCCGCCGAGGACGAACGGCTTGCGCCCGTAGGTGTCGCTCGCGTCACCGATCGGGGCTTGGAGCAGGACCTGCGCGAGGACGAACGCCGCGAACTCGATGCCGAACAGGAACGCGGTCTGGTCGAGGCGGGCGTTCACCTGCGACTCGATGGCGGCGAGGAGCGCGATGCCGATGGCCATGAACAGCGAGGCGACGCCGAGCGTGAAGACGGGGTCGAGGAACTTCCCCTCGCGCTCGTGGTCGAGGACGGCGATCGAGAGGTCGTCGCCCGCGTCGGCCTCGACGGTCTCGGGGTCCTCGACGAGCAGCGTGACGAGGACGAAGCTGAGGAGCGCGCCGGCGGCGGCGATGGTGAACGCGGCGTTGTAGCCGGTGAGGGCGCCGCCGAAGTAGGGGCCGCTGTGGACGAGGCCGCCCGCGAAGATGGGGCCGAGGCCGAAGCCGAGCAGGCGGAAGGTGTTGAAGACGCCCATGTTGTTCCCACGGGTGTCGTCGGTGGCGAGTTCGTTCACGAGCGCGATGGTGGCGGGCACGGTGAACGCGACGCCGAAGCCTTGGAGCGCGCGAATGACGAACAGCTGGAGGTAGGTCCCCGCGAAGGCGTACGCGACGTTCGTCACGGCGAGGACGCCGAGGCCGAAGAGGACGAACGCGCGACGCTTCTGCGTCCGGTCCGACCAGCGCCCGGTGAACGGCTGGCCGAAGCTGTTCAGGAAGCCGAACATCGAGAGGACGACGCCGACCGCGAGGCTCTCCGCGAGCGTGACGTCGAAGCCGCCGATGCCGACGGTGACGCCGCTGGTCGCGCCGCCCGCGATGACGTCGCCGATGAACAGCGGGAGGACGACGATGAGGAAGGAGTTGCCGAGCGAGTCCATCGCTCGTGCGAGCGCGAGCACGAGAACGCGCCGGTCGACCGAGAAGAGCCGCCGAACGTAGCTGACTACGCCCATCGGCTTCCTCCGCGCAACGGCGCATCCGCTAGCCGGCTAGTGTCGGACACGTGGAGACCCATTTACTGAACACACGGTCAAGAGCGATTAAAAGTGGTTTGGATGCGGCACGCTCCGCGCGCGAGCCGCTGGCGAGCGCGCGGTTGCCACCGGGAGCCGTGGGCTTTTGAGCGCGCCACTCCATCGGTGCGTATGAGCGAGAGCGAGACGACGCAGTTCGAGGAGGTCCGCGAGCAGGCGACGGCGGCGCTCGAGCGCGACGACCTGACGTCCATCTACCTCGGGCTCCTCACCGACGACGGGGAGAACGAGTTCTTCTTCGGGAACGACACGGACGACCCGCGCGAGCTCCAGCAGACGGCGTCACGGCAGCTCGGAATGCTCTGTCGCGTGCTCGCGAACCAGTCCGACCTCACGGTCGAGCAGGTGGCCGACCTCGCCGCCCAGCGCGCGAAGGACCTCGGCGTCGAGCACTAACCGCGGAGCTAGCGCATCGATACCGGGTACGCGGGGACGAACGGCGCGCGCGACGTGACCGTGAAGACGCTCTTTCTGACGGCGCCCTTCGCGTACTGGCTGGCGCTCCGGCGGACGGGCGTGCGTCCGCCGTCGACGGCGGTCGCGCCGGTGCGGATCGCGTCGACGACGGCCTCGTAGTCGACGTTCGCGGGCGCGTCCGGGCCGGGGACCTCGACCTCGGTGTAGGCGCGCCCGACGTTCATCAGGTAGTGGGCGTCGCTCGAACCGATACCGGGGAGGCCGCGAGCGCGCGCGAAACGCCGCGCGCGGCGGTTCCGGTAGCCCGTGAACAGCATCGAGTTGTAGACCTCGACGGCGTCAACGGCGGGGTCAGCCGAGGGCTCGTCCGGGACGAGGTGGCGGCGCTTGACGCCGTGACGACTCCGCTGGAAGGGGTGTGCGGCGACCGCGACGCCGCCCAGTTCGCGGACGGCGTCGGCGGTCTCGCGATACCCCATCCCGGGGTCGGGGCACTCGGTGACGCCGATGGCGAGGAGGTGGCCGTGCTTCGTGGAGACCTCGACGCCGGGGACGCCCACCAGCCCGTAGTCGGGCGCGAGGCGGGCGGCGCGGAGCGACGCGTCGATCTCGTCGTGGTCGGTGATGACGACGCCGTCCAGACCGATGTCGGCGGCGTGCTCGAGGATGAGCTCCACGCGCTCGTGGCCATCGTAGGAGGCGTCCGAGTGGACGTGCGGGTCCAGTCGGAGAGTAGACATGGGCGGGAGTAGGAGGGCCGGACGTATAGCCTTGATTCCCGAGGACGTGCCGTGTTTGCAGGCGCCGCAGTCCGCTCAGGCGACCGGGAGCTCGGTGTCGACGTCGGCGGCGATCGCGTCGCGTACCGCCGCGAGCGCGTCCGTGCGCATCTCGCTCTCGTTCTCCATGAGGACGGTCTCGCTCGGGAAGAGGCGCTCGCCGAGCGAGAGGCCGTGCGCGCGCGCCGTCGAGCCGGTGACGGTGAGGTAGACGCCGAGGCCGGCGTCGGCGATCGCGGCCTCCTCCTCCTCTCCCTCCTCGGGGTAGACGAACTCCACGCCGTCGAGGGCGTCGAGGCCGATGACGGCCTCGACGAGGCGCTCGTAGCGCGGCGAGATGCAGAGCGCGCCCTCGTAGCCGTCGAGGAACGTCCGGTCGAGGGCGTCGACGCCGAGCGCGTCGCGGTCACCCATCAGCGTGTGGTAGACCGTGTCGCCGAGCCCGGTGACGACGCGGACGTCCGTGTCCTGCGGATCGATGCGCTCGTTCACGTCCGCGATCGACTGGAGGGGCTCCTCGCGGAGGCCGACGACCTCCTCGAGGACGAGGTCGGCGCTGTCGAAGCCGAGCGCGAACTCGTGTTTGCGCAGCGCACGGAACGGCTCCTCGCGTCCCACCAACCGAACGGGGACGTCCGCGACGTCGAGCGTGAGGCTGTCGAAGACGACGCGTCGGGGCTTGCCCGCCCGGTCGTCGCGCAGGAGCGTGTAGTCGGCCTTGTAGGGGTCCGTGGGGTCGCTGTACGCGGCGAGGCGCTCGTAGACGCCCGCGTCCGGCGTCGCCTCCCCCTTCGTCACGGCCTTCTCGTGGCGGAGCGTCTCGGTCACGTCGTCGACGACCCGCTGGGCGGACGGATGGCCCGCGAGCCGGTCCAAGACGGCTTCGAGCGGGCGGCCCTTGCGCGGGACGGCGACGGTGACTGGCTCCATCGTTGTCGGACACACGGGACGCGACGGCTTACAGATTGCGTGAGACACCTCCACACTGTCCGGCGCACGCCCGGCGGCGAGACGAAGCGCGCGACGGCGTGCGGGTTCGCGGCCGCTCGGCGCGCCTCAGAGGGTGATCCGGTCGCCGATCTCGACGATTTCGAGGTCGCGCGGGTACGCGAAGCTCTTCGCGTGGTGGTGGAGGACCGTCGGGTCCGCCGTCAGGCCCTTCCACATGTCGTAGTGCGTCGGGACGAGGCGGTCCACCCGGAGGTCGCTCGCGCACTCGATGATCTGGTTCTCGTCGTTGTACCAGCGCGTGCGGGCGGGCACGCCCGTCTCCTTGTCCGGGACGTTCCCGACGGTGCCGAACGCGAGCGCGGCCGCGTCGATGTCGAAGCGCTCGCCCACGTCGCTGAAGGAGTCGCTCGGCTTGCTGTCGCCCGCGTGGAAGAACGTCCCGGCGTCGTGCTCGAAGACGTAGCCGACCGGGTGGGTGGCGTCGGCGTCGGCGGTCTCGACGACGTGGACGGTGAACGACCCGACGTCGAAGGTGTCGCCCTCCGACGCCTCGACGAGCTGGTCGTCGCCGATGTCGTAGTCGACCTGCCAGTCCTCCTCGGCGACGACGTCGAGGGAGTCGTCCGGCGCGTAGTAGTCGGCGCCCGTGGCTTCGAGGATCGGCGCCTGGCTCTCCTCGTCGACGTGGTCGGTGTGCTCGTGGGTCGCGAACACCGCGTCGGCGCGCTCGACGTCGTCCGGGTCGAACGGCACCGGAATCATCCGAATCGTCCGCGGCGGACTGCCCGTGCCGACGTACGGGTCGACGAGCACGGTGGTGCCGTCGCTCGCCTTCAGTACGAAGCCGTTACAGCCGAGGTACCACGCGTCGACGCCGTCCGGGTCGGCGTCCGCGATCTCGCGGGGGAGCCAGTCGCCCCAGTCGCTCGTCGTCATGGACGGACGTGTGCGTGCGCCCGCCCTAAGCGTTCCGGGAGCGTCCCGTCCGCACTCCTCGGCGTCGAGCGCCCGAGTGTCGCTGTCGCGACAGCCCCTGTCGCGGAACGCGTCGGAGAACGCGCCGCTCTCGCTCTCCCTGGTCGAGACCGATTGCCGCTCGTTCGCCCTCGTTCACCGTCTCCTCCGACTGCCCCCATGCCCTCGGGTGAATCCCCGGCCGTGGCCGGGTACTCGGGCGGGTGCAAGTTCGCGCGTGGCCGCACGCGAGGGCAGCCGTCACCCGGAACGCCGAGGTTATACGGCGCGACGCAGTACACGAGGGCAATGAGTCAGGACGAGCGGTCGGCGGGCGACCTCCGGAACACTGGGATGTCGCTCAAGCACGACCGAACGTGGGACTACGAACTCGACCGCATCGTCGAGGCCGTCGAGGAGCGCGACGCCGAGAAGGTCGGCCTGCAGTTCCCCGAGGGGCTGAAGCGCCGCGCGCCGCACGTCGCCGACGACCTCCGGGCCCTCCTCCCGGACGACACGCGCGTGATGATCTCCGGGAAGCCCTGCTACGGCGCCTGCGACCTCGACACGTACATGATGCGCCGGACGGACGTCTTCGCCCACTTCGGCCACTCCCCGATGAAGGAGTCCGAGAAGATCATCTACGTCCCGCTCTTCTCGAACGTCGACGTCCTCCCGATCATGGAGGAGTCCCTCGAAGAACTCGAGAAGGGCGACGTCGGCCTCGTCACGACCGCCCAGCACATGAACAAGTTCGACGAGATGCGCGAGTACTTAGAGGAGCGGGGCTTCGACGTCCACACGCGCCGGGGCGACGAGCGCCTCACCCACGAGGGACAGGTCCTCGGCTGTAACTACGCCTCGGCGGACATCGACGCCGACCAGATCCTCTACGTCGGCGGCGGGAAGTTCCACCCGCTCGGGCTGGCGATGGAGCACCCCGACAAGGACGTCGTCATCGCGGACCCCGTGAACAACGTCGTGACGCTCGCGGACACGGAGAAGTTCATGAAGCAGCGCTACGCCGCGGTCCACAAGGCGATGGACGCCGAGGAGTGGGGCGTCATCTTCTGCACGAAGATCGGGCAGGGTCGCTGGGAGACCGCGAACGAGATCGTCGAGAACAACGAGAACGCCTACCTTCTGACGATGGACGAGGTGACGCCCGACCGGCTGACGAACTTCGGGCTCGACGCCTACGTCAACACCGGCTGTCCGCGCATCACGACCGACGACGGCCCGCAGTTCAAGCAGCCCATGCTCACCCCCGGCGAGTACGAGATCGCGGTCGGGAACAAGGACCTCGACGAGCTCTCCTTCGACACCTTCCACGGGACGTGGTGAGCGCCGGTCCGTAGGACCGACGGCACCGCGAACGACCGTCGAAGCGGTACACGAATCGCGGGACGGGCGCGGGGCCGGACGCGGCGCGTGCGTGCGAGCGGCGGGTGCACGCGACGCCCGCAATCGCTTTGCCCCCGCCCTCGATAGCGGCATGGACCTCCTCGTTCTCCCGCTCCAGCAGGTCGACCCGTTCGGCGTACAGCAGTCGCTCGGCGTCGCCGGGCGCGCCGTCGCGGCGTTCCTCGGAACGCTCATCGTCGGCGCCCTCCTGCTCGCGTTCGTCGAGGAGTGGTTCGAGCGCCTGCTCGGCGTCGTCGACGACGCCCCGGTCCCGTCGTTCCTCTGGGGCATCGGGACGCTCGTCGGCGGCCTCATCAGCTTCGTCATCAGCAGTATCGGCGTCGGCGTTCACGAGAGCGAAGCTCTCGTTAGCCAACCGGAACGCTTTGCGTTCCGGTGATGCCAGCGTCCATACGCTGTACCGCAGGTACGACGAGTCGGCGTAGGCGACACCGACGCGGCTTTCCACGCGGACCCACTTTCACTCGGTATGAAGCGCGCGCTCGAGCAGCGACTCGCGGCCGTCGAGGGCTTTCGCGACCCCGACGTGACGCGCGAGCAGTACCCGACGCCCGCGGACCTCGCGGCGCACGTCCTCCACACCGCAGACCTGCAGGGCGACCTCGCCGGGACGGTCGTCGACCTCGGGACGGGAACGGGGATGCTCGCGCTCGGCGCAGCCCTCCGCCGCCCGTCACGCGTGGTCGGTATCGACGTCGACCCGGGCGCGCTCGCGGTGGCGCGCGAGAACGAACGCCGCCTCAGCCCCCCGCAGTCGGTCGCGTGGGTGCGCGGTGACGCGACCCGCCTCCCGCTCTCCGTCGGTGCCGACGCCGTCGGCGACGTTGACCCGACGGTGGTGATGAACCCGCCGTTCGGCGCGCAGTACGGGAACCGCCACGCGGACCGGCGCTTCCTCGCGGCGGCCGCCGACCTCGGCGGCGTCTCGTGGTCGATCCACAACGGCGGGAGCCGCGAGTTCGTCGAGTCCTTCGCGGCCGACGAGGGGGGCGCGGTGACGCACGCGTTCGCGGCGGAACTCGACCTCGCCAACCGGTACGACTTCCACACCGCAGAGCGCGAGGCCCTCGACGTCGAGGTCTTCCGCATCACGTGGGCCTACCCGTAGGTCTCTCTGGTGGCGACGGTGACGCGGGTCGCGCCGTCGCTCGCGACGACGCGCGTGCCGTCGCGCGCGAAGGTGAGGCCGCCGGCGCGCGTCGTCGCGTTCGCCGTGGGTATCGCCGCCCTATCGAGCGTCGCGTTCGCGCGCGTGACGACGAGCGAGAAGTTCTCGTGGGTCGCGCCGACGGTGACGTTTCGGCCGTCGAGCGTGAGCGCGGCGGTGGCGTTCCCGGACGCGTAGACGGGGTGCCACGCGCCCGTGGCGTTCGTCATCGCGACGCGGTAGACGGTGGGGGCGCCGACGGGCGTCCAACCGGTGCGTCTGACGCCGATGCGCTCGCTCCAACCGACGCCGCCGACGCGGACGGTGTCGTAGCCGGAGAACGCGAGCGACCCCGTCGAGATGGCCTGCGTCCAGAGGTGTCTGTCCGCGTTCGAGACGATGACGCCGCTCGCGTTGACGCCCGTGGACTCGTTGAGGAGCTCGATGTCGATGGCGCCGACGCGCTCGTTCGGGACGTCCTCGGCGTAGGTGACGGTGTAGTCGCGGACGTGGACGGCGTCGTCGGCGTTCGCGGGCGGGCCGTCGGCGACGGTGGTGAGGTTGACCGGGACGGCGACGACGGCGGTGACGAGGAGCGGGAAGAGGAGGCAGAGCGCGCCGACCTGTCGGCGGGTGACGCCGAGGTCAACGCGCGCGGAGAGCGGGCGGGCGCGCGCGCGGACGCCGGCGGCGACGAGGAGGCCGAGCGCGACGACGAAGAGGACGCCGAGGCCGCGATAGAGGACGTAGGTGGCGGGGCCGCGATACCACCAGATGGCGTAGAGGGGGACGCTCGCGGCGTAGACGATGGTCGCGCCCCAGAGGCGGAACGCGCCGGGGCGTTCGTCGCGGGCGGCGACGAGGAGCGCGCCGCAGAGCACCCCCAGAAAGACGCCGGTCGCGTGGCCCTGGACGGCGACGCCCGCCCACCACGGGCCGCCGTAGGAGGGGCCGGCGGACGCGACGACGATGGGGTCGCGCAGGGCGTAGTAGACGGTGGAGGCGAAGCCGCTCGCGGCGGTGGCGGCGACGGTGGCGACGGGGTAGCGCGTGAGCGCGAACGCGCCGAAGGCGAAGACGACGCCCGAAAAGCCGATTATCGGGCCCCACGCGAGGACGCTCGTGGCGACGGCGACGGCGGCGACGGCGAGCGGGAACGCGAGGACGCGCGCGTAGGGGTTCGTCCGGAGCGAGGAGAACGTCGTGTCGCCGCGCCGGCGCGGGTAGTGACTCCACGCGTACTCGGCGAGCGGCGCGTAGACGAGCGTCCCGAGGAGGTTCCCGGTGACGTGCCCGAGACCGGAGTGCGCGAACGGCGCGGTGAGCACACCGAGCGGGTAGAGGTAGGACCACGAGGTGAAGGGGAGCGAGAGCGGGTCGTAGGGGTGGGCCCATCCGCCCTGGACGAGCCAGTAGAAGCCCGCGACGCCGAGGACGCAGAGGAGGGTGCCCCACGGGACGCCGAGGAGGAAGCGCGCGCGGAGGCGTCTCCCCCACGCGTTCGTCACGCCGTCGAGGGCGCGGACGAGGGCGAGCGAGCAGAGCGCGACGAGCGGGACGGCGGCGGCGAGCGCGGTGTCGAGCGGGAGGCCGAGCGCGGCCGCGACGCCGAGGCCGACGAGCGGCCCGGCGGGGAGGCCGGCGCGCAGCGCGGTTCCGGGACGGACGGCGCGCAACGCGACGAGCACGACGACGAGGCCCCAGCACGCCACGGCGGCGGACGCGCCGGCGACGAACGCGGGCGAGACCATATCCGCGTCTCGCCGCGCGTGCCCTTAAACGCCCGCGAGTTGCCTGCGCGGCGACGCCGATGTCGTCGCGGGGGACCGCAATGTTGAAACGGCGCAGAACCAACTCTAAGACATGGATCTCCGGGTCGTCGAACAGCAGGAGACGGAGCTGACTATCGAGATCGCGGGCGAAGACCACACCTTCATGAACGTCCTGAAGGGCGCGCTGCTGGAGCTCGACGACGTCGCCGCCGCGACGTACGACCAGAACCCCGAGCAGTCCGGTGGCCAGACCGAGCCCATCCTGACGCTGAAGACGGAGGGCGCGGACCCCATCGACTGCCTCGAACAGGGCGCGGCGCTCGTCGACGAGCAGATGAGCGAGTTCCGGACGGCGTTCGAAGCGGCTCGGTAGGCCGCGCGACGTCGAATCGGAGCGCTTCTCTCGTACTCGTCCGTCCTCGGGAGCGACGCGTCCGCGACGAGCGCGGCCACGACGGCCGGGCCGCGAGCCGGTCGGGGCGCCTCGGGTGTGAGTTACCGGCGTCGGCGCGCACGCACCCGTAGACGAAGAACGCGGCGCCGTCTCCGGCGCGCGCCGCGCCGTGTCGGGCGTGGCTTACAGCCGGACCGGAACCCCGTGTTCGTCGAGGTACTGCTTGACTTCCTCGATGGTGTACTCCTCGAAGTGGAAGATGGACGCGGCGAGCGCGGCGTCCGCGCCCGACTCGAAGGCCTCGCGCATGTGCTCGGGTTCGCCACAGCCGGAGGAGGCGATGACGGGCGTGGAGACGGCGTCGCAGACCGCGCTCGTGAGCGGGAGGTCGTAGCCGTCCTTCGTGCCGTCCATGTCGATGGAGTTCACGAAGAGCTCGCCCGCGCCGCGTTCCTCGGCCTCCTCGGCCCACTCGACGACGTCGATGCCGGTGCCCTCGCGCCCGCCTTTCACCGTGCACTCGAACCAGCAGGACTCCCCGTCGACCCGCTCGTAGTGCTCGCCCTCGTCGTCGAAGCGCCGGCGCGCGTCCACGCTGATGACGATGCACTGACTGCCGAAGGCGCGCGCACCCTCCGTGATGAGTTCGGGGCGCTGTAGGGCGCCCGTGTTGATGGAGACCTTGTCCGCGCCGGCGCGCAGCGTCTCCTTGATGTCGTCGGTATCGCGGATGCCGCCGCCGACCGTGAGGGGGATGAACACCTCGTCCGCGACGTTCTCCACGACGTTCAACATCGTGTCGCGGCCCTCCGCGCTCGCCGTGATGTCGAGGAAGACGAACTCGTCCGCGCCCGCCTCGTTGTACTTCTTCGCGAGCTCGACGGGGTCGCCCGTGTACTCGAGGTCCTCGAAGTTCACGCCCGTGTAGACCGCCGCGTCCCCGTTCTCGTCGAGGTCCACGTCGATACACGGGATGACGCGCTTCGTGAGAGTCATACCGAGTAGTACGAAACCACCCCCTGAAAAGGTGTCTGACTCACCGGGGTGTCGTCCCGTGGCGTCGGCCTATGTGAGCGTGACTGCCGTGACGTCGCTCGCGGTGACACCCGACACCGATCCGTCGCGGAGCGAGAGCGTCACGCCGTACGTCCACGTTGCGGAGGACGCGCCCGCCGTCTCTCCCGCACTCGCGGACGCCTCCGTCGTCGCGCGGTAATCCCCGTCCGGGAAGCAGGCGTCGCGTCCCAACGTGTAGGCGTCGTAGGCGACGTTCGCGGACTCGCCCGGGGCGAGCGTCCGCGTGAACGCGATGGCGTTCACCGCGAAACTCCCGGTGACGCGCCAACAGCCGTCGATTCTGTTCTCGGGCGGAAGGGAGGTCGTCGACGCGTTCGTTCGGTCGGTCTCGACGCCGTGCACGTGCTGGCGGGCGTCCCCGTCGACGGGGTAGCAGAACAGTTCGGCGTCGCCTTTCGCCGCGCGCATCATCGTCACGGAGAGCGGCGGCGCGAACCCACAGGTGAGCGTGAACGGCTCGTCGGAGACGTTCGTCAACGTCGCGCTGAAGCGGGGCGGGTGGTCGTCCGTCAGGTCCCGCACCAGGTTCGCCTCGAACCGCGCGGCGTCTGTGGAGGGCGCGGTCCCGGACGTCCCGGTCGTCGACGAGGTGTCGGTGGCCGGCTCCCCCTCCGTCGGCGACGTGCTGGTCGTGTCCGGTCCGCTACACCCGGCGAGACCCGCGAGCGCGGACGCGCCCGCGGCGGCGAGATACCGTCGTCTGCTGGAGGGCATCGTGTCGTCCAGTGCGCGACGCCGGCATACGTCTCGTGGCCCACTCCGAAAACGGAAAGTGCCTCCTCGCCGCGTGGGCGCGTATGGACACGACACACGAGGGCCGGACGACGTCGCCGATGCAGTCCTACTCGAAGACGCAGGTCGCCTACGGAGGGGTCGTCCTCGCGGTCGGGGCACTCCTCACGTACGTCCTCCCGCTCGCGTTCGGGCTCTGAGGAGCGCGCCGCCGAGCGCGGTCGCCCACGCCGCGACGACGAGCGCGAGCGCCGCCGACGGTGCGAGGGCGGCGCCCGCGACGTACCCGACGCAGAGCGTGAGAAGGAGGACGAGCCACGCGCCCGTGGCGGCGGGGAGTCCCTCGCGCGCCTCCGCGAACGCGAGGACGATTCCGCCCGCGAGACCGCCGAGTGCGCCGCCCACGAGGTCGGCGGGCGCGAACGCGGGGAGCGCCCCGCCCCAGACGCCGACGTGGACGTAGCCGGTGACGAGGAGCGCGATGCCGACGGCCCACGCGAGCGTTCGCGTCGCCGAGTCCGTGTCCCTCCAGCGTGCCATGCCGACTCTCGCGTCGCCGAGCGGCAAAAAGGCGGCCGTCGTCGCCGTCAGTCCATCGCCGCCGCGATGGTCTCGCGGAACGCCGCGACGTCGGCGTGGTCGTACGCGACCGTCTCTTCGCCCACGTCGAGCGTGAGCGTGCCGGAGGCGTCGCTTTCGCCGAGTTCGACGACGTCTGCGACGCCGTCGAACGCCGCTTTCACGCCCTCGGGGTC
This sequence comes from Halarchaeum grantii, assembly GCF_014647455.2. Classification (NCBI taxonomy): domain Archaea; kingdom Methanobacteriati; phylum Methanobacteriota; class Halobacteria; order Halobacteriales; family Halobacteriaceae; genus Halarchaeum; species Halarchaeum grantii. The sequence continues at coordinate 255,703 of NZ_BMPF01000001.1, read as the reverse complement.
GGTCGTCTCGACGACGGCGCGACCCGGGGCCTCGGAGAAGAGCGCGTCGAGCGACGGCACCGCGACGGCCGCGCCCGCGGACTCGGTGAGGCCTTCGGCGAGCGCGACGGCGAGGCCGCCGTCGCTGACGTCGTGGACGGCCGTGGTGTGGTCGTCGCCCGCGACGGCGGCGAGCGCGTCGACGACGGCCCCGGCGTCCCCGGGGAGGTCGGGGAAGGCGTCGGTGCCGCCGAACTCGGCGAGGAGTTCGGAGCCGCCGAGTCCCTCGTCGTGGCCGCCGACGAGGAGGAGCGTCCCGCCGCCCGCGAAGGCGGTGCCGGGCGCGTCCAGCGAGTCGGTAGTGCCGAGGACGGCGAGCGTCGGCGTCGGCGGGATCGGCCCCGCGTTCGAGTCGTTGTAGAGCGAGACGTTCCCGCCGACCACGGGCACGGAGAGGTCGCGACAGCCGTCCGCGAGCCCCTCGACCATCGCGCCGAACCCGCCGTAGACGTCGGCCTTCTCGGGGTTCCCGCCGTTGAGGCAGTCGACAGCGGCGACCGGGGTGGCGCCGACGGCGGCGAGGTTCGTCGCGTTCTCGACGGCGGTGGCGTAGGCGCCCGCGTAGGGCTCGCAGGCCGTCCAGTTCGGGTTCGCGCCTGCAGCGAGCGCGATGCCGGGCGCGTCGGCGGTGTCGACGCCGGCGTCGGCGAGTTCGTGGAGCGCGAGGAGCGCGCCGTCCTCGCCGGGCCGGACGGCGGTGCGCGCACCGACCTCGTGGTCGTACTGCCGGTAGACCCAGCGCTTCGAGGCGGCGTTCGGGCTGGCGACGACGGCCTCGAACGCGTCCGCGAGCGCGGGCAGGTCGTAGTCGGTCGCGGGCGTCTCCGGCTCCGTCATCGGGAGGTCGTTCAGGGGCGCGCCGTCGGCGAGGAACTCTGCGGGCGCGTCGACGACGACGTCGCCGTCGAACTCGCAGACGTAGCGGCCGTCGGCGGTGACTTCACCGATGTCCGAGCAGCCGAGGTCGTACTTCTCGGCGACCTCGGCGACGGCCTCGACGTTTCCGGGCGCGACCTCGTAGACCATGCGCTCTTGGGACTCGGCGAGGAGGATCTCGGTCTCGTTCATCCCGGGTTCGCGCTGGTGGACGTCGTCGAGGGTGAGCCGACAGCCGAGGTGGCCCTTCGCGACGAGCTCGCAGGACGCACCCCCTAAGCCGGCGGCGCCGAGGTCGCGCGCGGAGACGACGAGGCCGGCGTCGACGAGTTCCTCGTTCGCCTCGATGAGGCGCTTCTCCGCGTAGGGGTCGCCGACCTGTACGGCGGGGCGGTCCTCGGTCTCGGCGTCCTCCGCGAGGTCCTCGGAGGCGAAGGACGCGCCCCCGAGGCCGTCGCGGCCCGTGCTGTTGCCGACGAGGAGGAGTCGGTTGCCGGGGCGCTGGGCTTCGGCGGTGACGAGGCGGTCGGGACTGAGGAGGCCGACGCAGGCGACGTTCACGAGCGGGTTGCCCTCGTAGCCCTCGTGGAAGGAGGTGCTCCCCGCGACGGTGGGGACGCCGATGGCGTTCCCGTAGTGGCTGATGCCCTCGACGACCCCCTCGAGGAGGTAGCGCGAGTGCTCGCGCTCGAAGTCGCCGAAGTAGAGGCAGTCGGCGAGCGCGACCGGGTACGCGCCCATCGAGAGGGTGTCCCGGACGATGCCTCCGACGCCGGTGGCGGCGCCGTCGAACGGGTCGACGTACGAGGGGTGGTTGTGGGACTCGACGCCGAAGGTGGCGTAGACGTCCTCCCCCACTTCGACGACGGCGGCGTCGTCCCCGGGCCCGATCACGACCTCCTCGCTCTCCGAGTCGAAGGCGGAGAGCAGGGGTAGCGACGAGCGGTACGCACAGTGCTCACTCCAGAGGTTCTCGAACAGCGCGGCCTCGGCGCGCGTCGGATCCCGGCCCAGTTCGCCGACGACGCGTTCGCGGTCCGACTCGGCGAGAGTCATTCAACTACGTGTACCGATAGGGGCCATTAATGCGTTTCCATATGCACGTTCGTGCGGGCGACGGGGCGCGCTCAGCGCTCGACGGCGGCGTCCATCGTCCCGCGAATCGACGCCGCGACGCCGTCGTCCATCACGCCGTTCGTCACGCGGTAGAGGCCGGTCGCGTCGGCCTCCCGGGTCGCGTTCACGAGCGTGGAGACGAACCGGTAGAGCTGCTCCGCGTCCGTGTACATCGAGAGCGTGCTGAGGTCGTCGAAGACCACCCACCCGCCCGAGTCGACGTACGAGAGTGCGTTCGAGAACTGGATGCTGAGCCCGGTCAGGTCGCTCGGACGCACGCGGTCGGCGACCCAGAGCGGGCCGTCGTAGCTGACGTCCGAGCCCGTGACGGGGATGACGCCGACGCGTCGCGGGTCGTAGCCGCGCTCCCTGACGGCGCTCTCCGTTCGCCCCGGCGCCCCGTTCGTCTGCACGACGAGCAGGTTCTCGAACGCCGACTCCGGGAGGTGGGCGAGCGCCCGCCCGTGCGGGGGGAGCGCGGCGAGCACCTGCGAGCCCGATTCGGGCGGGTGGATGGGTGGGCCGTCAGGCATCCTCGAACCCTCCCGCGTCGTCCTCGACCTCGTCCACCGGCTCGAATCGGTCGTCCGTCCGGACGAAGTCGCGCGCGAAGTACCACATCGCGCCGACGGCGAGCGTCGCGGCGAGCGCGTAGCCGGACTGCGCGAGAATCTCCAGCGCGCGCGGGCGCCAGACCTCGGCCATCTGTGCGAGGTCGAGCGTGGCGCCGAGCGCGAGCGCGGCGAGCGTCGTGGTGAGCCACCGGACGCCCTCCGGATAGAGGAAGGTGTCGGCGGAGCGCGCGAGGACGGCGCCGAGCACGAGCGCACACCCGACCACGACGACCACCTGCACCCCGAACACCGCGAACGTGGCGGTTTCGAGGAGCGTCATCGGCTCGCCCCCCGCCGAAGCGTCGTGATTCGGTACGTCGAGAGCACCACGGCGCCCGTCGTGACGGTCCAGCAGACCGCCGACACGAGGAGGTACGTCGCTTCGGGGACGGCTCCCTCGATGCCGGTCGTCACGAGGATGCTCGCGAGGAGCACCGGAATCGGTTCGAGGACGCGCCCCCACGGCGTCCCCGCGTAGCCGCGATACGCGATCAGCGAGAGGACGAACGCGACCGCGCTCAGTATCAACTGGAGGTTGAGGAGGAGGCCGACGAGGACGGCCGTCGGCGTGGCGGCGGCCGTCATCGCCGACCAGTCCTGTCTCCGTGCTGATGCATATTCCCCGCGAGGTGTCGGGGTCACGTAATTGTTGCGACGAGACCGGCGTGTTTTTGCCGCCGCGTACCGAAGCGCCGTCCGTGCTGTCGGTCGAGCTCCACTCCCACTCGTCGCTCTCCTACGACGGCCGCGACCCGGTCGAGATGCTCCTCGAGCAGGCCGCCGCCGTCGGGCTGGACGCGCTCGCCGTGACCGACCACGACGAGTACGACGCCAGCGCCCGCGCCGCCGAACTCGCGCCCGACTACGGCCTCGTCGGCATCCCGGGCATGGAGGTGACGAGCGCCGCCGGCCACGTCCTCGCGCTCGGCATCGAGGAGCCCGTGCCGGCGGGTCGCCCCTTCGGGGAGACGCTCGAGGCGATCCGCGACGCGGGCGGCATCGCCGTCGTCCCCCACCCCTTCCAGGAGTCCCGGAGCGGCGTCGCCGCGAACGTCACGCGCGAGACGCTCGCGTCCGCGGACGCCATCGAAGTCTACAACTCCCGGCTCCTCACCGGGCGCGCGAACCGGCAGGCCGAGACGTTCGCGCGCGACCACGGCCTCCCGATGACCGCCGGCTCGGACGCCCACATCGCCGAGATGGTCGGGCAGGCGGTCACGCGCGTCGACGCCGACGAGCGCACCCTCGAGAGCATCCTCGATGCGGTCCGCGCCGGCCGGACGAGCGTCGAGGGCCAGCGCACGCCGTGGCGCATCAGCTTCCGGCAGGCCGCCGGGGGCGCGAAACGCCGCGTGAAGAACCGCCTGCGCGAGTTCTTCTGAGGTCCTCCTGCCCTACTCCTCGCCCTCGACGGCCGCGATGGCCTCCCGGCCGATGCGGACGACCTCCTCGCCGAGGTCCGCCTCGCCCAACTCGGCCGGCGTGAACCACTCCCAGTGCTCGGCGTCGCGCTCGTCGCCCCGCGGCGTCACGTCGCGCGAGTCCACGCGGGCGAAGTAGACGAAGTCGACGTGCTGGTGGCCGACCTCGCCGCCCTCGTAGGCGTGGATGTCCTCGAGGAGGAAGTGCGCGGGCTTCGGGAGCGAGCGCACGACCCCGGTCTCGACCTCGGGTTCTGCGAGGAGGAGCGTCGGGTCGAGGCCGGTCTCCTCGCGGACCTCGCGCTCGGCGGCGCGATGCGGGAGTTCGTCGCGCTCGACGTGCCCGCCGGGCGGCAACCAGAGGCCGAGGCGGTCGTGCTCGTGGAGCGCGGTCGCCCCGTCGCAGACGATGTAGGCGGTGGCGGTGTAGTGTCGGGTCGTCTCCATACCTACGCGGGCACGCACGAGGGCCTAACGTCTGTCGGAGTCGAACGGGAGAGAATCAGGCTTCGACGGGAACGTCGTCTTGGGCCTCTAAGAGCTCGTGATAGCGGTTGCGGATGGTCACTTCGCTGATGTTCGCCACCTCGCTCACCTGGTTCTGCGTCACGCGCTCGTTCGTGAGGAGGCCGGCCGCGTAGACCGCAGCGGCGGCGAGGCCGACCGGCGACTTCCCGGAGTAGATGCCCTTCTCCTTGGCGGCCTCGAGCAGGTCGCGGGCCTGGCGTTCGACCTCGTCACCGAGGTCGAGGTCGCTGACGAATCGCGGGACGTAGCTCGTCGGGTCGGCGGGTGCGATCTCGAGTTTGAGCTCGCGGACGACGTAGCGGTAGGTGCGCGCGATCTCGTCCTTGTCGACGCGCGAGACGTTCGTCACCTCGTCGAGCGAGCGCGGCGTGTTCGCCTGCCGGGCGGCGGCGTAGAGTGCGGCGGTGGCGACGCCCTCGATGGAGCGGCCCGGGAGGAGGTCCTCGTCGAGCGCGCGGCGATAGATGACCGACGCCGTCTCCCGGACGTTCTTCGGGAGGCCGAGGGCGGAGCTCATACGCTCGATCTCGCCGAGCGCCTGCTTCAGGTTCCGCTCCTTCGAGTCGCGGGTACGGAAGCGCTCGTTCCAGGTGCGGAGGCGCTGCATCTTCTGGCGTTGGCGGCTCGAGAGGGAGTTGCCGTAGGCGTCCTTGTCCTGCCAGCCGATGTTCGTCGAGAGGCCCTTGTCGTGCATCATGTTCGTCGTCGGCGCCCCGACGCGCGATTTCTGGTCCTTCTCCTGGGAGTTGAACGCCCGCCACTCGGGCCCGCGGTCGATGTCGTCCTCCTCGACGACGAGGCCGCACTCCGAGCAGACCGTCTCCCCGTGCTGTTCGTCACTGACGAGGTCGCCGCCGCACTCGGGGCAGACGAGTTCGTCCTCGCTCGACCGCTCGCGCTCCTGTTCGTCCGATTCCGTCCGCCGTCGCTCCCGTGTGCGTGAGTCACTCATACTGTGTGAGGCGTAGGCCGCATTGCCGTTCCCGTTGCCGGGAAAACGACGATTCACTAGCGTATCGGGCGGACACCGGATAAGCCTGTTGACCGTTCGAGGCGCGTCCTGCCGGCTTTCGCCCTCGTGTGGCGCTCTCGCCGCCGCGTGCGGCGATGGCTCCGACGCGGGGTTCCGAAACGCTTAGACGAGCGCGGGACCGACGAGTCGAGTATGAGCGATTCGGCCGTCGACGCTGATGAGGTCCGGCACGTCGCCGACCTCGCGCGCGTCGACCTCGACGAGGAGGAAGTCGAGCGCTTCGCCGACCAGTTCGCGGGCATCCTCGAGCACTTTGAGGCCCTCGAGGAGGTTCCGGACGTGGCGGCGGAGCCGGAGCTCGTGAACGTCATGCGCCCCGACGACGTCGAGGAGAGCCTCGACCAGGAGGAGGCGCTCGAGAACGCCCCCGAGACCGAGGACGGGTTCTTCAAGGGCCCGAAGGTGTCGTAGATGGGCGCGCACAACGCCTTCATCACCGAGGCGTCCATCGAGGGCGCGTCCGAGGGCGCGCTCGACGGCCGGACGGTCGCCGTCAAGGACAACATCTCCACCGAGGGCGTCGCCACAACCTGCGGCTCCGACATGCTCGCCGACTACGTCCCGCCCTACGACGCCACCGTCGTTTCCCGGCTGAAGGACGCCGGCGCGACCATCGTCGGGAAGGCGAACATGGACGAGTTCGGGATGGGTACCACCACCGAGACGTCGGCGTTCGGCGCGACCACCAACCCCGCCGACGACGAGCGCGTCCCCGGCGGGTCATCCGGCGGGTCCGCCGCCGCCGTCGCCGCCGGCGAAGCCGACCTCGCACTCGGTAGCGATACCGGAGGGTCGGTGCGCTGTCCCGCCGCCTTCTGCGGCGTCGTCGGCATCAAGCCCACCTACGGCCTCGTCTCGCGCTACGGCCTCGTCGCGTACGCGAACAGCCTCGAACAGATCGGCCCGCTGGCCAACAGCGTCGAGGACGCCGCCGCGCTCCTCGACGTCATCGCCGGCCCCGACGAGCACGACGCCACCACGCACGACGCCGGCGCCGACAGCGACTACGCGGGCGCCGCGAACGGCGACGTCGACGGCCTCACCATCGGCGTCCCCACCGAGCTCGTCGAGGGCGCCGACGAGGACGTGAAAGCCACCTTCGAGGACGCCCTGGACGCCTACCGCGACGCCGGTGCCGAGGTCGAGTCGGTCAGCCTCCCCTCCGTCGAGTACGGCGTCGCCGCCTACTACGTCATCGCGATGAGCGAGGCGTCCTCGAACCTCGCGCGCTTCGACGGCGTGCGCTACGGCGAGTCCGGTGGCTTCGAGGGCAACTGGAACGAGTCGTTCGCCGAGACGCGCGCCGAGAACCTCGGCGACGAGGTGAAGCGCCGCATCCTCCTGGGAACCTACGCGCTCTCGGCGGGCTACCACGACAAGTACTACAAGCAGGCTCAGGAGGCCCGCGCGTGGGTCCGACAGGACTTCGAGGAGGCCTTCGAGTCCGTCGACGTCCTCGCGTCGCCGACGATGCCCGTCCTCCCGCCGAAACTCGGCGAGAGCGTCGAGGACCCCCTGCAGATGTACCTCATGGACGCGAACACCGTCCCCGTGAACCTCGCGAATCTCCCCGCCATCAGCGTCCCCGCCGGCGACGTCGACGGCCTCCCGGTCGGCCTCCAACTCGTCGGCCCGAAGTTCGGCGAGGAGCGGATCATCGACGCCGCCGCGCTCCTCGGCTGACGCGCCGCGACGGACGCGCTTTTCCTCGCACCGGTCCGGTTTCTCAGGCCGCGCCCGGCCGCTCCGCGTCGGCCTCGGCGTCGGCGTCCGGCGCGTGAACCGACTCGGCCGCGACGCCGCCCTCGGCGTCGCCCGCCACGTGGAGGACGCGCTGTGGATAGGGTATCTCGACGCCCGCGTCCGTGAAGCGCGCGTACACCTCGCGGTTGAGCGCGTGGACGGTCTTCGCGTCGTGGAGCGGGTGGCGTACCCAGACGAGCAGCTCGTAGTCGAGGCCGGAGTCGCCGAAGCCCCGGAAGCGCACTCGCGGGGAGGGGTTCGCGGCGACGTCACCGACGGCGTCGGCGGCGGCGAGCAGGCAGTCCTCGACGGTGTCGAGGTCGCTCCCGTACGCGACGCCGACGGGGACCTTCACGCGCGTCTTCGCGACGGGCGCGGAGTGGTTGATGATTTGTGCGGAGTTGAGGACCGCGTTCGGGACGGTGACGACGACGTTGTCGCGGGTGAGGAGGCGGGTCGAGCGGATCGTGATGTCGAGGACGGTGCCCGAGACCCCGGAGTCGAGGACGACGTAGTCACCCACTTTGTAGGTGTCGTCGACGTAGAGCGCGATGCTCCCGAAGAAGTTCGCGACGGTGTCCTTCGCCGCGAACCCGACGGCGATGCCGGCGATACCCGCCGAGGCGAGGAGGGGCGTGATGGCGATGCCCCAGACGTGGAGTATCGCACCGCCCGCGACGGCGACCGCCGCGAACGAGAGGAGGTTCTGGAAGATCGGTGCGAACCCCGTCGTGCCGTCGCTCGCGTCGTCGTACGCGCGGAGTGCGCGCGTCGCGAGGCGGGCGACCGCGTACGCCCACACCGCCACGGCGACGGTGAGCGCGCCGCCGTGGAGGTAGTAGGCGACTTCGGCGGGGATCGCGAGGACGTCTGGCGCGACGTACGCGCCCGTCACCGCCACCGTCGCCGGGAGCGGGAGGCGCAACTCGGCGACGAGCGCGTCGTCGACCGCGAAGCGCGTCCCCGCCGCGACCCGCCGCGCCGCTCGCAACCCGAGTTCGCTCACCAGCGCCGCCGCGAGAAAGGACCCACCGACGAGGACCGCGAGCCCGACCGGCCACGCGAATCCGCCGAAGACTGCCGATACCGTACTCATTGCGGCCCGTAGGTGCCCGAGAGCGATAGCTCTTCGCTCGAAGCGGGCGGCGGAGAAGGCGGGCGTCCCGTGTCGTTACTGCTCGGGTTCGGGCTCGGGTCCGGACTCGGACTCGGGGACGACGGGGTCCTCGTAGACGAGATTCATGATCCACTGCGAGAAGGCGTCGCTGCGCGCGTCGACCTCTTCCTCGCCGACGAACGGCGAGAGCATGTCGCCAGCCATCAGCAGCGAGAAGTCGAGGTCCTCCTCCTTGATGACGGGCTTGATGAGGTAGGTGGTGTTGCCGTTGTGGACGGCGTCCTCGCGTTCCACGAGGCCCTTCTCGGCGAGCTTCTTCGCGATGCGGCTCCCCTTGCGCGAGGAGACGTCGAGTTCCTTCCAGAACTCGCTCTGGTAGATGCTCCCCTGCTCGCGGACCAGCTCGAGTGCGTGCTCCTCGTCCTCGGAGAGGTCCCCTGATTCGGCGCTCATACACGGTAGGGCGGCCGCGAGCGGTTTAAAGCTGACCGTCGCGGGCGGTGGCGAGGCCGCCGGATCGCCCCGTCAGTCCCCGCGCGCGAACCCGCCGGCGTCCCGATAGGGCGTCCGACACGGCGGGCCGTCCGCGAACGCGTAGCGGACGCCGCGCGCGCCGACGGTGACGATCGTGGAGGAACGCGTGCCGTAGCCGTGGCCGTGGAGGCAGACGCGCCGGTCGTGGTCGGCGAGCACGCGCTTCGCGCGCCCGCGGAACCCCGCCGCGCTCCGGGGGCGACGCGTCGTGAGCGCGTCGCAGACTCGCTCGCGGCGGCCCTCGGCGTCGGGCGCGCCCGTCGTCGTGGCGACGTGCACACCCGGGTCGAGCGCCTCGACCGAGAGCGCGCCGTCCCACCGGAGCAGGTAGGCGCTCGCGGCGTCCGCGAGCACGAGGTTGAAGCCGGCGTACGCGCGCGATTCGACCTCGCGCTCGACGCGTTCGCGTGCGGCGTCGGCGTCGCCGGCGCGGAGGGCGTCGTCGACGAGCAACCCCCGCGAGCGCTCCCCGTCGAGGTCGCTCCAGCGGTTCGTGACGCCGACGTAGAGTCCCGTGTCGGTGACGCCCGTCCACGTGCCGCCGGCCTCCTCGTCGCGCGGCGCGAGGACGGCGGGGTCGGCGCCGGTGACGGCGGGCGGCGTCGAGGGCCGACCGAGGGCTTCGTCGCGGTTCGCGGCGGCGACGACCGGCGCGTCGTCGTACACCTGCCACGCGACGGCGAGCGTGCACATCGCTCACTCCTCCTCGGAGGCGCGCGCGACGCGCTCGCGGGCGGCGGCGCGGTCCACCGTCCCCGAAGGCGTGCGCGGGAGGGAGTCGACGACGGCGACGGTGCGCGGGCGCTCGAAGCCCGCGAGGCGCTCGGCCCAGTGCGCCGCGAGGGCGTCCCGCGAGAGGTCGGCGTCCGCGTCGGGCACGACGAGCGCGGCGACGCGCTCGCCCCACTCGTCGTCCTTGAGGCCGACGACGGCGACGTCCTCGACGGCGGGATGCTCGCGCGTCGCGTCCGCGACCCGCCCGGGGTCGACGTTCTCGCCGCCCGTGATGATGCGGTCCGAGCGCCGGTTCAGCACGTAGAGGCGGCCGCCCTCGTCGCGGTAGCCGACGTCGCCCGTGCGGAGGCCGTGCGGGCCGAAGGCGTCGGCGTTCGCCTCGGGCGCGTCGTAGTAGCCGGGCGTGATGGTCGGCCCCGACACGCAGAGTTCGCCCGTCTCACCGGCCGGAACGGGGTCGTCGGCGTCGTCGACGACGGTGACGGTCGTCCCGAAGACGGGGCGGCCGACCGTTCCGGGGTTCGCGAACGCCTCGGCGGGGCGCGCGGTGGCGATCTGCGAGGTGGCTTCGGTCATCCCGTAGGAGGGGTGGACGGGGACGCTCGCGCGCTCGCAGGCGGCGACGAGTTCGGCGGGCGTCGGCGCGCCCCCGCAGAGCACGAAGCGGACGTCCGGGAAGTCGCGCTCGGCGCGGAGCATCCGTCGGAGCATCGTCGGGACGACGGAGACGCCCGCGCAGTCGTGCTCGGCGAGCGCGCGGAGGGCGTCGTCGGCGTCGAAGCCGCGCTGGAGGACGCACGTCGTCCCGTAGAGCGCACAGCGCAGGGGGACGGAGAGCCCGCCCATGTGGTACATGGAGAGACAGAGGAGCCAGCGGTCACCGGGGAGGACGCCGAGGGTGAACGCGCTCGCGGTGGCGGCGGAGACGACGTTCCCGAACGTGAGTCGGACGGGCTTCGGGTCGCCGGTGGTGCCGGAGGTGAACATGAGCGCGAGCGTGTCGTCGCGGCCCCACTCGACCGCGTCGACGGCCGATTCGTCCTGTTCGTCGAGGGCGGCGACAGCCGAGCCGTCGGGGTCGTCGACGGTGACGACCGGCGTCGGTCCGGCGGCGTCGAGGGCGTCGTCCTCGGTGTCGGCGTCGCAGACGAGGAGGACGAGGTCGCTGCGCTCGCGCTGGAACCGCAGTTCGGCGGGCGCGAGCCGTGCGTTCAACGGGACGAGGACCGCGCCGAGGCGCTGGAGGGCGAACGCGAGGCGGACGAACGCGGGGCGCGTCTCCATGAGGACGCCGACGTGGTCGCCCCGCTCGACGCCGAGTGCGGCGAGGCGACCGGCGGTCGTCTCGACGGCGGCGTCGAGTTCCGCGTACGTCCACTCGCGGCCGCGGCCGTCGTCGACGAGCGCGGGGGTGTCCGGGGACGCCCGCGCCCGCGTGGCGAGGATGTCGCGCATCACTCTCGGGGAGGGGCGGGGACGCCATTGCCCTTTCCCTGTGGGACGCGGACGCGTCCCGACTCGACGGGCGCGGGATCGGCCGCGAGGTCGGCTTCGAGCGCGTCGGCGGTGGCGAGCCCGCACGCGCGGAGCGGCGCGAGCGCGGCGGCGACGTGGACGGCGGCAGTGCGGGCGTGGACGGCGTCGTAGGTCGTCGTGACGATGGGGTCGACGCCCGCGTCGCGTGCTCGGCGGCCGGCGGCCACCGCCCGGTCGGGGCCGCCACACGCCATCGGCTTCAGGACGACGGCGTCCGCGGCGTCGGCGTCGAGCACCGCCCCGAGGCCGCACGCGGCGACCGATTCGTCCAGCGCGACGTCGACACCGCGCCCACGCAGCGCCGCGTGCCCCGCCAGATCGGCGGCGTCGAGCGGTTGTTCGACGAGCGCGACGTCGAGCCCCTCGAAAATACCGAGGGCGCGCGCTCCCTCCGCCCGCGTCCACGCTTCGTTGGCGTCGACGCGGAGCGTTACGTCGGGCGCGGCGTCGCGGACGGCTCTGAGGCGCTCGATATCGGCGTCGAGAGCGCGTACGCCGACCTTCACTTTCACGCAGCGGAAGCCGGCATCGACGGCCGCGCGGACGCGTTCGGCCGTCCCCTCGGGCGGGGCGTCGCCGACGGTCGCGTTCACCGGCACCGACTCGACGGCTCCGTCGCCGCCGAGGGCGCGGTAGAGCGGGACGCCGCGCTCGCGGGCGTCCGCGTCGAGGTCGGCGAGCGCGACGGCGTGGCGCGCGGCGGGCGTGCCGTCGAGGGAGCGGCGCGCGTCCGTGGGGGACGCATCGCCGTCGAGGGAGCGGAGCGCGTCGCGACACGCGTCGTACGACTCGGTCCAGTCGGGGAGCGGTGCGGCCTCGCCGACCCCCCGAACGCCGTCGCGCTCGACGGTGACGAGGAAGCCCCGACGCTCCGAAATCGTGCCGTGTGCGGTCGCGAGCGGCGTGGCGAGGGCGAGGGCGTAGGGGTCGACGCGCACGCTCACAGCGCGAGGCCGACGGCGAGGAGCGCGGAGTAGAGCGCGAGCGTCTGGCCGGTGCGCGTGAGCGCGGGGTCGAGGTGGTCGGCGTCGTCGTGGCGGAGCACCGTCCGCGTCACGGTGACGGCGAGCGGGAGCGAGGCGAGCGGGAGGAGCGCCGCGAGCCCGAAGCCCGGCCGCGTGAGGAACCAGACGGGGACGGCGTAGGCGAGCGCGTAGAGCGCGACGTACTCGACGCGCGTCCACGTCCGTCCGACGCGGACGGCGAGCGTGCGCTTGCCGGCCTTTTCGTCGGTGTCGACGTCGCGGAGGTTGTTCACGACGAGGATGTTCGTGGAGATGGCGGCGACGCCGACGGACGCGACGACGGCGACGAGCGGGACGGTGCCCGGCGGCGGCGTCAGCGGGAGCGCGGGCGCGTACGCGGCGGCCTGTACGTAGACGGTCCCGACGACGGCGACGACGCCGAAGAACAGGAAGACGAAGACGTCGCCGAGGCCGTGGTAGCCGAAGGGGAAGGGGCCGCCCGTGTAGGCGATGCCGGCGGCGATGCTCGCGAGGCCGACGACGACGATGGGGAGACCGCCGACGTAGACGAGGTAGCAGCCGACGACGATTGCCGCGAGGAAGGCGAGGTACATCGCGCGCTTCACCGACGCGGGATCGATGAGGCCGGCCTGCGTGACGCGCGTGAACCCCTCGCGCTCGTCGGTGTCCGCGCCCTTCATCGCGTCGTAGTAGTCGTTCGCGAAGTTCGCGCCGATCTGGATCAGGAGCGCGCCGACGAGCGCGGCGAGCGCCGGCAGGTGCGCGAACACGCCCTCGGCGAGCGCCACGCCGACGCCGACGACGACGGGCGCGACGCCGGCGGGGAACGTGTGCGGTCGCATGGCCATCAGCCACGCTTTCCGCCGTGAAACGTCCGCTACGTCACTCATACCCGATGGTTCGTGGGCGAGCGCAAAAAGGTGGGCGAAACCGGGGCCGGGGGTGTGGGCGCGTCGGCGACGGCGCGCGCCCTCAGAACTCGTCGAGGCGCCGCTGGTTCGCCGCGAAGCCGGGTTCGGGGTCGGCGTCCGCGCCGAGCAGGCGCGGGAGCGCGGTGTGCGCGAACGTCAACCCGACGACGAGCGCGATGGGCGCGAAGAAGAGCCCGTAGAACCCGAGGACGACCGGCCCGAGGGTGTACGCGAGCATCAGGAGGCCGACGTGGGTGTTCTCGCCGCTGAGGATCGGGCGCAGGAGGAGGTCGGGGATGGTGTCGACGACGACGACTGCGACCGCGAGGAAGCCCGCGACGTAGACGAGGAGCGAGGTGTCGCCGCCGAGGAGGACGGGGAGCGCGGCGACGAGCGCGGCGGGCACGTAGACGATCTTCATCCCGACGACGGGGACGAGGCTCGCGATTCCGGTGAGCGTGCCGACGAGCGTCGGATACGGCACCTCGACGGGCGCGGGCGCGACGGCGTTGTACGCTTGGAACGCGGTGATGGCGATGAGCGCGATGGCGATGACGTTCAGGAGGTTGCCGAAGAGGACGGCTTCGAGTTCCTCGTCGACGGCTTCGAGGTACTCGCGGAGGATGGCGTCGTCGTCGAAGCGCAGGAGCCACGCCCGGATGCGGTCGCCGTCCACGAGGAGGTAGTAGGTGACGATGATGACGATGAAGAGGTTGAGGAAGAAGTTCGAGACGAGCGACGTCAGGAAGGACGCGTGCGCGGACGCGAACTCGATGAAGGGGTCGAGGTCGCCGGCCTGATACGCCGCGTAGAGGCCGTGCGGGGTGAACTCGGGGATCTTCTCGACGCCGCCGAACCACGCGAGGTTCTGGGAGGCGAGTTCGACGAGCGCGTACTGGGCGGCGAAGTGGCGCGCCTCGACGGCGAGGAGGACGACCGCGTAACTGACGAGGAGGACGAGCGGGACGGCGAGCGAGGCGAGGACGACGACTGCGCGCACGCGCGAGGGGAGGTGGAGTCGGCGGAGTGACTTGTGGTAGCGCCGCGTCGAGTAGTAGAGGAAGACGGAGACGGTGAGCGGGGCGACGAACTGGTAGGCGAGGGCGCCGAGGACGACGGCGACGAGGAGGCCGAAGCAGGCGACGACGAGTCGCTTCTCGTTCATGTCCGCGACGTCGCGGCGGCGAACAGTAAAGCTACGGCTCCGCCGGGGCGCTCAGAGCCGCGAGGTGTCGAGCGAGACCCCGGCGGGCGCGGCGACGAGGAACCCACGGAAATGCATCAGCGTCGCGCCCGCGTCCTTCGCGGGGCCGGCGAATCCGGCGGCGCGCTCGTTCAGCTCGCCGTGGACGGCGAGGACGAGCACCTTCCCGGCGGCGAGTTCCTCGAGCCACTCCTCGTCGGGCGTCTCGCCGTCGAGCACGCCGAGGACGACGCCCTCGACGCCGTCCGCCGCCTCCCACTCGTCGATCTGCTCCTCGGCGTTCCGCAGGTCGAGACTGAACCCGTCGCTCATACGCCTGCTCGCGCGGCCACGGGCATCAATGCTTCGCGGGCGGTCCGCGCCGCCGCCGTCGCGCGGCCCCGCGATTTATCACCCTCGGACGCCTCCCACCGGGTATGCCGAAAGTCCACTTCGACGAGGCGACCATCGAGCGCCTCGACGACCTCCGGACCGAGGACCAGTCCTACGACGAGATCGTCAACGAACTCATCGACATCTACGAGGCCGAAGAACTCACCATCTTCCACGGCGGCGACGTCGAGTAATCTACTCCTCGGTGTTCGCGGCGACGCGACAGACTTCCTGCCACCGCTCGTTCTCCTTGAGTCGCTCCTGTAGCTGGTCGGCGTACTCCTGGACGAGTTCCTCCGCTTCCTCGTAGCGTTCGTCGCGGCCGCCGAAGCCGAGCGCGCGCTTGATGCCGCCGAGGAACCCCTCGCCGGAGGACGTGCTGCCGGCGCCGCCCGCGCCCATCGACGCCATCTGTTTCTCCACGTTGTCGATCTCGCTCATCACCTGCGGGAGTTTCCCGGTGTCCGCGACGAGTCGCGCCGACTCGGCGTCCTCGGGTTGCTCGATGTGGAACTCGGTCGCCGTCATGATGAGTCCCCACTGCTGGCGCGAGAACGAAGATGCCTCCACTTGCTCACCGAACTCGTCGTCGATGCTCATACGCTCGCCGACGACGCGGTCCTTCCAGTCTGCCATACTCCACGGTAGGGCCGTGGGTGGTTTGTCTCTTGCCCTGCGGTGACCGCTCCCCTCAGACGGCGTCGCCTTCGGAGGTGATTTCGGCGTGGAGTCCCTCGCGGAGCGCGGAGTGGACGTGGCAGATCTCCGTCCCGCGCTCGGTTATCTCGGCGAGGTCGTCGTCCTCGATGGCGGCCTCGACGCGGACGTGGAAGCGGATGGCTTCGAGGTCGTCGTCCGCGTCGAGGTCGCCCTCGACGTCGATTTCGACGCGCCCGAGGTCGTCGTGGCCGCGCTGCTTGGCGGCGACGCGGAGCGCGGGCACGTAGCAGGAGGCGTAGTCCGCGAGGAGCACGCCGTTCGGGTTCGGGCCGGCCTCGTCGGTGGCGTCGACGGTGAGTTGGAAGTCGCCGACGCGGGACTTCGTGACGTAGCCGGCCTCCGAGACGCTGGTGACTTCGAGGTCCGTCATGTCGTCCGTGTCGACTCGCGCCGCCCGCCTAAACGTTCCCCCCGCGTCGCCGCGTCCGGGCGGGCGCGTCGGCCGTCGGCCGGTGGGCGGGAAACGCTCTTGGCGGACGCCCGTGAGGGTACACCCAATGTCCGACGAGGAGCGCGTCGACCCGCTCGCACCGTTCAGACAGGTGGCGTCGCTCCCGCGCGACGTGCTCGTGCTCTCCGTGGCGATGTTCGCGTTCAGCCTCGCGTTCCAGATGACGGGCCGCTACGTCCCCGAGTACCTCCGCGTGCTCGGCGCGGGCGCGGGCGTCATCGGGCTCTACGGGAGCCTCGGCAACCTCATCAGCGCGCTCTATCCGTATCCGGGCGGCGCGCTCTCGGACCGCCTCGGCTCGCGGCGCGCGCTCACCGCCTTCGGCTTCTGCTCCGCGCTCGGCTTCCTCCTCTGGTTGCTCGCGCCGGCGCTCGGGCGGCTCTCGCTCGGCACGTTCGCGCTCCCGGTGTGGACGTGGTTGTTCGTCGGACTCCTGCTGACGCAGGCGTGGAAGTCCTTCGGGCTGGGCGCGACGTTCGCGGTCGTGAAACAACGCACCGCGCCCGGAGAGCTCGCGGCCGGGTTCGCGAGCACGGAGACGTTCCGGCGAATCGGCTTCCTCCTCGGTCCGCTGCTCGCCGCCGGCCTGCTCGCGCTCGCCGTCGACTTCGAGACCGGCTTCCGGTGGGTGCTCGCCGTCGCCGTCGCCGTCGCCGTCGTCGGGACGCTCGTCCAGCACGTCTACTACGACGCGAGCGGCGACAGCATCGGGAAGCCCTTCGAGGGGGTGGGGCAGGTGCTCGCGGACCTCCGCGCGCTCCCCGCCGAACTCCGGCCGCTCCTCGTCGCGGACGTCCTCGTCCGGTTCGCGAACGGGATGGCGTACGTCTTCTTCGTCGTCGTCGTCACCGACTACCTCGACGTCGGGGTTCGCGCGTTCGGCGTCTCGCTCTCCCCGGCGGCGTTCTTCGGCGTGCTCCTCGGCGTCGAGATGTTGGTGGCGCTCGTCGCGATGCTCCCGGTGTCCCGGTTCGCCGAACGCGTCGGCCTCAAACCCGTCATCACGCTCGGGTTCGCCGTCTACGCCCTCTTCCCCGTGATGCTCATCAACGCGCCCGCCGACGCGTGGGTGCTCGTCGCGCTCTTCGCGTTCTCCGGCCTGCGTTTCGCGGGCCTCCCCGCGCACAAAGCGATGATCGTCGGGCCCGCCGCGGCGGACGAGGGCGGGCGCGTCACGGGCTCGTACTACCTCGTCCGGAACGTCATCGGCATCCCGAGCGCGGCGCTCGGCGGCGCCATCTACGCCAGTGACCCGGTGCTCGCGTTCACGCTCGCGTCCGCGGTCGGCGTCTGCGGCGTCGGCTACTACGCGTTGCGCGGCGTCGAGTTCGACGCCTATGCGGGCTGACGCCGGAGGCCCGCGACGTACGCGGGGTTCCGACTCCACCGCCGCTCGAACGCCGTTTCGGCGACGAACTCGACCGTCCAGCCGTCGCGCCGGCGCTCGAAGCGCTCGCGGAGCTCGTCGGGCGAGACGCCGTACGTCGCGCTCGGGTCACGGCGCGCGTCCCCGAGGAGGGAGTACCACCTGCCGGGGCGCAGGACGCGTTCGAGGCCGGCGACGAAGCGGTCGCGCTCGGCGTCGCCGAGGACGTGGAACATCGCGGAGTCGACGACCGTCTCGAAGGCGAAGCCCGCGTCGGCGAGCGCCGGGAGGCGGAGGGCGTCCCACGCGAGGAACTGCGCGGGGACGCGGCGCCAGCGCGCCTTCTCGCGGGCCTGCGCCACGGCGCGCGCGGAGAGGTCGATACCGAGGACGTCGAGGCCGCGACGGGCGAGGAAGAGCGCGAGTTCGCCGGTGCCACAGCCGACGTCGAGGACGGGCCCGCGGACGAGGCCGGCCTCGGCGAGACGGACGAACGGCCGCTGCGGGCGGCCGATGTCCCAGTTCGGTACGCCCGCGTAGGCGGCGTCGTAGACGTGCGTGAGCGGGCGGCTCGGTGCGTCGGGGACGCTCACCGTCCCCTCCGGCGACGTGTCGTGGTCACCCCGGTGCTTCGGGCGCGCGTGCCGTAGGGCTTCCTACAGGTAGCCGGCGTCCCAGCTCGTGGGCTTGCGCCGGTTCCCGCAGCCCCGGCACTCGACGCGACCCATCGTGTCCATGGTCGTGTCGCTCCCGCCGCAGTTCGTGCAGAGCCAGCCGTAGCGGACGCGGCGCTCGGGGTCGCGGTAGAGCGCGACGAACGGCCCGTGCGAGCCGTCCGTGGAGTCCTCCGGGTCGACGTACGCCGATTCGCCGTCCTCCGTCGTCACCGGTCTGAGTGCGCTCGTTGCCATACCACACGCTATGTGATGCGTTACCAAAAACCTAGGGTCGGTGGACGACCGTCTACTTACTCGGCGTCGTGCTCGTCGAGCGTCGAGACGTAGGACGTGAGGTCGGTCGTCGTCACCATCCCGATGACGTGGTCGTCCTCGTCGACCACCGGCATGTGGTGGATGCGCTCCTCGACGAGGCGCGCCGCGACGTCCACGACGAGGTCCTGGGCGCCCGCCGTCTCGACGTCGCGCGTCATGAACTCGGAGACGGTCGAGTTGTCTTTCGGCTGGCGCTCGGCGACGATGCGGACGAAGTCCGTCGTCGTGAGGATTCCCAGCAGTTCGTCCTCGTCGTCGACGACGACCACCGAACCGATGTCCTCCGAGAGCATCTTCTGTGCGGCCTCCTCGACCGACGTCTCCGGGGAGACGGTCGTGACGCCGGCGGACATCACACGAGCGATGAAAACGTCATCCATACACGTACGAGCGGGCGCGAGCGGTTAAGAACTGACGAAGTGGCACAGCCGTCCGCTATCTCGGCCGCCGGCGGCGACGTATCGACGCTCGACTCGGCCACAAGTGTTTTTCAGACTGCTGTGCGAATCAGGGGACGATGTCCACGGACCAAGCCGACGACGCCGCCGGGGACGCCGAGCAACCGGCCGACCCGGAGGGCGTCGACGGCGCGTCCTCCGCGACGCCCGAGGCCGACGCCCCCGAGAGCGAGCCCGAGGAAACGGGGCCGGCGGTCGTCAAGGGCGAGTACACGTGGGAGGACTTCAAGGACGAGTACTACTACGACGAGGAGGGCGAGCCGCCGACCGACGACGAGGAGAACGTCGTCCCGTTCGACCCCGAGGAGTACCTCGGCTTCGACCCCGACGACCTCCCGGGATTCCTCTCGCGCGGCGGCGAAATCGCCGACACCGGCGACGACGTCGTCGAGGAACGCACCCTCGACCTCTCCTACGAGGACGAGGACGAGTTCT
This sequence comes from Halarchaeum grantii, assembly GCF_014647455.2. NCBI lineage: Archaea > Methanobacteriati > Methanobacteriota > Halobacteria > Halobacteriales > Halobacteriaceae > Halarchaeum > Halarchaeum grantii. Next base: position 236,516 of record NZ_BMPF01000001.1, on the reverse strand, counting down.
TCAGCGACGTGCACGGGACCACCACGATGGCGAACCGCTACGACCTCGAGAAGGAGGTCGCACTCGAGAAGAAGTCCCACTTCGCCGAGGTCGAGCGCTACTGGGTGAACAAGCCCTACGCGTTCGTCGTCATCTTCCACTCCGATAAGGAGAACGAGATGAAGTACTACCTCGTCGAGCCCTACCAGAACCAACTGGAGGACGACCTCCAGGAGTTCCTGACCGGGAAGCTACGCACCGCGATCAAGTACGCGAGCGACGACGTCGCCGCCGAGGGGAGCGAGCGCGAGCGCCGCGACGTCATCGAGCGCGAGACCCGCGAACTCCTCGAGCGCTACGACATCTACAGCGGCGACGTTCGTGGTGAGGTGTCGTTCGTCGACCAACTCCGGCAGGCCGTCGAGCAGTTCACCGGCGAGGGCGAGGGCGAAGCGGGGGCGAGCGAGGAGTCGACGACCGACCGACTCGACGGTATCGCCGCCCGCCCCGAACCCGCCGTCCTCGAGGAGGACGCGCAGACGCTCACGCAGTATCAGGTCGAGAAGCTCCTCTACTACCTCAAGCGCGACTTCATCGGCTACGAGCGCATCGACGGCATCAAGCACGACGTGAACGTCGAGGACATCTCCTGTGACGGCTACGAGTCCCCGGTGTTCGCGTATCACTCCGACTACGAGCAGCTCATCACGAACGTCTACCACGGCACGCAGAGCCTCGACGACTTCGTCGTGAAACTCGCCCAGCGCTCCGGGAAGGGGATTTCGAAACGCCAGCCGCAGGTGGACGCGACGCTCCCGGACGGTTCGCGCGCACAGCTCACGCTCGGCCGCGAAGTGTCCGACCACGGGACGAACTACACCATCCGCCAGTTCAAGGACGTCCCCTTCACGCCGGTCGACCTCATCAACTGGAAGACGTTCTCCCTCGAGGAGATGGCGTACCTCTGGCTCTGCATCGAGAACAACAAGAGCCTCATCTTCGCGGGCGGCACCGCGTCGGGGAAGACGACGAGCCTGAACGCCGTCTCGCTGTTCATCCCGAGCAACGCGAAGATCGTCTCCATCGAGGACACCCGCGAGGTCGAACTCCCCCAGCGCAACTGGGTGGCGTCCGTCACGCGCCCGAGTTTCGGCGAGGACGAGAAGGGCGACATCGACGAGTTCGACCTGCTGGAGGCCGCGCTCCGCCAGCGCCCCGACTACATCGTCATGGGCGAGGTGCGCGGCGAGGAGGGCCGCACCCTCTTTCAGGTCATGTCCACCGGTCACACGACGTACACGACGTTCCACGCGGACAACGTCAGCGAGGTCCTCAAGCGCTTCACGACCGCGCCCATCAACGTCTCGAAGACGCTGTTCACCGCGCTCGACCTCGTCTCCATCCAGTCCTCGACGCGCGTACAGGGCAAGAAGGTGCGTCGGAACCGGAGCATCACGGAGATCAACCGCTACGACGCCGAGAACGACGAGATCAACGTCAGCGACGTCTTCCAGTGGGAGCCCGAGGGCGACGAGTTCCGCCAGCTCACCGAGTCGAACACGCTCGACGAGATACAGTTCGACCGGGGGTGGTCGCGCGAGACGCTCCAGCGCGAGCTCTTCGAGCGCCGCGTCGTCCTCGCCTACCTCATCCGGAACGGCCTGAACGAGTACACGCAGGTCGCCGCGACCCTCCAGGCGTACATCGCCGACCCGGACACCATCCTGACGCTGATAGCGAACGACGCCCTCGAGGAGAGCCTCGCCGACCTGCGCGGGATGGAGTCCGTCCTCATCGACGTCGACCCGGAGAAGGAGGCGATGGTGCCCCGCCCCGACCCCACCGAGGACGTCTACGAGGAGGCGATCGACCTCCTCCAGCGCGCCGAGGACGACCTCTTCAAGGAGTATCGCGGCGAGGAGGCGCCCGACATCAGCTTCGCGTTGACGGCGGCCGCACAGGAGGCCGCCGACGCCGACGTCGTCGTCGACGAGACCGGCGAGACGCCGACCATCGAGGAGGTCTACGCCGAGGCCACCGAAGGCGCGGGCGAAGAAGCGCCCGACGAGACGGACGAGGAGACGGCGGGAACCGAAGAGGTGGCCGAAGGCGAAGAGGCGAGCGCGGAGACGGACGCGGGCGAGGCGGCAGACGCGAGCACGGAGGCGACCACCGAGGACGCGACGGGAGCAGCGGAGGACGAGGAGCCGACCGGAGAGACGGACGAGGAACCGACCGGGGAGACGGACGAGGAGGCCGACACGGAGACGGGTGACGAGGGAGCGGAATGAGCCTCGAGAACGAGTCCGCGTTCGGCTCCGGCGACCTCCTCGCACAGGCCTTCTATCCGGTCTTCCAGTGGCTCTTCGACGACTCGAGCGACTTCGTCGCGGACGTCGAGACGAAGCTCGCGGAAGCGCGTCGTGACGAGACCGTCGAGTTGTTCCTCTCGCGCGCGCTCGGCGTCGGCGTCATCGTCGGGCTCGCCCTCTGGGCGCTCGGGACGCTCGCCGGGTGGGCGCTCTTCGCGACCGGCGTCATCCCGACCGAGGACCTCGTCGGCCTCTACATCCCGAGTCAGGCCGTCGCGGACTTCCTGGACCTCATCAAGGTCCCCGCGCTCGTCCTCGTCACCGGGCTCTTCTTCGGCACCATCGGGTTCGCCGCCGGCTTCGGCGGCCTCGTCGGCATCCCGTACATGACCGCCGGCGAGCGCAAACGTGAGATCAACATGCTCCTCCCGGACGCTGTCGCGTTCATGTACGCCCTCTCGATGGGCGGCATGAACCAGCTCGAAATCCTCGAAGCGATGGCGAAAGCCGACGACACCTACGGCGAGGTCGCACTCGAGTTCCGGAGCATCGTCCAAGAGACGCAGTACTTCGACACCGATTACCGGACGGCGGTGCGAAACCGCTCGCTCGAGACGCCGTCGGACGAACTCAGCCAGTTCCTCACCGACATGCTCTCCATCGTCAACTCCGGTGGGGACATGACGAGCTTCCTCTCCGACAAGAAGGACAAGCACATGCGGACGGCGAAACAGCAACAGGAGCTCACGCTCGACACGCTCGAGCTCTTCGGCGAGATGTTCATGACGCTCTCGCTGTTCCCGCTCCTGCTCATCATCATCCTCGTCATCATGAGCATGCTCGGCCAATCACAGGACCGCCTCCTCTACGGGACGGTCTACGCGCTCATCCCGCTCGTCGGCGTCGGCTTCCTCGTCCTCGTCTCCACCGTGAAGGAGGACGAACCCGGCGACGGCTACCTCCGCCTGCAGGACGGCGAGGGCGGCGAGGAGACGACGAGTCGCGAACCCGGCCTCCTCAACCTCGGCCTCATCGAGCGCTTCAAGGACGGCGGCGCGCTCTTCGCGCGCATCTACGACCGCGAAGGCACGCACGAGGCGAAGTGGGTGTTCACGCATCCCCACCTCTTCTTCAAGCGCCACCCGCTCTACACGCTCGGCCTCACCGTCCCCGTCTCCGTCGTCGTCCTCGCGCTCGCCGTCTCCGCCGGCACCGCGCCGACGACGCTGCAGGGGATGCAGGAGCGGGCCATCGCCGGCACGTTCGTCTGGGTGTACGTCCCGATGTACCTCGTCTTCCTCCCGCTCGCCGTGTTCCGCGAGTGGAACGAGCGCTCGCGCCACCGCATCACGAACAAGCTCTCCGACGACCTCCGCAAGCTCTCCTCCGCGAACGACACCGGCCTCACACTCCTCGAATCCATCAAGACCGTCTCCGACACGTCGTCGGGGAAGCTCAGCGAGGAGTTCAAGATCGTCTACGCGAAGGTGAATTACGGGACGAGCCTGCGCGACGCGCTCGTCGAGTTCAACAACAAGTACCACATTCCGCGCCTCGCGCGCACCGTCAAGCTCGTCAGCAAGGCCCAAGAAGCCTCCTCACAGATATCCGCCGTACTGACGACGGCCGCGCAGGCCTCCGAGAACCAGGACGACATCGAGCGCGAGCGCAAGTCGCGCACCCGGATGCAGGTCGTCATCATCATGATGACCTACCTCACCCTGCTCGCCGTCATGGCGATTCTGAAGGTGCGTTTCCTCGACGTGATGGCGGGCCTCGCCTCGCAGGCGAGCGGGGGCGGCGGGGCGGCCTCGCAGGCGGGCGGTGGGAGCATGAGCTTCGGCGGGGGCATCGACACCCAGAAGCTGAACATGATGTTCTTCCACGCCGTCACCATTCAGGGCGTCCTCTCGGGGTTCATCGCCGGCTACATCCGCGACGCCGACCTCCTCAGCGGCGTGAAGTTCGCCGTCATCCTCCCGACGGTCGCGCTCGTCGTCTTCACCTTCATCTAGAGCCATGAGTGAGAGAGCCCAGACCACCATCGACTTCGCCGTCGGCGCGAGCGTCTTCCTGCTCACGGTCGCGTTCGCCTTCTCCTTCGTCCCCGGCCTCATCACGCCGTTCGCAAGCGGTCAGGAGTCCGCGCCCGTCGTCGCGAACCGCGTCGCCGACGACCTCGTCCAACAGGACCTCGCGGTCGAGGGCGACCCCTACACGCTCCGCGAACCCCTGAACCTCGACGGCCCGACACTCGACGTTCCGCCGCTGATGGACGCGAACGTCACACTCACGAACGAGAGCGGCGGGACGATAGCGAGTCGCGGGCCGACGCCACCTTCGACCGCGTCGACGTCGGGCGCGTGGCGCGTCGTCACCTATCAGGGCGACCACGCCGACCTCCGGGTGACCGTCTGGTGACGTCCTCCGACCGCGGGCAGGCGCACACGCTTGAGGGCGTCACGGCGGCGCTCCTCGTCGTGACGAGCATCGTGCTCGCGCTCCAGATGACGGCCGTGACGCCGCTGACGGCGTCGACGGCGAACCAGCACATCGAGACCCAAGAGCGCGCCGCCGCCCACGGCGTCCTCACCACCGTCGGATCGTCCGCGCTCCGCGAGTCCACCCTCCACTGGAACGCCTCGAGCGCGCGCTTCGCCGGGTCGGGCGAACGCGGCTTCTACGTCGGGAGCGGGCCGACGAGCGACCTCGCGCTGCTCGACCGGTTGAACCAGACGTTCGCGGGGACGGGTATCGCGTACAACGTCCGGTTCGTCTACCTCGGCGCGAACGGCGAGGACCGCCGCACGCGGCGGTTCGTCTACAACGGCGAACCGACTGAGAACGCCGTGAGCGCAAGTCGGTCCGTGACGCTCTACGACGGCGACCGTGTCGCCGCGTCGGACGGCGCGAGCCCTGACGCGGTCGGCGACGTCACGTATTTCGCGCCCGACGCCGCGCCGAACTCGGGGGTCTACAACGTCGTCGACGTGGAGGTGGTCGTATGGCGGATGTAGGGCGCGACGACCGACGCGGCGTCGCCACCGTCGTCGGCTACGTCCTGAACATCGGCATCGCGCTCCTCGTCGTCACCGGCCTCCTCATCGCGGCGTCCGGCTTCGTCGGTGATCAGCGCGAGCGCGCCGTCGACACCGAACTCCAAGTCATCGGCGACCGCTTCGCGAACGACCTCGCGACTGCGGACCGCCTCCTCACGCAGACGGACGCGGGGTTCGTCGCCGTCGACGCGCCGCTCCCCGCCCGCGTCGTCGGTCGCTCCTACACCGTCCACGTCGGCGACCCCGGACCGGCCGGCGGCGAGGTTCGCGTCGTCCTCACCGCGCCCAGAGCGGACGTCACCGTCTCGCGCACCATCCACCTCGAACACGGCCTCGCGCGTAACACCACGTACGCCGGTGGCTCGCTGCGCGTCGTCGCCGACGGCGACGAACTGGAGGTGCGCGATGGCTGACCGGCCCGGCCGTCACCTCCGCCTTGAGGCGGGCGAGCGCGGCGTCAGCGACGTCGTCGGCTTCGTCCTCGTCTTCGGACTCATCATCGGCACCGTCGGCGCCGTCTACACCACCGGGCTCTCCGGCCTGCAGGACGCGCGCGACGCCGAGCGCCTCTCGAACGCCGAAGTCGCGTTCGACGTCCTCGACTCGAACGCCGACGACGTCCTCCATCGCGGCGCTCCCGCACGGGCGACCGAGATCAAGCTCTCGGACGCGCGCATCGGCCCCGGTGACCCCGTCACCGTGAACGTCAGCGCCGGCCCGAACGCCTCGGTGTCGCGGGAGATAACGCCGATCGTCTACAGCGCCGACGACACGGACATCGTCTACGTGCAGGGCGCGGTCATCCGCTCGCAGCGCTCCGGCGGCGTGATGCTCCGGCCGTCGGGCATCCGGACGGGCGAACGCGCGCTCTTCCCCATCGTGGACACGTATTTCCCGGTGGGAACGACTGTCGGCGGCCAGACGCGCGCGCTCGTGCGCTTCCGCGTCCCGACCCCGAGCGATCGCGCCGTCCGAACGCTCACGACCGCGACGAACGACACCGTCACCGTCACGGTGCAGACGTCCCGGACTGACCCGTGGCGACGCCACCTCGACGCCTACGACAACACGACCTGCGACGGCGACGCCGCGAACGACACCGTCACCTGCGAGTTCAGCGGCGTGGAGACGGCCGTCGTTCCCGTGACGACCGTCCACGTCCGGGTCGCCTAGGCGAGGCGGACGCGGACCTCGTTTCGCGTCGCGTGAATGTACGTGACGACGTTCCCGCCGGTCTCGTAGCGAACGTACGCCGAGGACTCGCGCAGGCTGACCGACCCCGACTGGTCGTACGTCCGAAGCGTGAGCGTCCCGTCGTCGCTGATGAGCGCCGCGTAGTGCTGCGCGAGGAAGCGCGAGGCGTTCGTATCGCCCTCCGAGAACGTCGTCGTCCCGTCGGCGTCGTGCGCGTCGAACGTCACGTCACCCGCGAACGACCCGGTGGTCGAGAAGTAGTTCAGGGTCGGGTCGGATGCGTACTCGAAACTCCGGTTCGCCGTCGCGTCCATCTCGAGGACCGGCGCGCCGCTCACACACTGCACCGAGAAGTTCCCCGACCACGACTCGTACGTCCGGCCGTTCGAGTAGTAGATCCACGCCGGGAGCGTCGACTGCGACGGCGACCCGTCGTCGCACTTCACCTGTCCCCCGCCCTGCGTCGGCACCGCGATTTCGAACTCCTCGCTCCCCGACTGCGCGTAGAGCGACCACTTCAGGCTCGCGAACCGCTCCCTCTTCCCGGGCGCGACGGTCGTGTTCAGGTCGGTGAGTGCGTGCCCGTTCGAGAGACCGCGCATCGCGATACGGCCGTCCGAGAGCGAGAGTTGGCCCTGCGCCCCCGGCGTCGCGAGCGCCAGACTCACCGTCCCGTTCGGGTGGACCGTCACCTGCCCGTCCGACTGATCGCGGAAGTACTCCGCCCATCCCTCGGCGTAACGGCTGTGGACGTCCAACACAACCGTCCCGTTCGATATCGGGTTCAGGTAGCGGTGCGACCCGTTCGGATAGAACGTGGACCGGTTCGGATAGCGCGCCCGATTGATGGCGAGCGGCGTAATCGTCGCGCGCCGCGTCCCCGTTCTCGCGTCCGGCGCGTCCGATACGGCCACCACGGGTAACGTCAGCGTCTGAGACTGGTAGTGGAACTCGGGCGGCGAGAGCAACACCGGCGTCCCCTGTCCGTCCGAGCGCCAGACGCCGCCGCCCTGATAGGCGATCCGCGTGTCGCCGTTCGTGTACGTCACCGTCCCGAGCGTCTCGTTCAGGACGTCCGCCGTCCTGCCGCCGCCCGAGTAGTTCAGGTGTCTGAGGCGGATCCAGCCGGCGGAGTCGTTGACGGCGTACTGCCCTTCACCGGGGTTCCCGAGATCCACCGTCTGACGGTCCGTACGGCCGAGTGCCACCAGCGCCGCTCGCGAGTCGAAGAGCGTCATCACGTCCTCCGCGTTCGTCGTGGCCGCGCGCTGTTGGCCCTCTCCGACCGGCCCAACCGCAACCCCGACCACGACGCCCGTCACGAGGAGTGTCAGGCCGAGCAGCAGGACAGCGCCCACCACCTCCGACTGCCCGCGACACTCGTCACTCATAGGTGTCTAGAGCCGACGGCGCCGGATGAACCTATTGGCGAAGACGGCCGTCGACTCCCGCCGGTGAAGACCGACTCCTCGCTATTCGGACGTCGCTCGACGGAGAAGCGGGCGTGGCGGGACTCGAACCGGAAACAAGACGGTCGCCACGCTCCGCTCACGGGTCGCTTTGCTCCCCGTTCGCGCGAGGCGCTCGGCGCCGCGGCTCGTAGGGCCGCGAGTCCGCCATGCCGGTTCGCTCCCCACTCGTCTCGCTCGTTTGTCGCTGCACGGGCGTGGCGGGACTCGAACCCGCGATCTAGCGGTTAGGAACCGCTCGCCGTGTCCGCTTGGCCACACGCCCCGTGGCGGTGGCTACGGGAGTGGGGATGAAAAACGGTTGCTCTTCCGGGCGGGTTAGTTCGCGCTCTTCGAGGTGTCGGTGGACTCGGTCTCGGTGACGACCTCGCTCTCCTCGGAGTCGTCGGCTCCGCCGTCGCGGACCTCCTGCAGTTCTTCCTCGATTTCCTCGCGGCCGCGCTTGAACTCGCCCATCGCCTGCCCCGTCGAACGCGCGAGTTTCGGAATCTTGTTCGCACCGAACAGCAGTACCGCGATGAGGAGGATGAGCGCCAACTCCATCCCGCCCGGCATGCCGCCCAGGAACGCTGGGGTACTGGTGAGCATCTCTACCTTTCCGTAGCAAACTGCCAGTTATAGGCTTTTTGCTCCCCCCAGCGTTCGGTCGGGAGACACGCCGACGGGACCGTACGCGGCGTCTTCGGGTTCGGCGTCGCGTTCGGAGGCCTCGGCCGAGCGGCCGAATAGTGACCAACGGTACCACGAGCCACTCACTCGCCGTCCGTTCCGCTGGGAACGCAACCATGATGGGCGATGCCGCCGAACCACCATCCATGGTTGACGTTGGAGACGACGCACCCGACTTCACTGCACCGCTCGCCGACGGCGACGTTGGCTCCTTCACGCTCTCCGATGAACTCGGCGACGAACCGCTCGTCCTCGCGTTCTACCCCGGCGCGTTCACCGGCGTCTGCACCGACGAGATGTGCACGTTCCGGGACAACCTCGGCGCGTTCGAGGACGTCGGCGCGACCGTCTACGGCGTCAGCGTCGACACGCCCTTCGCGAACAACGAGTTCCGCGACCAGAACGACCTCGACTTCGACCTCGTGAGCGACTCCGATAAGGAGGCCATCGAGGCGTTCGACGTCGTCGACGACGACTTCGCCGGCTTCGGCTACGCCGTCGCGAAGCGCTCCGTCTTCGTCCTCGACGCCGACGGCGAAGTCACCTACAAGTGGGTGACCGACGACCCCGGCGTCGAACCCGACTACGAGGAAGTCGAGGAGGCCGCCGCCGAAGCCGCCGAATAGCGCGACCCCGAGCACAGCGGCGGCCCGGTTCGGCCGTTCGACACGGAGGTCCCGCTCCTTTTTACCGCCGCGCGACACACGTCCGGTATGAGCGACAGCGACGGTCCCGCGACCGAAGACCGTGGGATGCAGGAGTACGACCCCGACGCGACGCACGCGTTCCCCGACGAGAAACTGAACGACGTCCTCGGCGTCCTCACGAACGACCCCGAGGTCGTCGCGCTCCTCGACGCCCAGAACGTCAACCCCGTCACCCGGAAGGGGTACAACGACCACGGCGCCAAGCACATCGAGATCGTCCGCAACCGCGCGCTCCGCCTCTACGACCTCCTGAAGCGCGGCGGCGTCGAGTTCAACGGCGCGGCCGACCAAGGGCTCGCGGAGGCGGACGAATCCGTCATCGTCGCGCTCGCCGCGACCCTCCACGACATCGGGCACGTCGTCCACCGCGACGACCACGCCTACTGGTCGATCCCGCTCGCCGCCGACATCCTCGACCGACTCCTCCCCGAGTTCTACGACACGGCGGACGCCGTCCGCGTGAAGGCCGAGGTGCTCCACGCCATCCTCTGTCACCACACCGAGGAGCAACCGCTCACCGTCGAGGCCGGCGTCATCCGCGTCGCGGACGGCCTCGACATGGAGCGCGGGCGCTCGCGCATCCCCTACGAGCGCGGCGGACGCGGCATCAACACCATCTCGAGTCAGGCCATCGAGTCCGTCACGCTCCGCGACGGCCGCGACAAGGACGAGGACGTCCCGGTTCTCGTCGAAATCCGGATGCGCAACGCCGCCGGCGTCTATCAGGTCGACAGCCTCCTGAAGGAGAAACTCGAGGAGTCGATGCTCGAAGAGGAGATCCGTATCGTCGCCATGAACGTCGGCGGCGACGGGAACCAGCTCGTCGAACGCATCGAACTCTGAGGTCGCGACGCACGCGTCCGCGTCCCACGGCCGGCCGCGTGCCAGTCTCCTTATCACGGCCGCCCCGGTAGTGCCGGCGCACACCGTGTCCGCGACCGACAGCCGACTCGGCGTCTTCACCGACCACGAGTTCATCGCGCTCTCCGGGACGGCGTTCGCCCGCGCGCAGGCGTACTCCACCATCCTCATCGCCATCGCGCTCTTCGCGGACGCCTTCGGCACCACCGGCTTCGTGGAGGGGCTCTTCGGCACCGCGTTCGCCGCCGCCCAACTCCTCATCGTCCTCCCGCTCGGCCGCCTCGTCGACACCCGGAACGCGAAGCGCTTCCTCCTCGCCGGCCTCCTCCTGAACGTCGCGACGTTCGTCGGCTTCCTCTTCGTCTCGAACGCCGTCGACGTCGTCCTCGTCCGCATCCTCCAAGGTGTCGGCGCGAGCGTCCTCTGGATAACGGGCTCGAGCGTCGTCGGCGAGATCAGCCCCGACGACGAGCGCGGGCGCTGGCTCGGCTCCTACAACCAGGTCGGTGCGTTCTCCAGCTTCGCCGGCGACCTCATTGGGGGCGCGCTCCTCTACACCTTCGACACCTCGGTGACGTTCGTCGTCCTCTCCGCCATCACGCTCCTCGCGTTCGCCCTCGTCTACGCCCTCCTCCGTGACGACCCCGGCGGCCGGAAGGACCCCGAGGAGGCCGGCGGCGTCGAGACGTTCCTCGACCTCCTCAAGCGCCCGATGGTGAACTCGCTCGTCACCTTCCGCTTCGCGTTCAGCGTCGGGAAGATGGCGGTCATCCTCTTCTTGCCCATCTACGCGCGCACCGAGTTCGGCGTCTCCGCGTTCGCCATCGGCGTCCTCCTCGCCGGCGGGAAACTCGTCAAGGCCCTCCTCCAAGGGTGGATGGGCGACCTCACCGACCGCCTCGGGAACGAGCAGTACTTCGTGCTCGCGGGCGCGCTCACGTACGCCGTCGGCACCGCCTGCATCCCGCTCGCCGGGCACGCACAGGGCGTCCTCCCCGCGTTCTCCGTCGGCGGCTTCGGCTACGCGCTCGACGTCGACGGGGCCTTCCTCACGATGTTCCTCGCGTACGCCGTCATCGGTGTCGCCGACAGCATCCGCCTTCCCGCGAGCATGGCGCTCTTCGTCGAGGAAGGCGAGCGCTTCGACTCCGTCGCCTCCTCGATGAGCCTGCGCTCCATCTCGTGGAAGGTCGGGCAGGTCGTCGGCCCCGTCCTCGTCGGCTCGCTCAAGGACCTCTACGGCATGGCCGTCGCCTTCTGGACCGCCGCCGCGTTCATCGTCGCCGCCAGCGCCGCCTTCGTCCTCATGTACCGCTTCGGCCACCATCTCACCGGCGCCGAACCCGTGAGTGCGGACTGAGGCGGAGTCGCGTTGCGCCCTCATCGGCGTCGGCACTCGTCGCCCCGGTTTCCGACTCACTCCGTTCGACAGAAATGCACCGACCGGGATTTGAACCCGGGCCATGAGCTTGGAAGGCTCAGGTCCTAGCCACTAGACCATCGGTGCTCTCACTGCGCTCGCACCGCGCATCGCAGACCGCTTGTCTGCCCGATACCGGTGCGCGACACTCCCCGTTTTTCGACGGTCGGTAAAGACCGTTTCCCTTCAGGACGTGACGACGGCGTAGGAGTTCCCCGCCGACTCGTAGACGTCGAGTACGGTGAGCGCGGAGGCGTCGAGGTCGGCGCGGAACGCCTCGGGGTCGTAGATGTGGTAGTAGCGGGGTTCGGTCTCGCCGCCGGGGAGCGTCCAGTCCACGGTGGTGTCGAAGCTCTCGCGTTCCTCGAAGCGCTCGTGCGTCGTCGACCAGACGCTGAGCAGCGCCTCGCCGCCGGCGTCGAGGACGCGCGCGAGCTCGTCGAGGCTGGCGAGTCGTGCCCCGCGACTCGGGAGGTGGTGGAGGGTGGCGACGTAGACGGCGAGGTCGATGCTGTCGTCGCGGAGGGGGACGCGGGCGGCGTCACCCCGGACGAGCGAGAGGTCGTAGTCGCGCTCGGCGGCGCGTGCGCGGGCTTCGGCGAGGAGGCCGGCGCTGGCGTCGACACCGACGACGGCGTCGGCGCGCTCGGCGAGGAGCTCGGCGTGCCGGCCGTTGCCACAGCCGAGGTCGAGCGCGCGCGTCGCGTCGCCGTCGTGCTCGGCGACGAAGTCGGCGACGTCCGGCCACGGGTGCTCGCGGGTCCGCGAGAAGTGCGCGGCGATGCGGTCGTACACCCGGTCGGGACGGGGGTCGCCGGTCGGCGGTTGGGAGGCGTCGGTCATACACCACGGGAGAGCGTCCCGGCCCTTGAAGCGCCGGGATGGTGGGCGCTCAGGCGAAGACGAGGAAGATGGCGTACGCGATGGCGAGCATCACGAACGCGTGCTTGGCGCCGGATCGCGGGTCGCTCTCCGCCATCTGGCCGGCGACGAAGCCGGAGCAGACGGACTGGACGAGCGCGGTGTGGAAGAAGAGGAGGCTGTAGGCGTCCTTCTCGGCGGCGGTGATCTGGCCGATGCCGCTGACGGCGCTCCCGGCGGCCGCACCGCCGCCGCCGAACTGCTCCGCGGTCGGAATCGCGGGCACGAAGATGGTGTCGAGGGCGACGATGATCGCGAGGAAGACGAAGAACGCGAGGTAGATGACGACGAGGTAGGTGATGAGCTCGTTGCGGCGCTCGCGCTTCAGGCGCTGCGTGGACTTCGCTTCGTCGGCGGCGATCCGGAGGACGGGTCCGAGGTCGCTCGTCGCGTTCATCGCGTTCGTCGTGAGCGTGACGATGCGGGTGATCGTCGGCGTTCGGACGCGGTCCTCGAAGCGCTGGAGGGCGGCCTCGACGGGCGCGCCCCACTGGACGTCGGTCCACGTCCGTCCGACTTCGCGGTTCAGGCCGCCGAGGTCGCTGCGCGCGACGCGTTCGAGGCTGGCGACGATGGGCATCCCGGCTTCGTTGGTGCTGGCGAGGCGGTCGAGGAAGTCCGGGATCGCGCGTTCGAGCGCGTCGATCTGGCGCTTGCGGATCTCCCAGATGAACGCGAACGACCCGACGACGAAGAGGACGGCCTGCACGACGGGGTCGTCGAGCACGCCGAGGAGGGACTCCAGCGTCGCGGGCTGGAGGAGGTCGGCGGGCGCGGTGTCCGTGGCGAGCAGCGCGAGTATCCAGCGGCCGAAGACGTAGAGGACGGCGATCGGGCACGTGATGGCGAGGAGCCAGACGGGCTGTTCGACGAGCGTCTCGACGGGGTGCGTGAGCGCGTAGCGAGTGGGCTGGACGCGGTCGTGAATGCGCAGTCGCGCGCGGTTCGCGAGATCGCCGGTCGTCCCGCCGTCGGCGCTGACGCCGTCCGCTTCCGGGGTGTGCGATTCGACGACGCGCTCGTAGTCCTCGCCGGATTCGAGGATGCGCTCGCGGTCGAAGTCGGTGTCGCTCGTGATGCTGTCGAGATAGACGATGAGGCCGAGGGTGGCGAGCGGGATGACGAGGTACGTGAAGACGCGGAGGAAGGTGAGCGTCCCGCCGAGGACGAGGCCGATGACGACGAGGATGGTGATGAGGAAGAGCGGGCCGGCGACGAAGACGGTGACGTACGCTTCGGCGAGCGTCGAGAGGAGTTCGAGGAAGCGCTCCTGCTCGCTCTCCGACTCCTCCTTGTACTGCTCGTACTCCTCGTGGAGGAAGCCGCTGACGCTCTGGCCGGACTGGAGGACGCTCGTGAGGTTCTCGATGAACTCCTGGAAGTCGTTGCTCGGGGTACGCTGGGCGGTGCGTCGGAGCGCGCTGATGAGGTCCGCGCCGAAGAGGTCGACGTCGCGGACGGTGACGCCGACTTCGCGCGCGGCCTCGCCGTAGACGGCGTGGTTCTTCGCGAGGATGCGCAGGATCTCCGTGAACGCCATCCCGGAACGCGAGAGCGCGAACATGAACGCGATGTTGCGTTCGAGCGTCGAGTCGATCTGTCGGGCGCGCTCGCCCGCGCGGTAGCGCGGGAGCGTCCAGCGGAACTGGTAGGTCGCGAACGCCGCGATGACGCCGAGCGTCACGCTCCCGAGGAGGACGGCACCGAAGAGGGGGAGCGCGCCCATCTCGGTGATCGACGCGAACGCCGTGACCGGGAGGACGCCGGTCTCGACGAGGACGAGGACGGCGGCGACGAGGTAGAGGCCGAGCACGCTCCCGATGACGCCGGCGACGGCGCTGAAGAGGAACGTCCGGGCGGCGTAGGCGACGTACGGCCGGGGGACGTGCGCGGAGCGGAGAACGCGGGCCTGCTGGCGGTTCGCGATCGCCCGCGAGCGCGCGTAGCTCCCGAAGACGCCGATCGCCGTCCACGTGACGAGTCGGTCGAGGCGCTCGCTCAGCGGGACGCACGCGAGCGCGACGACGAGGAGGCCGGTGAGGACGAGCGGGAGGTACTCGAGCACGGCTTACCTCTCGACGTCCTCGTCGAGTCGGTCGGTGACGCGCTCGACGACCTGCTCGGGGTTCGCGTAGTACTCGTTGACGAGCGCGGTGAACTGCCGGTAGTCCGTGATGTCGCGGTCGACGAGGTACTTGAGGACGCGCTTCCGGTTCCGGAGTTCGCGAAGCAACTCGGAGCGGCTCCACCCGCGGTCCTCGCGGATCTCGTCGAGGACGGCGCTGTCCTGCTCGACGAACCGGTCCTCGGTGGGCCGCCACTCGAACGCCGTCGAGTAGTCGAGGTCGCCGGTGCGCTGGTCGATGCCCTCGATCTCGGCGATGACGCGGTTGCGCCGCACGCGCTCGTCGCCGACGTACGTGAGCGTCTGCACGCAGAGGATGTCGAGGCTCTGAATCATCGCGCGCGGGACGTTGATCGGCTCGTTTTCTAACCGATTTATCGCGGTCTGGACGCTGTCGGCGTGCATCGTCGAGTACGTCGTGTGCCCGGTGTTCATCGCCTGGAAGAGCGTCATCGCCTCGTTCCCGCGCACCTCGCCGACGATGATGTACTCGGGGCGGTGGCGCAGCGCCGAGCGCAGCAGGTCGTACATCGTGATGTCCGAGCTGTCCCCGAGGCTCTCGCGCGTGATGGAGGAGAGCCAGTTGTCGTGGTAGAGGGTGAGCTCGCGGGTGTCCTCGATGGTGAGCACCTTCGAGCGCGGCGGGACGAACATCGAGACGGCGTTCATCGACGTCGTCTTCCCCGAGGCGGTGCCGCCCGCGAAGAGCAGGCTCTTGTTTGACTCGATGGCGAGCCAGAGGTACGCCATCTGGTCGAGGTCGAACGTGTTGAGGTCGACGAGCGTCGCGGGCGTGAACGGCTCCTCGGAGTACTGGCGGATGGTGAACGCGGAGCCGCGCGGGGTGACCTCCTCGCCGAGCGCGAGCTCGGCGCGACTGCCGTCGGGGAGCGTCGTCTCCGTCACGGGGTCGCCGATGCTGATGTGGCGGCCGGACTGCTGGGCGAGGCGGACGACGAAGCTGTCGAGTTCCTCCTGCTCGTAGGAGAGGTTCGTCTCGATGTCGGTGTAGTCGTCGTGGTAGACGAACAGCGGGATCCCGTAGCCGTCACAAGAGACGTCCTCGATGTGATCGTCGTGCATCAAGGGGTCGATCTTCTCGAAGCCCTCGAACGCTCGGTAGAGGTAGTAGAAGAGGCGGTGGAAGGCGTTCGGGTCGATCTCCGCGCCGTACTCCTCGAGGAGGCGCTGGGTGCGCTCTTGCAGGATGGATTCGGCGTCCTGCGGGTCGTACTGGGCGTCGTAGACGAGGGTGTCCCGGACGTCGCTGAAGAGGTTCTCGAGCAGTTCCTGCTCGACGTCGTCGAGGTCGGGTTCGACGACGTGATAGCGGTACTCGTTCGCCTCGGCGTCGTGGCCGATCCAGACGAACGCGTAGGGCGCGTTCACCCAGTAGCGATCGACTTCCTCGTAGCCGTCCAGCCCGGAGAAGGAGACGAGCGGGCCGTGTTCGGCGGGCCGATAGTCCGTCTCGGCGATCGTGGATCCCCGAAGCATCTCGACGGCCCGTTCGAGCCGCCAGCGGATGCGCTCGTAGCCGCCCGAAAGCGTGTCTGGAAGTTCGCTGGACATCGAGAGGGTCTACTGACCCAACACTCCGGCGTAGCTTAAAACCTGTCCGCACACTGGGGGGCGGCGCGTCGCGGGCCGCGACGCTTCGCGCGTCGGCGCTCGCGTCCCCGTCGGCGTTACGTTCAAGTCGTGTGACCGTGTAGCGTGGTCCACATCCAGATGCGGCGCGAGGACTTCACGCTCGACGTCACGGTCGAGGACAGCGACGACACGAACGCGCGGCCGCCCACCGTCACCATCGACTTCGACGGCTCGCGGACGGACCTCGAGGAGCGACTCCGCGGCCCGGACGGCGAGTACCTGTCCGCCGAGGAGACGGACGTAACGCTCCGGTTGCGCGGCGACCCGGACGACCCCGACGCGACCGGCGTCGTCTCCGTCACCGACCGCGTCACCGGCTCGCTCCTCCTCGAACTCGACGAGGACGCGGCGGACGTCCTCGACTTCGTGGACGCCGCCCGTGCGTACGGCGAGCGCGAGGACGGCGACGACGTCAACGGCAGCTATCGGGTCGTCGTCTCCGTCGACGGCGAGCGCGTCCTCACCTACGAGAAGGAGACGTTCCTCGTCTACAGCGCGGACGGCGACCTCCTCCGGGGTCGCAGCCTCATCCCGGGCGGCGTCGAGCTGTAGCGGTGGCTCTTTGCTTCGGGCGACGCACACCCGAGTATGGACCTCTTCGGAACGGCGGGTATTCGCGGGAGCGCACAGGGTCGGGTGACGCCGGAGCTCGCCCTGCGAGTCGGGCGGGCGGCCGGCCGGAACGCGGACGCGTTCGTCCTCGGGCGCGACGGCCGCGTCACCGGGGACGCGCTCGCCGCCGCGATGGCCGCCGGCCTGACGTCGGCGGGCGCGGACGTCACCGTCCTCGGGCAGGTGCCGACGCCGGCGCTCGCGTGGGCCTCACGGGGCCGGCACGGCGTGATGCTCACCGCCTCGCACAACCCCCCGGAGGACAACGGCATCAAGCTCTTCGACGACGGCACCGAGTACGGCGACGTGCAGGAGGCCGACATCGAGGCGGCCGTCGCGGCGGGCGCGGAGCCGGCGCGCTGGGACGAGTGGGGCGGGCGCTCCCAGGGGTCGGTCCTCGCGGACTACCGCGACGCCGTCGCCGACTACGCACGCGAGCACGGCGCGCCCTGCGACGGCCTGACGGTCGCCGTCGACTGCGGGAACGGGATGGCGAGCGTCGCCACCCCGCAGGTCCTCCGCGAACTCGGGGCGCACGTCGTGACGCTGAACGCGAACGTCGACGGGCGGTTCCCGGGTCGGCCGAGCAAGCCGACGCCGGAGACGGTGCGCGACCTGCGGGCGTTCGTCGCGGACGGCGACGCCGATTTCGGCCTCGCGCACGACGGCGACGCCGACCGCATCGTCGCGGTCGACCCGTCGGGTGGAGTCGTCCACGAGGACACGGTGGTGGCGATGCTCGCTGAGCACTACACGCGAGCGAGCGCCGTCGCGGACCCGGTCGTGGTGACGACGCCGAACGCCTCCGCTCGCGTGGACGAACGCGTCGCCGACGCCGGCGGGCGCGTCGAGCGCGTCCGACTCGGCGCGCTCCACGAGGGCATCGCGGAGGCGCGACGCGGGGGCGGCGACGTCGTCTTCGCGGCGGAGCCGTGGAAGCACATCCACACGGAGTTCGGCGGGTGGATCGACGGCGTGGCGTCCGCCGCCGTGCTCGCGCGCCTCGTCGCGGACGCGGGCGGACTCGGCGCCCTGCGCGACCCGGTCACCGAGCGCCCCTATCGGAAGGTCTCCGTGGAGTGCCCGGACGACTTG
Organism: Halarchaeum grantii; assembly: GCF_014647455.2. Classification (NCBI taxonomy): domain Archaea; kingdom Methanobacteriati; phylum Methanobacteriota; class Halobacteria; order Halobacteriales; family Halobacteriaceae; genus Halarchaeum; species Halarchaeum grantii. The sequence goes on along the minus strand of NZ_BMPF01000001.1, from coordinate 218,440 downwards.
AAGACGGCCGTGATGGCCGCGCTCGAGGACGACCTCCCGGCGGCGTTCGCGGACGCCACGGTGGCGACGGAGTACGGCGTCCGCCTCACGTTCGAGGACGGCGCGTGGACGCTCGTTCGCCCGTCCGGGACGGAGCCATACGTGCGGGTCTACGCGGAGAGCGACGACGTCGACGCGCTCGTGGACGACGTGACGGCGGTGGTGCGCGACGCCGTCGCGGCGGCGCGCGAGTGAGGGCGCGTCCGCCCCGCGTGTGACGGGCGTCGGACGCCGTCGCCCGAACCTCGACGTGTGTCGACATCTCACGAACCTCTAGAAAATACGTGCTGTTTCTGTGAGATATAAACGTGCGTACGCCCCTTCGATGCTTTTATACCTTCTCCCCCGAAGGTAATTCCAACAATGTCAAACTTCGACCGTCGTGACTTCGTCAAAGTGACCGGCGGGCTCGGCGTCGCCGGCCTGACCGGTCTCGCGGGCTGTTCGGGCGGGCCCTCCGGGGACGGTGGCGGCTCCGAGACGACGACCGGCGGTGAGACGTCGGACGGCGAGACGACTACCGCGGCCGACGCGGCGGCGAACATCGGTCTCGTCTACGGGACGGGCGGCACCGGCGACGGGTCGTTCAACGACCAAGCGAAGCAGGGCATCGAGCAGGCCGTCGAGGAGCTCGACGTCGCGTACCAGTCCGCCGAGCCCGACGAGGTCTCGCAGTTCAGCAACTACCAGCAGCAGTTCGCGAGCTCGACGGACCCGAACTACGACCTCGTCTCCTGCATCGGCTACCTGCAGGCGGACGCGCTCTCCGAGTCGGCCTCCCAGTACCCCGACCAGCAGTTCCAGATCGTCGACTCGACGGTCGAGGGCGACAACGTCGCGAGCTACGTCTTCCAGGAGCACGAGGGCTCCTTCCTCACCGGCGTCCTCGCCGGGAAACTCACGACGATGAGCTTCGAGGCGGGCGCGGGCGCCACCCAGTCCGACTCGACGAACGTCGGCTTCGTCGGCGGCGTCGAGGGCGACCTCATCGGGAAGTTCGAGGCCGGCTACAAGGCCGGCGTGAAGTACGCGAACGACGACGTCGACATCCAGACGTCCTACGTCGGGAGCTTCAACGACCCCTCGGGCGGGCAGGAAGCCGCGCTCGCGATGTACAACTCCGGCGCGGACATCGTCTACCACGCCTCCGGGAACACGGGCACCGGCGTCTTCCAGGCCGCCCAGCAGAAGGGCCGCTTCGCCATCGGCGTCGACCGCGACCAGTCGCTCACGAAGCCGAGCTACGCGGACGTCATCCTCGCGAGCATGGTCAAGCGCGTCGACACCGCCGTGTACAACTGCGTGAAGAACGTCGTCGACGAGAGCTTCGACGGCGGGTCGACGACGACGCTCGGCCTGCAGGACGGCGGCGTCGCCTGCGTCTACGGCGACGAACTCGGCGGCGACGTCCCCGAGGACGTCAAGACGGCGGTCGCCGACGCCCGCCAGGCCATCATCGACGGCGACATCGACGTTCCGACCGACCCGAACGACGCCTGAACAGGTCGCTGACAGCGGCGACGGCGGCATACACATTCCCACATTCTGCACGCATACAATGAGTGATTTGGCGGTTCGACTCGACGGCATCACGAAGCGGTTCCCGGGTGTCGTCGCGAACGACGACGTGACCTTGGAGGTCGAGACGGGAACGGTCCACGCCCTCCTCGGTGAGAACGGCGCGGGGAAGACGACGCTGATGAACGTCCTCTACGGCCTCTACGAGCCGACGGCGGGTCGCGTCGTCGTGAAGGGCACGGAGCGGGACTTCGACTCGCCGCGCGACGCCATCGACGCCGGCGTCGGCATGATCCACCAGCACTTCATGCTGGTCGACCCGATGACGGTCGCGGAGAACATCGTCCTCGGGAACGAGCCCCGGAAGTGGGGCGGGCTCGCGGTCGACCGCGACGCCGCGCGCCGCGAGGTCCGCGAGCTGAGCGAGCGCTACGGCTTCGACGTCGACCCCGACGAGACGGTCGCGGACGTCAGCGTCGGCGTCCAGCAGCGCGTCGAAATCCTGAAGGCGCTCTACCGGGGCGCGGACGTCCTCATCCTCGACGAGCCGACGGCCGTCCTCACCCCACAGGAGGTCGAGGACCTCTACGACGTCATCGAGGAGCTCACCGAGCAGGGGAAGACGATCATCTTCATCACGCACAAGCTCGGCGAGGCGATGCACGCCGCCGACGACATCACCGTCCTCCGGGACGGGAAGCACGTCGCGAGCGTCCCGGCGGCGGAGGCGACGCGCGAGGCGCTCGCGGAGTACATGGTCGGCCGGCAGGTCGACATGCAGTTCGAGAGATCGGACGCCGAGCCCGGAAGCCCGGTCCTCACCGTCGAGGACGTGAGCGTCCGCGACGACCGGGGCGTCCCCGCGGTGACCGGCGCGTCCTTCGGCGTGCGCGAGGGCGAGGTGTTCGGCGTCGCGGGCGTCGACGGGAACGGCCAGTCCGAGCTCGTCGAGGCGATAACGGGCCTGCGGAGCGCCGAATCCGGGACCGTCTCCTTCGACGGCGAGGACGTCACGGAGACGCCGCGACGCGAACGCATCGACCGCGGGATGGCGTACATCCCCGAGGACAGACAGGAGCGCGGGCTCGTGATGGACTTCGACCTCGTGGAGAACGCCATCCTCGGGAGTCAGCACGCCGAGCCGTTCGCCGAGCGCGGCCAGATCGACTGGGACCGCGCCCGCGAGCACGCGGACGACATCGTCGAGACGTACGACGTCCGGCCGCCCGACGTCGAGGCGCGCTCGGCGGCGCTCTCCGGGGGGAACCAGCAGAAGTTCATCGCCGGCCGCGAGTTCGAACGCGACCCCCGTCTCGTCGTCGCGACGCATCCGACGCGCGGCGTCGACATCGGCTCGACGGAGTTCATCCGTCGGCGCCTCCTCGACCTGCGCGACGAGGGGCGCGCCGTCCTCCTCGTCTCCTCGAAACTCGACGAGGTGCAGGGGCTCTCCGACCGCCTCGCCGTGATGTACGAGGGCGACCTGATGGCGGTCGTCGAACCAGATGACGTCACCGAAGAGGAACTCGGGCTGTTGATGGCGGGCGAGTACCCCGACGGCTTCGACGCCGAGTCCGCCGCCGAGACGGAGGTGGCGCGATGAGCGCGCGCGACCGGGCGCGTGGGGCGCTCGAGCGCCTCGTCCGCGCCTCGGGCTTCGAGCGCTTCCTCATCAGCGCCTCCGCGCTCCTCCTCTCGATCGCTATCGGCTTCGTCATCGTCCTCGTCGCCGGCCGGATGACGTCCTGTAGCACGGCCGCGACGACCTACGTCGGCGTCGGCTTCTGCTACGACCCCATCGGCGTCTACGAGAAGCTCTTCCTCGGCGCGTTCGGGGACTTCCTCGCGGACCCGCTGAACGGCAACGTCGCGACGACGCTCGCCGAAACCACCGTGTTGCTCTTCACGGGCGTCGCCGTCGCGCTCGCGTTCCGCGCGGGCGTCTTCAACATCGGCGCACAGGGCCAACTCGTCCTCGGCGCGCTCGCCACAGCCGTCGTCGTCGGCGCCGTCGCACCCCTCGTGGCCGGTTTCGGCGTCGTCACCACCGTCGTCCTCGTCGCCTTCGGCCTGCTCGTCGGCGCACTCACCGGCGGCGCGTACGGCGCGCTCCCCGGTGCGCTGAAGGCGTACGCGGACGCGAACGAAGTTATCACCACCATCATGCTGAACTTCGTCGCGACGTCCGTCGCGCTCTTCCTCGTCGGCGACCCGAACTGGTTCAAGGACACCGAGAGTGTCGCGAACCAGACCGTCCCGCTCCCCGACGTCGCGCTCTTCCCGACCGCGCTCTTCCGGGCGCGCGACGACTTCTCGCTCATCGCGCTGGCCGTCGGCCTCCTGACGCTTGTCGGCGTCTGGCTCCTGCTCACGCGCACCTCCTTCGGCTACGACCTGCGCACGAGCGGCCTGCAAGCGCAGGCCGCCGAGTACGGCGGCGTCGACGCCAAACGAACCATCGTCTCCAGCATGGCGCTCTCCGGCGCGCTCGCCGGCGTCGGCGGCGCCGTCTACGTCCTCATGATCCTCGGTAACTTCCAGACCGGCGTCCCGTCCTACGGCTTCGACGGCATCACCGTCTCCATCCTCGCGGGGAACAACCCGCTCGGCGTCGCGGCGGCCGCGCTCCTCTTCGGCGTCCTGAAGAGCGGGTCCATCGTCGTGCAGGTCGGCTCGAACGTCCCCCCGGAGCTCGTCGGCGTCCTGCGCGGCCTCATCATTCTCTTCGTCGCGATGCCGGAGTTCTTCCGCATGATCGGCCGCCGCGTCGTCGGCCCCGTCGCTGGCGACGGGGCGCCGATGGCGACCGACGGCGGCGTCGGAGGTGGTGACGATGAGTGAGTCGGGGTCGTCCACCGGCCCCGTGGCGACGGCGCTCCATCGGGCCGCCGGCTGGTTCGGCGAGCGCGGCCTCGTCCAGCGCCTCTCCATCAGCGTCGTGGCGCTCGCGCTCGTCGCGCTCGTCGTCGCCGGCGTCGCCTTCCCCGGGTCGAAAGCGGGCGCGCTCCTCGGCGTCCTCCTCTCGGAGTCGACGCTCGGCGCGACGCTCAGGCTCTCCGTCCCCATCGCGCTCGCCGCCGTCGGCGGCATCTTCTCCGAGAAGGCCGGCGTCATCAACATCGGCCTCGAGGGCCTGCTCATCATCTCCGCGTTCAGCGCCATCTGGATGACGGACGTCACCGGCAGCCTCGCGCTCGGGGTCCTCGGCGGCGTCCTCGCGAGCACGCTCCTCGCGGCGCTCTTCGCCGTCGTCTGCATCAAGTACCGCGCCGACCAGATCATCGCCGGCCTCGCCGTCTGGCTCATCGCGCTCGGCCTCGCGCCGTTCGCGTCCTCCGTCATCTACGGCAGCACGAACACGGACAGCGTCCAGACGGTGCAGACGGTCACGCAGATGGGGATTCCCGTCCTCAGCGACGCGCTCACGGCGACCATCCCCGGGACGGGGACGTCGCTCGCCGGCCTCCCGTTCCTCGGCGCGCTCTTCGACGCGACGCCGTTCGTCTACCTGATGTTCCTCGTCGTCGCGCTCTCCTGGTACGTCCTGAACCGGACGACGTTCGGGCGCTGGGTGCGCGCGAGCGGCGAGAACCCGAAAGCGCTCGACACGGCCGGCGTGAACGTCCACCGCGTGCGCTACGCGGCCGTCGTCCTCTCGGGCGTCCTCGCCGGCATCGGCGGCGCCGCGCTCTCGCTCAGCATCGGCCAGTTCACGGGGAGCGGCCCGACGATGGTGAACGGGAAGGGGTTCATCGCCATCGTCGCGTTCCTCTTCGGGAACTACAACCCCATCGGCGCGCTGCTCTCGACGATGCTGTTCGCGGGCCTCGACGCCGTCCAACTCACCCTGCAGGCGCTCGACGTCTTCGACGTCCCGCGCCCGCTCGTCCGCACCATCCCCTACGTCACCGTCATAATCGTGCTCGCGCTCTTCGGGCGCACGCGCGTCCCGGAGGCCTCCGGTGAGCACTACGACACCGGCGAGGACCGCTAAAGACACGCCTTTTTCTTCGCGTCGCGCGAACGGCGACCCGTGAGCGACGACCCCGAACCCGATATCGACGCCCTGCTCGAGGCGGCGCGCGACGCCGCCGAGAACGCCTACGTTCCCTACTCGGAGTACGCGGTCGGCGCGGCTATCGAGACCGCCAACGGGTCGGTCTACGTCGGCTGTAACGTCGAGAACGCGAACTTCTCGAACACCCTGCACGCCGAGGGGGTCGCGGTCGCCGAGGCGGTCGCGGACGGCCACCGCGAGTTCGCGCGCCTCGTCGTCTCCGCCGCCGCGCGCGACGGCGTCACGCCCTGCGGGCGCTGTCGCCAGACGCTCGCGGAGTTCTGCGCCGAGGACTTCCCCGTCTACTGCGACACCGGCGACGGCCTGCGCGAGTACGCGCTCGGCGAGTTGCTCCCCGACACCATCACGCCCGGGACGCTCGGCGTCGAGGAGTGACGTGCGTGCCGAGGTGACCCGTCCGCTCAGGCGACCATCCGCGCGATGGCGCGCCGGTTGACGAGGAGGAAGCCACAGACGATGAGCGCGAAGCCGCCGACGAGCGCGAGCGTGACCGGTTCGCCGAGGAACGCCACGCTGAGGATGGCGGTGACGAGCGGGACGAAGTAGGAGACGAGCGTCGTCCGCGTCGCGCCGATTTCGGCGATGAGCGTGAAGTAAGCGGCGTAGGCGCCCGCCGTCGCGACGACGCCGAGATAGGCGAGCGCCGCGTAGAACGTCGGCGTCGCACCGGCGAGACTAAACGGTTCGCCGAGTAGCCACGCGGTCGGGAGGAGGAGGACGCCGCCGAGGCAGAGCGACCACGCGGTGCTCGCGACGGTGTCGATCTCCGCGGGATAGCGCTGGCTGGCGACGCTCCCGATGGCGACGAAGAGCGCGGAGGCGAAGACGAGGAGTTCGCCGACGGCGTGCGCGCCACCGAGGGTGCTCGGTGAGGGCTGTGCGACGACGGCGACGCCGAGGATGCCGAGGAGAACGCCGGCGACCTGGTTCCACGAGAGGCCGTCTTCGGGGATGACGACGGCGGCGAGCGCGGTCGCGATGACCGGATTGAGGCTGAAGAGGACAGACGCGACGCTGCTCGTGACGGACTGCTGGCCGGCGAAGAGGAGGGCGTTCGCCCCGCCCGTGATGAAGAGCGCGCCGAACGCGACGACCGCGAGGTCGCCGTGCGAACGCGGAATCCACCGGTCGCCCTCGCCGGCGAGGACGGCGGCGACGGGGAGGATGACGACGGACGCCGTGAGGAGCCGAAGCGCCGCGAAGAAGACGGGCGCGCCCGGGACGGCGCCGAGACCGACCTTGATGGCGACGAAGGAGCCGCCCCACGCGAGCGCGCAGTAGACGAAGAGGGCGGCGGTCCGATTGCGGAGCACGGCGCCCGCTACGGGTGACCGGGGTTTTCAGGTGACGGTTCCGGCACGCAGTGAGCCGACCCGGATCAGAGGACGTTCCAGGCGTCGGCGACGCGCTTCGGGCCGGTGATCTTGTTGATCCACCGGGCAGCCGCGCCCTTCTTCAGCGTCTTCGCGGGGAGGCCGCCGAACGTCTCGACCGGGCTGTCGAAGCCCTCGAAGGAGACCTGGTGGGCGACCGCCGTCTCGCCGATGCTGACGAGCGTGCCCTGGTCCTCGTACGTCCAGCGCTCGAGCGGGCGGCCCTCGATGGCTGCGGCGATGTTCTTCCCGGCGACCTCGGCGGACTGCCACGCGGCCTGCGCGGTCGGCGGCGCGGGGTTCTCGCCCTGATCGATGAGGGAGTCGTCGCCGATCGCGAAGACGCGCTCGTCCTCCGTCTGGAGGTTCGAACCCGCCTTCAGGCGGTTGTGTTCCTTCTCGACGTCGACGTCGCCGAGCTCGGCGGGGCCGGTGACGCCGCCCGTCCAGAGGAAGACGTCGTAGTCGAGGGCGTCGCGCTCGTCGAACTCGATGGTGTCCTCGGTCGCCTTCGTGATCGGGTCGTCGGTGAGGATGTCGATATCGCGCTCTTCGAGGCGGTGCCGGAGCGCGCCCTGAATCTCCGCGTTACCCGGCGGGAAGATCTCGGGGAGCGCCTCGACGAGCGTCACGTCGATGGGGGCGTGGTTCCGGTCGCGGAACTCCGCGACCTCGCCGGCGGACTGGATGCCCGAGAGGCCGGCACCGCCGATGACGACCTGCGCGGGGTCGTCGCGGGTGGCGTCGCGCGCGGCCTCCTTCACCTGCTCGTGGATTTCGACGGCGTCGTCGCGGCTCTTGAGGGTGAGCGGATGCTCGCCCATCCCCTCGATGCCGTACGTCGCGGTGTCCGAGCCGATGGCGACGAGGACGTAGTCGTACTCGATTGTGGTGTCGTCGGCGAGCGAGACGACGCGCTCGTCGACGTCGACGTCCGCGACGTCGCCCTGCACGAACTCCGTCTCGGGGTCCTTGATGTCGTCGACCGGGATGGAGAGCTTGTCCTTGACGCTCGCGTCGCGGATGATGCGGTGGGACTCGTGGAGGACGAAGTGGTAGTCGTTCTCCGCGACCCACGTCAGTTGGGCGCGTTCGGGGAGATGCTTCTGGAGCGACTTGACCGCGCCGGCGCCCGCGTAGCCGGCGCCGAGAACGACGACTCTGGTAGCCATGCTCTGGGGTCCGCATCCCTGGAATACAAAGCCTTTGGAATGCGGCGAGAGAGAGACGACGAAATAGACGGGCGCCGAGTCAGCTAGTGTTCGGGTGCTTCAGCGGGGGCTTCCATCCGGTCGATCTTGAGGATGAGGACGTTGCCCGTGTCGTCCTTCCCGTCGACGGTACCCTCGACGACGAGCTTGGAGAGCGGCGTCGGGCCGACGAGGACGTGGTCGCCCTCGTGGAAGTCGCGCACGCTCCCGCGGAGGTGGATCTCCGCACGGCAGAGGTCGGGGTGGTGGACGCTCGTCAGGCTGATCTCCTGGACGTTCGCGCCCTCGTGTTCCTCGCCGTCGTGGAAGACGGGGACTTCGGCGGCGGAGTCGAGCTCCTGGACGTCGAGGGCCTTGTAGGCGTTCGACGTCGGCTTGTACCCGCCCTTCGGGCCGGGGACGCCCTCGACGAGCTGGAGGGCTTTGAGGCTCTGCATCTGGTTGCGGATGGTGCCGGGGTTCCGGTCGACTTCCTCGGCGATGTCCTCACCCTTCACCGCCTCCTCCTGCTGCGTGTAGAGGTCTACGAGAGCCCGCAAGATAGTCTTCTGACTCGGCGTGAGTTCGATCGATGACATTGTCGACAATAGGGCTGGCGAGCGCATAAAACCCCCGAATACGTACTTCTCCGGAGGCGCGTCGCCCCCGATATACCGACCATTCGGTTGCTTCTCAACCTCGTTAGCCATCGAACGGCCACACTCAGCACCCCTGAGACGTGATAGCGTCGCGTAGCTCGGTAGACGTCCCCTCCCGTCACATATCCGATGGATTTTCGTCGGCCGGGTGCAATCGACGCGTATGAACGGGAAACGCGTCCTCGTCACGGGCGGCGCCGGTTTCATCGGCTCGAACCTCGCGAACCGCCTCGCCGAGGACAACGACGTCATCGCGCTCGACAACGGCTACCTCGGCACCCCGGAGAACCTCGACCCGGACGTCGAGTACGTCGAGGCCGACGTCCTCGACGAGGACCTCCCGACCGACGTCGACGTCGTCTTCCACCTCGCCGCGCTCTCCTCGCGGCAAATGCTCGAGGAGAACCCCCGGCAGGGCGCGCGCGTGAACGTCGAGGGGTTCATCAACGTCGTCGAGCAGGCCCGCGACGCGGGCTGTGAGACGTTCGTCTACGCGACGACCTCCTCCATCTACGGCAGTCAGACCGAACCCTGCCCCGAGGACATGCCCGTGGACGCCGCGACCGGCTACGACGCCTCGATGCTGGGTCGGGAGCGCTACGCCGAGTACTACTCGAACTTCTACGACGAGCTGACGCTCGCGGGGATGCGCTTCTTCTCCGTCTATCAGGGGTACGGCGGCGCCGAGGAGCACAAGGGCGAGTACGCGAACACCGTCTCGCAGTTCACCGAGCAGATCGCGAACGGCGAGTCGCCCGTCCTCTGGGGCGACGGCTCGCAGACCCGCGACTTCACGCACGTCTCCGACATCGTCACCGGCCTCGTGCGCACCGCCGAGCACGAACTCGACGGCGTCTACAACCTTGGCACCGGCGAGAGCTACTCGTTCAACGAGATGGTCGAGCTGATCAACGACGCGCTCGGCACGGACGTCGAACCCGAGTACGAGCCCGTCCCGCTCGACAACTACGTCTACCACACGAAGGCCGACATCTCGAAGATCAACTCGGCAACCGGCTGGGAGCCCGAGATTAGCTTCGAGGAGGGCGTCGAGATGGTCTGTGAGCCGTACCGCGACGACGACCGGTAGGGAGGCGTCGCGAAAACGCGAACGCCGAGCGCGCTGAGGCGTGAGCGCATCGAGCCCGCCGCTTTTTAGCCGCGCCCGCACCCATCTCCGGGTATGACTCGAGACGTGCGGATCATCGGGGCACCCTCGGACTACGGCGCGAACCGGCGCGGCGTCGACATGGGGCCGTCGGCCATCCGCTACGCGGACCTCGCGGCCGGTATCGAGGTGACGGGCGCGACCGTCCACGACGCCGGCGACCTCGCGGTGCCGCGCGCGGAGGAGCGCGACCCGGACCGCGAACAGCCCACCGTCGGGAAGGCGAAGTTCCTCCGCGAGACGCGCGAGGTCTCCCGGACGCTCGCGGACGCCGTCGCCGACAGCCTCGCGGACGGCGAGTTCCCGCTCGTCCTCGGCGGCGACCACAGCATCGCCATCGGGTCGCTCGCCGGCACCGCGCGCGACGCCGAGGTGGGCGCGGTCTGGTTCGACGCGCACGGCGACTTCAACACGCCGGAGACGAGTCCCTCCGGGAACGTTCACGGGATGCCGGTCGCGGCCGCGCTCGGGAAGGGGTCGTTCGCGGACGCGACGTGGGCGCGCGCGGACGGCCTGCGCGAGGAGAACGTCGTCTTCGTCGGCCTCCGCGACATCGACGAGCACGAGCGCGAAGCGATCAACGAGAGCGACGTGACGGCGTTCACGATGTCCGACATCGACGAGCGCGGCATCAGCACGGTCGTCGAGGAGGCGCTCGACGTCGCGAGCGCGGGCGTCGACGGCGTCCACGTCTCCTTCGACCTCGACTGGCTCGACCCGAACGAAGCGCCGGGCGTCGGGACGCCGGTCCGGGGCGGGGCGACCTACCGGGAGGCCCACTGGGCGCTCGAGGCCGTCGCGAACCGCGACGCCGAGGACGGCATCCTGCGCTCGATGGAGCTCGTGGAGGTGAACCCGATTCTCGACCAGTCCAACCGGACGGCCGAGATGGCGGCCGAACTCGCGGCGAGCGCGCTCGGCAAGCGCATCCTCTGAGCGCCCGCGGTGGTCGGTGCGTCCGAGCCCGCTCGTGCGGCCGCGTGCGACCGCGTCCGTCGCCTACCGAGACTCGACCTGTGGCGGGCCACGCCCATGTCGGCGCGTAGCCGGTCCGCCACGCGCTACGTGTGTCGCCCTCACAGCTCACAGCGTGGGTTCGACGCGTTCACGCGCTCGGGGTCGGGGTCGAGGTGCGCCGGAACGGGCCCGCAGTCGGCCGTCACGTTCGTCGCGCCCCAGTAGGAACCGGTGGCGTCGAGGACGCCGACGGCGTCGCCGTTGTAGACCGCGCCCTCGCCGTTCCCGTAGAAGCTCGCGGCCGTGAGGCCGACGGCCGTCGCGTCCTCCTCGACGTAGAGACCGTGGCGGCTCGCGTTGGTGAACGCCGTCCGCGCGAACGAGACGTCGGAAGCGGTCGCCGCGAGATACGCGCCGACCGCCCCGCCGGAGAGGTGTACGTCGCGGACCGTCGTCCCGTTCGCCGCGCCGCCGACGTAGAGGCTGATGTTCCCCGCGCCAGTCGCCCGCACGTCGCGGATCGTCGCGGGCGCGAACACCTGGAGGGCGTTCGACCCGACGTTCGTCACGGTGACGTTCGAGACGGCCGTGTTCGACCCGTAGGTCGTGAGGCCGCTGTCGCCGTCCGCGTGCAGCGTCAGGTTCGAGACGGAGACGTTCGCCGCGAGCTCGACGTAGAGGAGGTCGCGCTGGGTGGCGTTCACGTCGCCCTCGATGACGACGCCCGAGCGCGACTGTCCGACGATGCTGAGGCCGTCGAGCACCTGTCCGCGCGCGCCGAGGCCGACGTAGGTCTCGTAGTAGGTGCCGTTGCGCACGTAGAGCGTCTCGCCCGGGTGGGCGTGCCACGCGGCGAGCGCGAGGTCGGTGTACGTTACGCCGGGCGGCCCGGCCGCGTCCACGACGACGTCCGGGCAGAAGCCCGTGCAGGCGTGCGAGACGGAGCGGACCGTCCGCGTCTCCGCGCCGCGCACCGCGAGCACGCGATACGTCCCCGTGCGCGCGGGGTACGCGTAGAGCGTCGCGTTCGCGTGCGCCGTCTCGTCGACGACGTCGCCGCGCGGCCCGACGAGCCGGACCGCTTCCGCGTCGCTCATCGCGCGCACGTTCACCGTCATCACCTCGATGTCGTCGGCGGTCGTGTCCGTGGCGACGCTCACGCTCGCGTTCGGTTCGGGTGCGTCCGGCGCGCTGAAACCGCCCGAGAAGAGCAGTGCCGCCGCGAGAAGCGCGATGGCGAGCAGGCCGATGAGGGCCCGTGCGCCGTTACGCACGGCTTCCTCCGTGGTCCGTCCCCCGAACGCCGACGCCACCCGCACGCAGTCGTCGCTGTGTCGCGTTCACGATACGCACCCACTACGGGTGGAAGTACAAAGAGCTACGTGAGTGCCGCTAGTCGTCCGCCGGGTCTGGCGTGAAGACGTCGACGGCGGCGAGGCGGTCGTGGGACTCGAGGTCCATCACGGTGACGCCCTGCGTGTTCCGGCCGTACTCCGAGACCTCGGAGACGGGCGCGCGCATGATCTGGCCGTCTTCGCTCATCGCGACGAACTCGTCGTCGTCGTCGACGACGTGGACGCTCGCGACGCGGCCGTTGCGCTGGCCGGTCTTGATGTCGACGAGCCCCTTCCCGTTGCGGGACTGGCGGCGGTACTCGGTGAGGGCCGTGCGCTTCCCGTAGCCGTACTCGGTGACGGTCAGGAGGTCGCGCTCGTCTCCGTCGTACGCGGCGGCGACGCCAGCGATTCGGTCGCCGTCCCCGAGTTTCACGCCGCGCACGCCGCGCGCGGAGCGTCCCATCGGTCGCGCTTCGGACTCGTCGAAGCGGATCGCCATCCCCTCCTCGGTGCCGAGGATCACGTCGCCGTCGCCGTCCGTCACCTCGACGTCGACGAGCGCGTCGCCGTGCTCGAGTTTCACGGCGCGAATGCCGGACGAGCGGATGTTCGCGAACTCCGAGACGGCGGTGCGCTTCACGTAGCCGTCGCGGGTCGCCATCGTGAGGTACTCCTCCTCGGAGTCGAAGTCGAGGTCGTCGGCGGTGACGACCGCCGAAATCTCCTCGTCGTCGTCGAGGTCGATGACGTTCACCGCCGACGTGCCGCGCGCCGTCCGGGACATCTCCGGCACCTGATACACCTTCAGGCGGTAGACCTGCCCCTGATCCGTGAAGCAGAGGAGGTAGTCGTGCGTCGACGCCGTGAACACCGTGGAGACGCGGTCGCCCTCCTTCAGGTCGGTGCCGATGACGCCCTTCCCGGCGCGGTGCTGGCGGGTGAACGTCTCAACGGGCGTGCGCTTGATGTAATCGCCCTCGGAGAGCGTGACGACGACGCGCTCCTCCGGAATGAGGTCCTCGTCCGTCACCTCGCCCGTGCTCTCGATGACGCGCGTCCGGCGCTCGTTCGCGTACTCCTCGCGCAGCTCGCGCAGCTCCGACTCGATGACGCCGAGCAGTTCGCTCTCGTCACCGAGGATCTCCTCGAGGCGCTCGATGCGTGCGGTGACCTCCTCGTACTCGTCCTCGATCTCCGCGGCCTCCATCGACGTGAGGCTCCCGAGCTGCATGCGGACGATGTGTGCGGCCTGCGAATCGCTGAAGTCGAAGGTTTCGCTGAGCGCGGCCCGCGCGGCGTCGCGGTCGGCGGCGTCGCGAATCGTCTCCACGACGTCCTCGGCGTTCTCGAGGGCGCGGAGGCGGCCCTCGAGGATGTGCGCGCGCTCCTCCTTCTCCGCGAGCTCGTGCTCGGAGCGACGGCGCACGACCGTCTTGCGGTGCTCGAGGTAGTGCTCGAGCATCTCCTTCAGCGTGAGGACTTCCGGCTGGCCGTCGACGAGCGCGAGGTTGATGACGCCGAACGTCCGCTCGAGGTGGGACTCGAGGAGGTGGTTCTCCACGATGTCCGTGTTCGCGTTCGACTTCAGCTCGACGACGACGCGGATGCCGTCCCGGTCGGACTCGTCGCGAAGGTCGCGAACGCCCTCGAGCGACCCGTCGTTCACGTCCTCCGCGATGCGCTCGACGAGGCGGGACTTGTTCTGCTGGTAGGGGAGTTCCGTGATGACGATGGAGTCGCTCCCGCGGTCGTTCTCCTCGACGTGGTACTCGGCGCGGACGCGCAAGCGCCCGCGACCCGTCTGGTAGGCCTTCCGGATGGCGTTCCGGCCGACGATGTTCGCGCCCGTCGGGAAGTCCGGCGCGGGCACGTGCTCCATCAGGTCCGGGATCGAGCAGTCCGGGTTCTCGATGAGGTGGACCGTCGCGTCGATGACCTCCCCGAGGTTGTGCGGCGGGACGTTCGTGCTCATCCCGACCGCGATACCCGAGGAGCCGTTCACGAGGAGGTTCGGGAACGACGCGGGGAGGACGGACGGCTCCTCGAGGCGGCCGTCGTAGTTCGCCTCGAAGTCCACCGTGTCCATGTCGATGTCCGCGAGCAGCTCCTCGGCGATGGGCGCCATGCGCGCCTCCGTGTAGCGCATCGCCGCCGGCGGGTCGCCGTCGATGCTGCCGAAGTTCCCCTGACCGTCCACGAGCGGCTCGCGCATCGAGAACGGCTGGGCCATCCGCACGAGCGTGTCGTAGATGGCGGAGTCGCCGTGCGGGTGGTAGTCACCCATCGTCTCGCCGACGATGGACGAGCTCTTCCGGTGTGCGGAGCCGCTGCTGACGCCAGCCTCGTGCATCGCGTAGAGGATGCGCCGGTGGACGGGCTTCAGGCCGTCGCGCACGTCGGGGAGGGCACGACCCGCGATGACGCTCATCGCGTAGTCGATGTAGGACTGCTCCATCTCCTCCTCGACGCGCACGTTCTTCACGCGCTGTGCGACGTCGTCGTCGTCGGGTACGTCAGGTGATTCGGAACTCATCTATCAGATGTCGACCCATTTGGCGTCCGTCGCGTGCTCCTGGATGAACTGCTTGCGCGGGCCGACCGCGTCGCCCATCAGCACGCTGAACATCCGGTCGGCCTCGGCGGCGTCCTCGACGGTGAACTTCTTCAGGACGCGGTTCTCGGGGTTCATCGAGGTGTCCCAGAGCTGCTCGGGGTTCATCTCCCCGAGGCCCTTGAAGCGCTGGACCTGACTCGGGTTCCCGTTGCACCGCTCCTCGATGATGCGGTCGCGCTCCTCCTCCGTCATCGCATCGAAGGTCTCGCCGCGATAGCGGATGCGGTAGAGCGGCGGCTGGATGGCGTAGACGTGCCCGCCTTCGAGGAGCGGGCGCATGTGCCGGTAGAAGAACGTGAGGAGGAGCGTGCGGATGTGCGCGCCGTCGACGTCGGCGTCCGTCGCGAAGATGATCTTGTCGTAGCGCAGCTCCTCGATGTCGAACTCCTCGCCGATGCCGGTGCCGGCAGCGGTGATGAGCGCGCGGATCTCGTCGTTCTCCAGGATCCGGTCGAGGCGGTGTTTCTCGACGTTCAGGATCTTCCCCTTGATGGGGAGCACCGCCTGGAACTCCCGATCGCGGGCCTGCTTCGCGGAGCCGCCAGCCGAGTCGCCCTCGACGATGAATAGCTCGGCGTCCTCGGGCTCGCGCGTCTGGCAGTCCGCGAGCTTCCCGGGGAGCGCACCCGACTCGAGGGCGTTCTTCCGGCGCGTCAGCTCCTCGGCCTTCTGTGCCGCCTTCCGGGCCTTCGCGGCCTCGACGGCCTTCTCGACGACGGCTTCGGCGGTGTCCGGGTGCTCCTCGAAGTAGGTGCCGAGGCCGTCGTGGACGGTGGACTCGACGATGCCTCGAACCTCGGAGTTCCCGAGCTTCGTCTTCGTCTGCCCCTCGAACTGCGGGTCGGGGTGCTTGATGGAGACGACGGCGGTGAGCCCCTCGCGGATGTCCTCGCCCTTGAGGTTCTCGCCGTCGAGTTCCTTCAGGAGACCGTGCTCGCTCGCGTAGTCGTTGACGGTGCGCGTCAGCGCCGTCTTGAACCCCGTGAGATGCGTACCGCCCTCGCGGGTGTTGATGTTGTTCGCGAACGCGTGCGTCGAGGACTGGAGGTCGTCGGTCGCCTGCATCGCGATCTCGACCTGCACGTCCTGCTCCTCGCCGGTGAGGTAGATGACGTCCTCGTGGAGCGCCGTGCGGGACTCGTTGAGGTACTCGACGAACTCGCGGATGCCGCCCTCGTAGTGGAAGGAGGTCTCGCGGCCGTCCTCGCCCTCGCGCTCGTCTTGGAGAGTGATGGTGACGCCGCTGTTGAGGAACGCGAGCTCGCGGAGGCGGCTCTCAAGGGTCTCGAACTTGAAGTCGGTCGTCTCGAAGATCTCCGAGTCCGGCGTGAAGCGGATGAGCGTCCCGGTCTGGTCGTCGGGGACGTCCGTGATGCGTTCGAGGTCGGTGACGGGCTCGCCGCGCTCGAAGCGCTCGCGGAAGCGCCCGCCCTCGCGGTCGACGACGACCGCGAGTTGCTCGGAGAGGGCGTTCACCACGGAGACGCCGACGCCGTGGAGGCCGCCGCTGACCTGATAGGACTTGTTGTCGAACTTCCCGCCGGCGTGGAGGACGGTGAGGATGACCTCGACGGCCGGCCGGTCGTACTCCGCGTGCGTGTCGATGGGGATGCCGCGGCCGTCGTCCTCGACGCTGACCGAGCCGTCGTCGTGAAGCGTGACGGTGATCTCGTCGCAGTGGCCGGCGAGCGCCTCGTCGATGGAGTTGTCCACGACCTCGTAGACGAGGTGGTGGAGACCCCGTGCGTCGGTAGAACCGATGTACATCGCCGGGCGCTTTCGGACCGCTTCCAGTCCTTCGAGCACCTGAATCTGCCCGGCTCCGTACTCGCCTGAGTCTGGCATGGGGATTGAGTGCGTCTAGTATTCCCTCCCGTATAAACTCTCGTACACGCGCGCGTAGGCGCGCGAATCGCGGACGCCCCCCAAGCCGGTTCAGCTGACGTGCGCGGCGACGTCGGCCTGCGTGATGATACCGACGGTATCGCCGTCCTCGGTGACGATGACGGCCGTGTAGTGATCGAGGAGGCTCGACACCTCATCGAGGGTGGCGTCTGGTGAGACGGTGGGGAAGGACTCGCTCATCACCTCGCGAACGGGGTTGTCGCCGACGTCCGCGCCCGCGTGCACGACGTCGCTCTCGCTGATCGACCCCACGGGAACGCCGTCGGCGATGACTGGGAGCTGTGAGTAGCCCGCCGTCTGCATCTGGTCGACGGCGTCGTGGACGGCGTCGCTCGGCGCGACGCTCACGACTTCGGAGTGCATCAGGTCGCGCGCGCGGACGACGTCGCCCTCGGCTTCGTCGAGCGCCTCGACGATGCGCCGCAGCGTCGAGAGCCGGGGGTCGACGTCCCCGCCCTCGATGCGCGCGATGAGGGGCTGTGAGACGCCCGCCCGCTCGGCGAGTTCGCTCTGCGTCAGCCCGAGGGCGTTCCGGCGTTCCCGGAGGTCCTGGGGCGTGGGGAGATACATAGCCGTAATTACCCGAAGTTATAGATAAGTCTACTCCCCGTCTTCCGGCTCTTCGACGACCTCGATGACTTCGAGGGGGACGTCGCGGAGCGCCCCGCCGACCTCGCTCTTCGCGATTCGCGAGGCGTGCTCCTCGGAGTCCGCGTTGAAGACGGTGAGTTCGAGCATGAGACCGACGAGCGCCGTCTCGGCGGCGAGGAACGCCGCGTCGAGCGGTTCGCCACAGGCCGGGCAGCCCGTGACGCCGGCCTCGACTTCGACGTAGTCGAGGTCTTGGTCGTTCAGTCGACGGCCCGCTTCGCTGACCGCGACACCGATAGCGTCGTCCGACTCCTCGACGTCACGAACCAGCCACGCGGCCTCCATCGCCACGACGTAGTTGCTCATACCGGAGACAAGGACCCCGGGTAGTCGTGTCTTGTGGTTGCCGGGCGTCGCGCGCGTCGGCGACGTGCCGTGGCGCGGACGTGACCGCGATTATCTCCATAACTTACGCCAACGTGTGCCGTCACGTCGCCCTCGGTGACGGACCACGGGCGGGACGCAGCAAGCCGAGTTGCACCGACGCGAACCCGAGTTGAATCGCCAGACAGCGTCGGGTCGTGTGAGTTACCCACATCGGCAAGCTACTTATGCGGTGGTCCGATGAGAGGTGAGCAAGCAGATGCGCACACGGTTCGCCCGTCTCGTCACCGCCGTCCAGTACCAGTTCACGCTCGCCGTCGCACTCACGCTGCTCCCGCTCGCGACCATCACGCGACGCCTCGGCGTCACCCTTCCCGTCCACCGGCTCCTCGAGCGCTCCGGGGACGCCTACCGGAGCACGCGCTGAAGAGGCCGCCGACGGACCCCCGAGTACCCGCCGGAAGGGTGGATTTTATACGTCACCCGCGACTATCGACACTCAATGTATAACCCCAGTCAGGGCTCCGAGTTCTCGCGGAATGCAGAGCGCCTCCCCAACGGTCCCGGCAACCCCTACGAGCCGGAGCTCGGCCACGTGCCCGAGAACAACATGAGCGAGCAGGACATGGACAACATCAACAAGACCGGCACGACCATCGTCGGCATCACCACCGAGGAGGGCGTCCTCATGGCCTCCGACATGCGCGCCAGCCTCGGTGGCCGCGTCGTCTCCAACAAGAACGTCCAGAAGGTCGAGCAGATCCAGGAGAACGCCGCACTCTCCATCTCCGGGAGCGTCGGCGGCGCGCAGTCCTTCATCCGCACGCTGAAGGCCGAGTCGAACCTCTACGAGGCCCGTCGGGGCGAGCGCATGTCCATCAACGCGCTCGCGACGATGGCCTCCAACCTCCTTCGCGGCGGCCCGTTCTTCATGGTCGTCCCGATCCTCGGCGGCGTCGACGAGGAGGGCTCGCACGTCTACAGCCTCGACCCGAGCGGCTCCTCGCTCTCCGATAAGTACACCGCACAGGGCTCCGGGATGCCGTACGCGCTCGGTACCCTCGAGAACAACTACCGCGACGACCTGACGATGGACGAGGCCGAGCAGATCGGCGCGAAGGCCATTCAGGCCGCGAGCGAACGCGACACCGCCTCCGGCAACGGCATCCACCTCACGAAGATCACCGAGGACACCGTCGAGATCGTCGGCCATCAGGACGTCGAGGACGTCCTGTAACGCGCGCAGTACTCGCTTCCTCCGTTCTTCCGTTCTTTCACGTCGCGTAGCGACGGCGACCGACGACGCGTGTCGACGGCCCGTCCGTCCGCCTATCCGCGCCGATTGCTCCGGTGGTTCGCCGCCTCGACCTCACCGCCTCGACCGGTCCAGTCCGCGAAGCTCCCGGTGATGAGCGTGTCGCGCTGGTGTTCGAGGTAGTCGAACTGCATGTCGTAGACCGCGTTCTCGAAGGACGCCCCATCGTCGAGGTTCTCGCGGACGCGCTCGCGCTTCCAGTCGGCGGGCGTGATGCCGTGGCGGGCGCGCTGGCGGAGCGGCCAGAGGTACTTCGCGGCCGTCTCCTCGTCGAGGCCGCGCGCCCGCAGGCCCGCCTCGGCCTGCTCGAAGAGGTCGGTGTACATCTCCGTCGCGTCCGTCGTCTCCCCGTCCGGCCCGAGATAGGTCAACTCTGCGTCGCTCCCGTCGCGGACGGCGGCGTAGAAGTTCTCGCGCGCCGTCTCCCACGGGAGGTCGTAGAGCGGGTGGTCGCGTGCAACCATCGCCTCTAGCGACCCCGCGAGGAGCGCCTGAAACGCCATCGTGTCCCGAACGGTCGGCTGACCGGGCAGCGGGCGGAACTCGATGCGGGCGTTCGCGGACTCCTTCGAGGAACCGCCGAACACCGGGCGCACCCAGCGCCAGTAGGTGCCGTGCTTCATGCGGAAGTGCGCGAACTCGTCGTCGAAGCGCCCGCCCGTCTCCACGGGCATCGGGACGATGGTGTCGTCCTCGACGACGGCGTCCACGGCGTCCTGCACGCTCTCGAAGTCCCGGGGGAAGCGCACCTTCTCCTGCTCGCCCGGGACGTTCAGCACGGACTCGAAGACGTCGATGCGCGCCTCGTCGTGGCCCTCCTCGAGGATCGCCGCCGGACTCGCCTCGGCGTCGTAGAGGTCCGGCGGGTAGAACGGCGAGTTCACGCCCAGCGCCACGAGCGGGCCGGCGAGTCGCACCGCGTACCGGAAGTAGGTCGGGAGGTCGACGGCTTGGGGCACCTGATAGTGGGGCTGGATGGAGGTGATGAGCGCTTCCGGCATCACGGTGTCCGCGTCGAGCGAGACGTGCGGGGCGTCGAGCACCATTCCCGCCGGTTCGTCCGTGTTCGCCATCGCGTGATAGCGCGTCGAGGCGCTCATGTTCGTCGCGATCTCGACCCCGGAGTCGGTCACGCTCGCCGTCAGGTACTCGCGCGCCGTCTCGCCCTCCGGCGGAATCGTCCACATCGCGTCGCTCACGAGGTGGAGCCCCTCCGCGTCCATCGGCTCCGCGGCGGCTTCGAGGCGCGCGCGCACTTCGGCCTCCTGCGCCTCGAGGCCGAACTCGTTCAGCGGCTGCGGGCTCGCCGTCATCTCCGCGTTGTGGAGGCCGAGCTCCTTCTCGAAGCCGACGAACTCGAGGAGGCGACGCGGGATGCGCGCGAGCGAGCCGTCATCCGAGACGCCGTAGAACTCGTACTCGAGGCCGACGATGGCCTGCGGGTTGTCGAACGTCCCCGCCTCGATCTCCGCCTTGATGACGTCCGCGTCCTCGCGCACGCGCTCCTGGAACGCCTCCGGGTCCACGTCCAGCACCGACTCCACGTCGCGTGCGAGTTCCGACTCAGCCATGCCGTCGGCTTCGGGCGGTCAGGACTTGAAAGACCCGCCCGAGTCCCTACGACTCCTCGTGGGCCTCCCGAAGTTCCTGCAAATGGCTCTCGAGCACGTGGAGCGCCGCGTCCGCGTCCGTGTAGCCGCGCTCGTAGTCCTCGTAGACGCTGTCCGCGCCCGCGAGGAACTGTGTGACCGCCTCGTCGAGGTCGCCGTCGTCGTCGCTCATACCTGTCCCTGTGCGTCCCGCGCGACTAAAGCGGTCGGCTTTCGGCGGCCGCGTCGTCGGTGCTCGTGCTGGTCGCGGACGCCGCGACGTGGGCTCGCCTCCGCGTGGCTCGCGGTTTCACCGCGCGCTCTGCCCGCGGACGCCTCCGACGTCCGCGTGTCTTAAGTCCGCGCTCCGGCTACGTGAGGCAAATGGAGTTCGCCGAGTTCGCCGAGCACGCGGCCGGTATCGAGGCCGAGCCCGCGGACCTCGAAGTCGTGTCGCTCGTCGCCGACCTCTTCGCGGAGGCGGACGCGGACCTCGGGGTCGTCGCGCGCTTCGTGCAGGGGCGCGTCTTCCCCGCGTACAGCGAGCGCACACTCGACGTCGGGCCGAGTCTCTGCCACGAGGCGATCGCGCGCGCCGCCGGGCCGAACGTCGAGGCGGCGGACGTCGAGGCGCGTCTCGCGGAGGAGGGCGACATCGGGCGCGTCGCCGCGAGCTACGACACCGGCGGCCAGCGCGGCCTCGGCGCGTTCGGAGCGACCGACGGAGCGCCGGGCCCCACCGTCCGGGAGGTGTACGACGAGCTCGCGGGACTCGCCGCCGCCGAAGGCGCCGGGAGCCAGGACGAGAAGGTGGCGACGCTCTTCGGCCTCCTCTCGCGCTGCGACGGCGACGCCGAAGCGCGCTACCTCGCGCGCCTCGTCCTCTCCGAGATGCGCATCGGCGTCGGCGAGGGCACCGTCCGGGACGCCATCGCCGAGGCCTTCGACGTCGACGTCGCGGCGGTCGCGCGCGCCCTCCAGGTGTCGAACGACTACGGCCTCGTCGCGGAGACCGCGCGCGAGGAGGGCGCCGCCGGCCTCGCGGGCATCCACCTCGAGGTGGGCCGGCCCGTCCAGGCGATGCTCGCGCAGGCGGGGAGCGTCGCGGACGCCATCGAGGCGTGGGAGACCGTCGCCGTCGAGACGAAGTTCGACGGCGCGCGCGTCCAGTTGCACCACGACCCCGACGGCCGCACGGAGGTCTTCAGCCGGAACATGGAGGAGGTGACGGCCGCGCTCCCCGAGGTCGTGGAGTTCGCCGAGCGCCACCTCGACGCCCCCGCGATACTCGACGGCGAAGTCGTCGCCGTCGCCGAGGACGGAAGCCCGCTCCCGTTTCAGGAGGTGCTCAGGCGCTTCCGCCGGAAGCACGACGTCGAGCGGATGCGCGAGGAGGTCGCCGTCGAGTTGCGGGCGTTCGACTGCCTGCACGCGGACGGCGCGGACCTCCTCGACGCGCCGCTCACCGAGCGCCACGACGCGCTCGCGGCCCTGCTCGCGGGGACGGACGCCGTCTCAGAGCTCCTGCTCTCGGACGACGCCGACGACATCGAGGCGTTCGAGGCGGACGCCCTCGAGGCCGGCCACGAGGGCGTGATGCTCAAGGACCCCGAGTCGACCTACACCCCGGGCAAGCGCGGGAAGCAGTGGCTGAAGCGCAAGCCCGACGTCGAGACGCTCGACCTCGTCGTGACGGGCGCGGAGTGGGGCGAGGGCCGACGCGCCTCGCTCCTCGGGACGTTCCTCCTCTCCGCGCGCACCGAGGACGGCTACGAGACCATCGGGAAGGTCGCGACCGGCATCTCGGACGACGAACTCGCCGACCTCACCGACCTCGTCGAGCCGCACGTCGTCCGCGAGGACGGCCAGACGCTCGAGGTCGACCCACAGGTCGTCTTCGAGGTGGGGTACGAGGAGATCCAGCGCTCGCCGACGTACTCCTCGGGGTACGCGCTTCGCTTCCCGCGCTTCCTCGCCGTCCGCGACGACAAGACGCCGGAGAGCGCGGACTCCCTCGAGCGCGTCGAGCGCCTCGTCGAGAGCCAGTGACGCCGCGCGCCGCCGTCCTCGACCTCGACGGCACGCTGGTGAGCGGCGACGGCCTCCTCCCGGGCGCGCGCGACGCGGCGGCGGCGATCCGCGAGCGCGTCGAGGCCGTCTGCTTCCTCACGAACAACCCGACGGTCCCTCCGGAGGCGTACGCGGCGCGCCTGCGCGACCTCGGCATCGAGGCCGCGCCAGCGGAGGTCGTGACCGCCTGCACGGCCACGCTCGCCTACCTCCGCGAGCACCACGCCGACGACGCGGTCTACGCGATCGCCGGCGACGACATCGTCGCGCAGCTCCGCGACGCCGGCGTCTCGCTCGTCGCCGACCCCACGGCGTGCGAGTGCGTCGTCGCCGGCTATGACCCCGACTTCGACTACGACGACATGCACGCGGCGCTGCGCGCGTTCGGCGACTCGGGGGCCGTCGGCTTCGTCGGCACCGACCCCGACCGCACCATTCCGACACCCGACGGCCCGGTCCCGGGGTCGGGCGCCGTCGTCCACGCGATTTCGGGCGTCGTCGAGCGCGACCCGGACGTCGTCCTCGGCAAACCCTCCGTGGAGACCGCGGGCATCGTCGCGGAGCGCCTCGGCGTCCCCGCCGCGGACACCGTCGTCGTCGGCGACAACCCCGCGACGGACGTCGCGTTCGGCGAGCGCGCCGGGATGACCACCGTCCGCGTGCGGACCGGCCTCGGGCGCGCGGACGGCGGGCCCGACGCGGACGTCGTGGTGGACGACATCGGGGCGGCCGTCCGGGTCTTCCGCGAGGCGTAGCTTTAGGAGCGCGAACGCACACGTCTCGGTATGACCGTCACCTTCGGTTCGCACACGCTCGAGTGGCTCGGCTACGCGTGCGCTCGCGTCGAGACGGCGGACGGCACCGTCGTCTACACGGACCCCGGGCGCTACGGCACGCTCGACGGGGCGTGGGACGACGACTACGGCACCCACCCGCATCCCCACGGGCGGGCGTACGACGCGCGCGACGGCGACGTCGTCCTCGTCACGCACGACCACCACTACGACGACGAGGGCGTGCGCCGCGTCGCGACGTCGGACGCCACCGTCGTCGTCTACGAGGGCGTCTCCGCCGAGGGCGTCCGCGAGAGCTCCGGACGCGATGTCGCGGAGCCCGAAGACCTCGACTACGAGATCGAGCGCGTCGCGTACGGCGACCACCTCGACGTCGCGGGCGTCGGTATCGACGTCGTGCCCGCGTACAACCGCGCGGACGGCCCGCGCGACGACCACCCTTACGAGTTCGGCTGTGGGTATCGCTTCGTGCTCGACGAACGCGCGTACTTCTGGACGGGCGACTCGGACGTCGTCGACGAGCACGGCGACCTCGACGTGGACGTCCTCCTCCCGTCCATCGCCCAGTCGTTCACGATGGACCGCCACGGCGCCGCCGACCTCGCGCACGACCTGCGCCCGGACCTCGTGCTCCCCATCCACTACAACACGTTCGGCGCGCTCGCCGCGGACGACGAAGCGTTCGCCGCCGACGTCGCCTCGCGCGGCGTCCCCGTGGTGCTCGACCGGCCGCGCGAGGGAGAATAACGCCTACAGGACGCCCATCTCGTCCAGTCGCTCGGGGAGGTAGGTGTCCGTGACGAAGTCCAGCCCGCGCGAGGCGAGCGCCTGCTGTTCGGCCTTCTTCCCGATGTCGAGCTGGAGCTCGATCTGCTCCGTCCAGAAGTCGGACTGGAAGCGCGGGTCCTCGAGTTCGCTCTCGAGGGCGTTCACGTCCGAGTCACCGAGCGGGTCGGTGGGGAGGTCGTACTCGACGATGTCGGCGGGCCGGATGCCGATGAACTGCGCGTCCGGCGTCGCGAGGTACTCCGAGAGGTGCGCGGACTTGATCGACCCGTAGGAGACGGATCCGAAGATGCGGTAGCTCCACGGGTCACCGTCCGTGAAGACCGTGACCGGGAGGTCGAGTTCGTCGTGGAGGCGCTTGGTGAGGCGCCGCGTCGCGCGCGCTGGCTGGCCGCCGAGGTGGACGACGAGGGCGTTGTACTCGTCGTCGAAGCCGTTCTCGACGAGGCGGTCGCGCATCCCACCGGTCTCCACGCAGAGGACGAAGTCGGTGTCGTGGTCGAGGAACTCGATGGTGTCGGGGTTGTTCGGGATCTGGTAGCCGCCCTGCCCGACGTCCTCCTGACAGTGGATCTCGCGGTCGCCGCGATTCGTCTGCTCGCGGATGCGGAGGGGCCCCATCACCTTCGCGCCCGATTCCTCGGGGCGCATGTGGAAGTCCTCGCGCTTCACGCCGGAGACGATTTCGAGGTCCTCGACGAGCTTGTCGGACTCCGACTGGTTGTTGAACTGCGCCTCCTCCTCGCCCCACGACTCGGAGAGGTAGTAGAGTTCACGCAGCGTCGAGGAGCGGTCCTCGTCGAGTTGCTGGGCGAGGAAGTCGATGGTGTAGACGGACTTCAGGAGCTTCCGCGCGCCGCTGACGGAGTTCGCGGAGCGCGTCGAGGTGCGGTCGCCGTACACCCAGACGCCCGCGTCCTCGTCGAAGACGATGTTCGACTTCGAGCGCGTCGGGAGCGTCATGCTCGGAACGTCCCCGTCGGCGAACTGGTCGTAGAACTCTGCGGCCATGTCGGTGAGGCGCTCGCGCGCCTCCGCGTCGTCTGGGGTGGTGTCTGAGCTCATCGGTTGACGGTGAGTTTCTCCTCTTCGACGCCGCTCACGGAGAGGTCGCAGTCGGCGTCGTCGCTGACGGTGTAGGTGAGCGCCGCGTCGTCGCCGCCGGAGACGGAGGGCGACCACTTCACGAACCACTCGCCGTCCATCTCGACGACGGTGCCCTCGCTGACGTTCGCGGGTTCGGCGGAGACGATTTCGGTGACCTCGAGGTCCGCGCCGGCGCTCGTGTGGTTCTCGACGGTGAGTGTCACGGCCTCGCCGTCGCGTTCGCGCTCGACGAGGACGTTGTTCATGATGCGCGCGAGCGAGTCCTCGACGGCCACGGGCTCGCGGCCGGTCATCTCCGAGACCTTGTCGGCCATCTTCGGGAGGACGTCCATGATGACGTTCTGCTTCTCGCGGCGCTTCTGCATCGAGCGGCGCTTGTTCAGGAAGCTCTTCAGTTCGCGGGCGGCCTCGCGGACCGCGAGCTCGATCTCGTCCTCGATCTCCGGGACCGACGCGAGCGCGTCCTTCGACTCGCTCGTGAACGGTACGTTCGTCGAGGCGACGTGCACCATGATGACGCACGGGCCGTTCGGCAGGCCGCTCCCGCCCGGCTGGTCGAGGCCGTAGTTCCGCCAGCCGATCTGCTTGAGGACCTTCGTCGTCGCGCAGGCGCCGCGCTGGTAGACGAGCGGGACGCGGTTCGCGAAGCGCATCACGTCCACGGTCCCCTCGGCGGCGAGGTCGCCGCCGTAGGCGATGCCTGCCTCGACGACGAACGGGTCGCCGCCGTGGACGTCCGCGTCGCGCGTCGCGGCGGCGTAGAACTCCGCGTCGAACTCCTTGCGGAGGCCGGCCTCGATGAGGTCGGCCTCGATCGGCGAGAGACACGACGTCGGTGGCGCCATCACGTCCACGGAACTCATCGCGGCGAGCAGGTCGCGCGCGAGGTTCCGGTCGCCCTCGACGTCCGCAGCGCTCGGGAGGTCGTCCGTGACGGTGTGGGCGTTCATCCAGAGTTCTTCCGTGATGTTCTCACGGGCGGTCTCGCCGACGGTCGCGCCGTCGACGTCCTCGGTCGTCTCGGCGGCGCGCACGACGAAGTCGCGGAGGCCGTCGCGCGTCAGGCGGTCGCGCGGCGTCTCCTCGCCGAACTTCGCGGCGAGGCGCTCGGCGAGCGCGTCCACCGTCGCGTCGTCCTTCTGGTTCGAGGTGGCGGCGTCGACGTGTCGGTAGAGGTCGCTGCGGCGGTCCGCGGTGAGGACGCCCCACGCGGCGTCGACGACGTGTCCCCGGACGGTCGCGCCGAAGGAGGTCGCGCCCTCGGCGTCGGCGGCGGCGTCGGCGACGAGCGTCTCGAGATCGGTGTAGGCGAGCGCGCCGCGTTCGCGGAGCGCGTCCGCGACGGCGGCCGCGAACGCCTCCGTGTCGTCGGCGGGCTTGTTCGAGACGGCGTCGCGGAGCGCGGCCTCGAGGTCAGCCTCGCTCGCGGTGGGGAGCGTCCACGCGAGCTCGCGGCCGTAGTGGCGGTCGCGGAAGGCGTCACAGATACTGTCGGCGGTTTTCGCGCCGACGCGCGTGAACTCCTCGCGGAGGAAGCCCCGAACCGTCCGGGAGTCCGTCTGGTCGAGCATCTTGATGAGCGCGCCGAGTTCCACGCCGTGGGGGTGCGGGCGGATCTCCTCGGTCTCGGCGGGGAGGGTCGCGCCCTCCGCGCGCTCGAACTTGAACTCGCCCTTCGGCTCGCGGAGTTCGAGGCGTGCGTGCGGGTTCACGACGGCGGTGTGCTCGACGTAGTCGTGGAGTTGACCCCGCGCGCGCATGTTCGCCTCCATTTCGAGCTCGATGCGGGTGCCGTGCGAGCGGTCCCACGACGTCGTCTGTTCCTCGCTGATGACCGGTTCGTTCGTGTCCGTGTCGATGACGAGCTCGTAGTAGTTGGCCTCGCTCGAGCCCTGCGTGCGCGAGGTGATCTTCGCGGGCGTGCCGGAGGTGAGCTGGCTGTAGAGGACGGCGGCCGAGATCCCGATGCCCTGCTGGCCCCGCGACTGTTCGCGGGCGTGGAAGCGGGAGCCGTAGAGGAGCTTGCCGAAGATCTTCGGGATCTGCTCTTTGGTGATGCCGGGGCCGTTGTCCTCGACGACGAGCGTGTAGTAGTCCCCGTGCTCCTGAATCTCGACGTAGATGTCGGGGAGGATACCGGCCTCCTCCGTGGCGTCGAGGGCGTTGTCGACGGCTTCCTTGACGGCCGTGACGAGCCCGCGGGCCCCGGAGTCGAAGCCCAGCATGTGCTTGTTCTTCTCGAAGAACTCGGCGATGGAGATCTCGCGCTGGCTCGCGGCGAGCTCCTCCGCGATGCCGTCGTCTCCATCGGCGAGTGTCGACTGGAAGGACGTCATTTCCGTGCCTACGACGTTGGCTATGCGGCTATAAAACCCCGTGGGTACACCGTGGTGAAAGTGGACGACGGCACGGGGAACGGCCGCACGCGTCGTGCTCGCCGGACGGACGGCCGGACTCCACTTCCGGCGCTCACGGGCACGGTCGACGCGCGCGGGCGACCACCGGTGCGCGCACTGTGGCGCGACTGTGGCGCGATGTGCGTCTGAGCGGTCCGTCGGGCGCGCACGCGGCGGGAAACAGTTGCGGCGGTGGTGTGTCTAGAGGGTGAGGCCGCGGATCTCGACACCGTCGCCCTCGCGAACGGTGCCGATGCGCTCGCCGTCCGTCGTGGCGATCAGGTCGTCGGCCTCGTCCTCGGGGCACGCGACGACGAACCCGGTGCCCATGTTGAACGTGCGGTGCATCTCCTCCTCGGAAACGTCCCCGCGCTCGGCGACGAACGCGAAGACGTCCTGTGCGGGGAGTGGGTCCGTGACGTCGTAGGCGTAGTCGCCCATCCGCGCGAGGTTCGTCCAGCCGCCGCCGGTGACGTGCGCGGCCGCGTGGATGTCGAGGTCGTGGAGCGACGGGAGCAGATAGGTGTAGATGCGCGTCGGCTCCAGCAGGGCCTCGCCGACCGTGTCGTAGCCGTCGTAGGGGTAGTCGTCGTGATAGCTCCCCTCGCCCTTCGTCGCGGCCTGCCGGGCGAGCGTGAGGCCGTTCGAGTGGATGCCCGAGGACGCGAAGCCGACGAGCGCGTCGCCCGCCTCGGCCTCGCCGGGCAGGAGGTCGTCCTCGTCTGCGAGGCCGGCGACGGTGCCGGCGAGGTCGAAGCCCTTCACGACTTCGGGCATGACCGCCGTCTCGCCGCCGACGAGCGCCATCCCGGCCTCCTCGGCGCCCGCCGCGAGCCCCTCGCCGACCTGCGCGGTGAGCTCCTCGCTCGGCTCGTCGACGGCGAGGTAGTCGACGAACGCGGCGGGTTCGACGCCGGCGGCGGCGAGGTCGTTGACGTTCATCGCGATGCAGTCGATGCCCACCGTCGAGTAGTCCTCGAGGGCTTCGGCGACGAGCAGTTTCGTGCCGACGCCGTCCGTCGCGAGCGCGAGGTACTGCTCGCCCATCGGCACGAGTCCCGCGTAGTCCGTGGTGTTCCCGACGTCCGCGACGGCGTCGACGAGCGCGGCGGTCGCGGCCTCGCTCGCGTCGATGTCGACGCCTGCCTCGGCGTACGTCATGCCCTCGGCATCGTCCTCACTCATACACGACCGTGCGTAATCGGGGGCGAAAAGGATAGCGATGTATGCTCAGACGTACAACAGCGCGGCCACGCCGAGCAGGACGGACGGGACGGCGACGAGGGCGTAGACGGCCTTGCTCCACGAGACGACGCTCCTCCCGTCGAGCGGCCCGACGGGCAGCATGTTGAACCCCGCGAGCAGGAGGTTGATGGAGAGGCCGCGCATCCCGAGGTCGACGCCGAGGAAGGCGAGCGGCGCGAATATCGCGGCGAGCGCGAGGTTCGTCACCGGCCCGGCGAGCGCGATGAGGCCGTTCTGGCGCTCGGTGAGCCGGCCACGGTGGACGACGGCGCCCGGTGCGGCGAAGAGGAAGCCCGCGAGCCCGCCGAGGACGGCGAGCGCGAGCATCCCGTAGTCCGCGCGGAACGCCGCGACCTGCCCGTAGCGGACGGCGACGACCTTGTGCGCGAGCTCGTGGAGGAGGAAGCCGATACCCGCCGTGAGGAGGCTCGCCGCGAGCGCGAGCAGGAACGCCCGCGAGGTGACGTAGCCCGCGAGCGCCGTCGCGGTGACGCGCTCGTAGAAGAACGCGAACGCGACACCGAGCGCGAGCCACGCGACGAGCAGGTCCCGCAGTTCGTCGGCGCTGAAGGTGAGCCGCGACGTGAGCGAGGCGCTCACGCGAGCCACCTCGCGCGGCGAGTGTGCGCCAGTCGAACCACCGGTTCGACGTAGTTCACGCGACGAGCCCCCGGATGAGGTCGAGGCTGTTCTGCGCGCCACGCAGGAGCACGGCGAGGACTTCGCCGACGCTGTCGAACGGCCCGCCGACGAGCGGGAGGACGAGCGGGATGAAGAGGAAGCTCGCGATCATGCTCCCGACGTTCGTGAGCGCGACGACGGCGATGAGCCGGAAGAGCGGGACGTCGGTCATCCGCGAGAACACCTCCCTGACGGGGAGCGTCTCGTCGCTCATGATCTCGTTCAGCGTCCCGATGTCGCTGATACGCACGGGCGTGTAGCGCAACTCGACGTAGCCCGCGAACCAGCCGGGCGCCAGCAGGGGATTGATGGAGGTGAGCCACGCGACGGCGCCGCCGACGCCGGCGGACGTCCAGTGTGCGCCGCCGAGGAGCGCGAGTCCGGCGGCGATGACGCCGTTGAAGAGGAACCACGCGACGAAGAGCCGGAGGACGACGGCGTCGTTCACGCCCGCCATCAGGACGAGCACGAAGAACGCGAGGAAGCCGAGCGTGAGGAGCGCGCCGACGACCTTCGCGAGCGAGAAGCGCTTCTCGGCGCGGCCCGTCAGCTCGTCCATCGGCGGCAGCTCCTCGGGGTGGGCGAGGTAGCGCTCGATGCCGGCCCTGTGGCCGGCGCCGACGACGGCGACGACGTGTTTCCCCTGCTCGCGGAGGTTCACGATGTTGTGCGCGAGGTAGGCGTCGCGCTCGTCGATGAGCGCCTCGGCGCCCTCGGGACTGAACTGGCGGAACTCCTCCATCATCGCGGAGACGACGTCGGCGTCCGTGAGGTCCGCCATCGACATCTCCTCCTCTTTGCCGCCGCCGACGCCGAGGACGGCGAGCGCGAGCTGGCCGACCATCCGCAGTTTCTCCCACGCGCTCATGCGCGCCCAGAAGCGCTGGATCGTCACCTGGATGTCGCGGTCGACGAGCGCGACGTCGCTCCCGATGGCTTCGGCCGTCTCGACGGCGGCGAGCATGTCCGCGCCCGGCTGGATGTCGAAGCGCTCGCCCATGCGCTGTTGGACGTAGGAGAGCAGCCAGTACGCGAGGAACTGGAGCGCCATGCTCCCCTGCAGGAGGTCTGCCGGCGCGATCTCGTCGGGCGTCTCGCCCTTCATCTGCCGGTAGCGCCCCTCGTCGAGCTCGACCGCCACCGTGTCCGGGTCTTCTTCCTCGATGACGCGTTCGACCTCCGCGACGGAGTCCGCGGAGACGTGCGCGGTCCCGACGAGCCGCACCGACCCCTCGCCGTCGCGCGCGCTGTCACTCATTGCCGCGAGAGTAGTCACCACCGGGCCTTACGTGTGTCGTCACCGCACGCCGCGCTACCCGTAGCCCTCGCCGCGGATGTCGCCGCCGGAGACGCCGACGCACGAGCAGACGTCCTCGAGCGTCTGCACCATCGCGGACACCCCGCAAGCGTACACTTCGAGCTCCGTGGGGTCGATGCGCGCGTCGATGTCCGTCTCGGGCTCGGCGTCGAGGAACTCGCGGAGACCCACGCTCAGGTCGGGCGCCTCGACGCCGTCCTCGACGTACTTCAGGAGCGTCTGCTGGACGTAGCCCGTCTCGCCCGTCCAGCCCGTGAGGTAGCGTTCGCGCGTGAGACACGGGACGTAGTGGAAGTGCTCGTGGGCGGCGTCGAGCGCGCGGAACTCCTCGCGGAAGGCGCAGTCGTCCGCCCACGCGGTGCCGAGGAAGAGCCAGATGTCGCGGGCCTCGCCCTCGTAGGTGTCGAGCCCCTCCTCGAAGACGTAGCGGATCATCGAGCGCAGCGGCGCGACGCCCGTCCCCGTCGCGAGGAAGGCCATGTCCCTCGCGGAGTGGTCCTGCAGGGTGAAGTCGCCGTTCGGCCCGCGCAGTTCGGGGAGGTGGTCGCCGGGTTCGAGGTCCGTGCAGAGCTTCTCGGAGAGGCGCCCGCCCGGCACGCGGCGGACGCAGAGCGACAGCTCCTCGTCGTTCGGCGAGGACGCGAGCGAGTACGGGCGCGGCGTGCCGCGAAAGCGGATGGTGACGAACTGGCCGGGCGCGAAGTCGAACTCGGTCGCGGGGTCGAAGGCGACCTCGACGAGCGAGGGGTAGTCGCGCTCGTGGCGCTCCCGGAGCACGCCGAGTTTCCGCCGCGTCACTCGCGGGAGGTCGATATCGTGGAGCTCCCGTTCGAGGGCGTTCCACGCGATCCCGTCGTCGTCGATGTGGCGCGTCACGTCCGCGCCGTGCTCGCGGAGGAGTCGGTGGACGGCGCGCCGTATCTCGTCGCCGCGCCGTTCATCGAGCGCGTCCACGCGCGTCACCGTCGCGGTGTCAGTGAGGAGGGGGAGTTCCTCGACCTGCGCGTCCGGCCGAGGGCGTCTGGGTTCGGGCATCGCGTCGTTCGAGGGGCGCCGGCGACGTAAACGCGGCGGGCCTACGTGAGCGCCGCGGCGACGACTTCGAGCGGGTGTCGGATCTCGTAGCCGGTGCCGTGCTCCATCTGCATCGCGCAGGTCGGACACTCCGTCATGCCGACCTCGCCCTCGGCGTCCTCCATGTGGTCGAACATCTCCTCGCCGATCTTCATCGACGTCTCGTACTTCTCCTCCTTCCAACCGTACGTCCCGGAGATACCGGAGCAGGAGTCGCCGACGTCCTCCGCGTCGACGCCCGCGAGGTCATCGAAGAGCTCGAGCGCCTGCCCGTCCAAGCCCTGATTGCGGGCGTGACACGGCGCGTGGTAGGCGAGCGACGCGAGGTGCTCGTCCTCGACTTCCGCGCCGGCGAGTTCGCCCGAGAGGTCCTCCTGCACGCGCAGGTACTCGAGGGCCTCCCACGTGTTCTCGGCGACGTCCTCGATGCCGTCGATGTCGAAGAGCTCCGGGTACTCCTGTCGGAGCGCCATCGAGCACGACGTACACGACGCGATGGCGTCATAGCCCTGTTCGATGAGGTCGCCCATCGAGGAGACGTTCACCTCGGCGTGGCGCTCGGCGTCGTCGAGCATCCCGTTCGCGAACATCGGGGTGCCCGAGCAGCGCTGCTCGGGGACGACGAGCTCGTAGCCGAAGTGCTCGAACACCCGGACGAGGGATTTCGCGACCTCCGGGGTGTTGTAGTTCGCGTAACAGCCGTGGAAGTACGCGACCCTTTTGTCGGCGTCGACGTCCTCGCCGCGGCGCTCGCGTGCCTCGCGGGCGCGTTCGCGCGACCCGTCCGCGCCGCCCTGTCGCTCCCACCACTCGCGGAAGGTCTCCGTGGCGAACTCGGGGAACTCGCGCTCGCTCGTGACGCCGAGCGTCTTCTCCATCGCCCAGCGCGCCGGCCCGAAGTTCATCGCGAAGTTCGCGATGCGGGGGACCTTGCTCGCGAGGAACGCGGACGTCCGGTAGTTCGCGAGGATGCGGTTGCGCCAGTAGGTGAGGCTCGTCTTCGAGAGCTCCTCCTCGACGTACTCGGCGCGCGCGGTGTTGTGCATCTGGGAGAGCCCCACGTCGCTGGGGCACGCGGAGTCACAGCGCATGCAGTTCGAGCACTTCGAGATGGAGTCGTCGACGGAGGCGTCCTCCTTGCGCTTGAGGCGCCACTGCTCGGGGCCCTGGAACTTCGGGCCGGGGAAGTCGTCGTCGACCTCCGCGACCGGGCAGTTCGTGTCGCACGTCGAGCACTTGTAGCAGTCGTCGGCGCCCGGACGGAGGTCGGGCGTCTCCTCGTCGGGGAACACCTCTATCGGTTCGAAGTCGTCGCTGGGGGATTCTGCGTCACTCATTGGGTATCAGCTCCTGCGGCCGCTCCGGCGGCGTCGCCCGTCGCGAGGCTGACGCCCGTTCCGGAGCACTCGGTGGCGAAGTCGTAGCCGCCGATGACGCTCCCGGCGGCGCGGAGGTTCTCGAACTCGATGCGTCCGTCCTCGTCGCGCGGGCGGAGGTCGTCGCCCACGTCGACGCCGAAGCGCGCGTAGGGCTGCTCGCCGAACGCCTCGTCGCGGAACCAGTCGTAGCGGTCCTCGGGCTGGGGGACGTGGCAGTCGAAGACGGGTTCGCGAACGGCCTCGCGGTCCGAATCGAGGCCCTTCCCGACCAATCCTCCAGTCGCGAGCACGAACGAGTCGGCGTAGTGGGGGATGTGCTGGCCGTTGCGCTCGACGACGGCGGCGCTGAGCCGACCCTCACCGTCCGTCTCGTAGTCGACGACCGGCCGGCGGACGGTGTGGACGCCCGCGTCGTCGAGGGCCGCGCGGAAGGCGTACTCGAGTCGGATGCCGGGGAGGCTCGGGGGCCCCATCGGCACCTCGAAGACGTCCGCGTCGAGGTCGGCTTCGAGGGCGGCGCGCACATCTGCAGGGTGCTCCTGTCCGAGTACCGCCGGGAAGCCGACTCGCGGTTCGCCGTCGTGGACGCGCGCGACCCGCGCGGCGAGGCGGCCGCGTTCGCCGTCCGCGTCCTCGTCGAGCGCGTGCGCGTAGCGCGTCACCTTCGCGTCCGCCCGGGGTTCGCCGGGGAAGGAGACGGTCGCGCCGCGCGCGTCGAACGGGACGCCCGCCGCCTCGAGGTGCTCGGCGGCGAGCGGTGCGTCGAAGTCCGTCAGCGTCTCGAAGCCGACCAGCAGCGCGTCCCGGTCGTCGCTCGCGAGGCCGGCGGCGGCGCTCGCCGGATAGCGGGCTGTCGGCTTCACCGTCCCGCCGTGCGTCGGCAGGAGGGCGTTCTTCTCCGTGTGTCCGCCCCGGTACAGCTCGCCCGCGACGGCGTCGAAGCGCTCGAGGCCCGCCCGTATCGCCTCGGCGCCCACGAGCGCGTAGGGGTGGTCGGCCGGCAGGTCGGTGAGGGCGTCGAAGGGGTCGGCGAGCAGCTTCCCGTCCGGCGCGTAGCCGAGGACGTCCACGAGGCCGCTCGCGTGCCGGAGCGTGCTCTGCTTCTTCGTGACGAGCCTGACCGAAGCGCCCTCGTCGGCCGCCGCGAGCGCCGCCGTCATCCCGGCGACGCCGCCGCCGACGACGAGGACGTCGTCCTCAATCGCCATGGATGCCCTCCTCGCCGACCTCGCCCTCTCCGGCGTCCGACCGCCCGCCGTCGAAGGCGTCCCAGTCCACGGCGTCGTCCGTCCGCGCGGGGTCGTTGTCGCGGTTCATCGTCGCGCCGTGGATCGCGCGGTTCAGCATCGCCTGCGAGAGCTGTTCGCCCCAGAGCGCGTGGCGCTGGCCCTTCCAGCGCTCCGCCCAGAGTTCGTCGAGCGCCGCGCGCGCGGTGGCCTCGTCGTGCTCGGGGTGGAGTTCGGCGGCCATTCGGTGCGCACAGCGCCCGCCCTGACAGTTCCCCATCGAGGCGCGCGTCCGGATTCGCACGGCGTTCAGGTCGGTGCCCGAGTCGTCGATGGCGTCCCGCACTTCCGCGCGCGTGACGCCCTCGCAGCTACAGACGACGGGGTTCGGGTCGCAGGACGCGAGGACGTCCTCGGTCCGCGAGCCGAGGCGCTGGGCGCTCCGCCGGGCGACCGGCGAGCGCAGGCCGAAGCGCTCCATCGCCGCCTCGAGGTCGCCCGGACGCTCGCTCCCGGGGAGCGGCGCGTCGGCGGTGTCGCAGGTGGCAGAGACGCCGAGTTTCTCGCAGACGTGGTCGGTGATGGACTCGGCCATCATCCGGTAGGTGGTGAGTTTGCCGCCGACGATGCTCGTCATGCCCGGCACCGCGTCGCGCTCCTCGTGGTCGAGGGTGAAGTAGTCGCGCGTGATGTCCGTCGGGTCCTGCGTCCCCGTTCCGGGCGGTTCGTAGAGCGGGCGGACGCCCCAGAACGAACGGAGCGTCCGTGCCTCTTGGAGGATGGGGACGAGTTCGCTGAGCGTGTCGATGACGAGGTCGACCTCCCATTCCTCCTCGGGGTAGTCCTCGGGGTCGCCGACTTCCTCGTCGGTGGTGCCGAGGATACAGGCCGTCTCGTGGGGGACGATGATGTCCGCGTCCCCCTTCGGCCGACAGCGGTTCACGACGGTGTCGACCTGCCGGGTGTTCATCACTGTCATCACGCCCTTCGAGGGGCGGACGGCGACGTCGAGGTCGGCGTGGTCGCCGATGCGACCCGCCCACGCGCCCGCCGCGTTCACGACGTGGTCGGCGTATATCTCCTCGACTTCGCCGGGCGTCCCGTGCTCGCGGGGGCCCTTCCCGGACTCGTGCGTGACTTCCGCGCCCACGATCTCGCCGCCCTCGACGAGGAGGTCGGTGACTTCGGCGTGTGTCTCGACGCGCGCGCCGTGGTTCTCGGCGTCGACTGCGTTCGCGACGCAGAGGCGGAAGGGATCGACGGCGGCGTCCGGCACCGCGATGGCCTTCTCGACGTCTTTCGCGAGATAGGGTTCGCGCTCGCGTGCCTCGGCGCCCGTGAGGACTTCGGCGGGGATGTCGCAGTCCCGACAGCCCTGTAGTTTCTCCTGGAAGTACTCCTCGTCGTCCTCCGGGCGCTTCACGAAGAGCCCCCCCGTCTCCTCGACGCAGTGGCCGGCGATGTCCCGAAGGACGCGGTTCTCCTCGATGCACTCGCGCGCGCTCGCCTGATCGGAGACGGCGTAGCGGCCGCCCGAGTGGAGCAGGCCGTGCATCCGACCGGTCGTCCCGTTGGTTAGGGTGCCCTTCTCGACGAGGGTCGTGTCGACGCCGCGACGCGCGAGGTCGCGAACGACGCCACAGCCCGTGGAGCCGCCGCCGATGACGAGCACCTCCGTTCTCGTTCCCATGCGGTTCGTGTGTACGTCTCACTCCCGCACCTTATCTTTATCCCCTATCTCGGGGGCACGAGTAAACGACCGGGAGGACAACCTACTTCGGGTCGGCGCGCGCTCGTGGAGGTATGAGCCTCGACGTCGAGACGCCCGACCCGCCCGAGCTCGAGTCCGACGCCGACCTGAGCGACTACGACGATGTGGACGTCGCCGGCGCGAACGACACGCACAGAGACGACCTCGACGCCTTCCTCCGGGAGGGCGCGTGGGAGGAGGGGTTCGCCGAGTGGGCGGCGCAGAGCGACCTCGATGAGTCCGAGTGGGAGATCGTCGAGGACCTCGGGCTGGTCACGGGCTTCGACTTCTTCTGGGACGACTTCGCGGATCGCGTGGGCTATCACGCGCCCGGCCTCCCGGAGGACTGGAAGGAGCGCGACCTCCACCCCGCCCTCGACTCGTGGAGCACCGTCTCGGCCATCAACGCCGAGCTGACCGAGCTCGGGCGCATCGTCTCCGACCGCCTGAAGGCCGACTACGTCGACTGGGACGCCGACTACGAGGCGCCCGACGACCTCCCCGATTTCTGAGGCGAGTTTACCGGCGACGGGCGGGCGGCGGTAGCCGGCGCCGTCGCCGCGCCCGCCCCCCGTACGAGTCGTGTTCGAGCGACCCGACCGAACCGCCGGCGCAAGGCGTCTGTCCCGTGTTCTCGCGACCTCGCCCCGTCGCCATCCCCGGCCACCGACGGGACCCGCCGTTTACTGATGCATGGGCACCGGGAGTAACCTTTATTATTGTTAATTCATATTGACCACTCGGGCGGCGTCGTCGATAAAGAATATGCCGCCCGACGAGACCACCAATGGCAGACACATACGTCGGTTCGATCGATCAGGGGACGACCGGAACCCGCTTCATGGTCTTCGACCACAGCGGGGAGGTCGTCGCGAACGCCTACGAGAAGCACGAGCAGATCTATCCCGAGCCCGGGTGGGTCGAGCACAACCCGATGGAGATCTGGGAGAACACCCAGGAGGTCGTGACGCGCGGCCTCGAGGAAGCGGGCCTCGACGCCGAGCAACTCGAAGGCATCGGCATCACGAACCAGCGCGAGACGACGCTCGTCTGGGACAGGGAGAGCGGCAAGCCCGTACACAACGCCCTCGTCTGGCAGGACCGCCGGACGACCGACCGCGTCGAGGAACTCGAGGCGGCGGACAAGGTCGAGTGGATCCGCGAGAAGACCGGTCTCGAGGCGGACGCCTACTTCTCCGCGACCAAGACCGAGTGGATCCTCGACAACGCCGAGCCCCTGAAGCTGCAGTCCTCACGCTCGCAGGACCTCCGCGACCGCGCCCGCGACGGCGAACTCCTGATGGGCACCATCGACGCCTGGCTCATCTACAACCTCACCGGCGAGCACATCACGGACGTCACGAACGCCTCGCGGACGATGCTCTTCGACATCCACGAGATGGAGTGGGACGAGGAACTCCTCGCGGAGTTCGACGTCCCCGCCGAGATGCTCCCCGAGGTCCGCCCGTCGAGCGACGAGAACTACTACGGCCACACCGACTCGGATGGGTTCCTCGGCGCCGAGGTCCCGGTCGCGGGCGCGCTCGGCGACCAGCAGGCCGCGCTCTTCGGACAGACGTGCTTCGACGCCGGCGACGCGAAGAACACCTACGGCACCGGCTCGTTCTACCTGATGAACACCGGGAACGAGGCCGTCGAGTCCGAGCACGGACTCCTCACCACCGTCGGCTTCCAGATGTCCGGCGAGCCCGTCCAGTACGCCCTCGAGGGCTCCATCTTCATCACCGGCGCCGCCATCGAGTGGCTCGAGGACGTTGACCTCATCGACAACGCCGCCCAGACCGCCGAACTCGCGCGCTCCGTCGACTCCACGGACGGCGTCTACATGGTCCCCGCGTTCACGGGCCTCGGCGCGCCCCACTGGGACGGCCGCGCGCGGGGCACCATCGTCGGGATGACGCGCGGGACGAAGAAGGAGCACATCGTGCGCGCGACGCTCGAATCCATCGCCTACCAGACCCGGGACATCGCCGAGGCGATGGAGGCCGACTCCGGCGTCGAGACCACCAGCCTCCGCGTCGACGGCGGTGCCGTGAAGAACAACTTCCTCTGCCAGCTACAGGCGGACATCATCCAGACCGAGATCGCGCGCCCCGAAGTCGACGAGACCACCGCGCTCGGGAGCGCGTACGCCGCCGGGCTCGCCGTCGGCTACTGGGACACCATCGACGAACTCCGCTCGAACTGGCAGGTCGACCGCGAGTTCGACGCCGAGATGAGTCAGTCGGACGCCGACCGGATGTACGGCCGCTGGGACGACGCCGTCGAGCGCTCCCTCGACTGGGCGCAGGAGGAATAACCGATGTTCCTCCCGCTCCAGACCATCCCCGTCATCGGGATGGAGCCCGGCGCGTTCCTCGTGCTCGTCATCGCCGCGCTCGCCGGCGGGGCGCTCGGCGCCGCGCTCGGCGCGCTCCCCTCGTTCGTCTTCACGGGGTTCGTCGTCTTCCTCGGCGAGGGGCTCGCCATCCTACAGAGCGAGGTCGGCGAACTCCCCAGCGTTCCGAACGGTGAACTCGCCGTCGGCGTCACCGGCGTCATCGGCTTCGGCGCGGTCACCGGCCCCCACATCTCGTTCGCGGCCGGGGTCGCCGCCTCCGCGTACGTCGGGAAGAAGTACCCCGAGATGAACCCGTCCGGCTGGGACTACCACCTCGGAAAGAACATCACGGAAGCCTACGGCACGAAGCCGGACATCCTCGCCGTCGGCGCGATCTTCGGCGTGCTCGGGATGCTCATCGCGAAGCTCTCCGGCGGCCTCGGCCTTCCGACGGACGGCATCGCGCTCTCCGTCTTCCTCACCGCGATGATCGCCCGACTCGTCTTCGGCTACCCGCTCATCGGGAAGCCAGCGGGCGACGGCTACCTCGACATGGGGCCGTTCGAGCGCGAGGAAACCCGCGATCAGGACGGTGACGTCCACGCGGGGAACGCCGGCCGACTCGCCGTCGAGCCGTGGCTCCCCCACCAGTACAAGTGGGTGGGCGTCACCGCCATCGGTCTCGTCGGGGGCGTCCTCGGCGGCTACATCTGGCTCAAGACGGGGAGTATCTTCCTCGGCTACGCCATCTCCGCGATGAGCCTGCTCTTCCTCAACTTGGGCGTCGAGAAGATCCCGGTCACCCACCACATCACCCTCCTCGGCTCCGTCGGTGCGGTGCTCGCGATGTCGATGTTCGGCAGTCCGGTCGCCGCCATCGTCGCAGCAGGCGTCGTCGGCGCGCTCAGCGGCCTCTCCGGCGAGGCCCTCCAGCGCATCTTCTACTCGCACTCCGGCACGCACGTGGACCCGCCCGCGATGGCGATCGCGTTCATGATGTTCATCATCGGCGTCCTCTACCTGCTGGGTGTCCTGCCGAACGCCGGCTATCTCGGCCTCTGACGTTTCGAACCGTCGGCTTTTCACGACGTGAACAGATACCAAACAACGACTATCCCCCACGCAATGAACATCGACGCGAGGATACAGCGACGACGGCAGGAGGCGGACTCGCGCCGGCTCGTCCGCGACTACGAGGTGCTCTCACCCGTTGCTCACATCGAGGAACCCGCGGGTCGCGGACCGGTCGTCGAGCGACTGCTCGACCACATCGACCCCGTCTTCGACGGGACGCTCCCGCCGAACGCGTACGTGCACGGCCCCTTCGGCGCCGGGAAGAGCGCCGTCGTCACGTCGCTCTTCGACCACCTCGAGCGCTTCTCCGCACAGTCCCGCGAAGCCATCTACACGACCACGCGGGCGCGCTCGTCGCGGACCCCGTGGTTCGTCTACGTCGACCTCCGTGAGACAACGAGCGAGTTCGCCTTCTACCACCGCGTGCTCGACGCCGTCGTCGAGGAGTCGGTACCCGAGCACGGTGTCGGTACTCAGGAGATCCAGCGGCGACTTCACGACGCCCTCGGCGGCTCGCGGGCGGGCGCCGTCGTCGCCGTCGACCACGTCGACGCTCCCGGCGTCGCGGACGACGCCCTCGTCGAGTGGCTCTCGGGGCTCCCGAACAACGCCAGTTGGCTCGCCGTCGGCCGGGCCGCCCCGGCCGACGGCGCGCTCTCCGACTACACCGCACGCGACATCGATATCGGCCGCTACCAGCGCCGGGTTCTCATCGACGTACTGATGACGCGCGCGTCGAACGGGCTGGCGCGCCAAGCGTTTGACCACGCGCTCGCCAGCCGAATCGCGGACTGGGCGGACGGGAACGCCCACGACGCGCTCGCGGCGCTCTTCGTCGCCGCCTGCCGCGCCGAGGAGGCGGATCGCGGTCGCATCACCGACGCCGACGTCGACGCCGCCATCGCGGAGGTCCCACACGACGCCGTCTCGCTCGGGACGGTGCTCGCGCTCTCGGCGAACAAACAGCGCGTGTTGCGGGCGCTCGTTGACCTCGACCGTGAGGAGCGCCGCTCGGTCTCCGCGACGACGGAGGCCATCGCGGCCGACCAGGACGTCGACCTCTCGCAGGGAACGATCAAGCGCTACCTCTACGAGCTGGCGGAGGTCGGCGTCGTCGAACGCGTCCAAGCGACCGAGCAGGCCGGAAAGGGGCGCTCGCCGAGCCGCGTCGAGCGCCGGTTCTCCCCGACCGTCTTCCGGACGCTCTACGACCTCCGTCGGTAGGCCACCGCCCACCCGACGCCGCGTTCGCGTCAGGGGCAGCGGCGCCGAAAGTATCAGTAAAGAATAGACGGATACCGGCCGAAGAGAGGAAACACGGAATGGCGGAAAACCTTATGCAGTTGCGGTCTCAAGCACGTATCATGTCCCACACACCGGAGGAAGTTGCGCGGTACGTATGTGATAACTGTCAGTTAATCCACGCCGGGGCTCCGAGCCGAACGCCCGCCGGCAAACGCCGCTTCGAGCCTCCGGCTGAGTGCGGCGGCTGCGGCGCGGACGAGTTCGTCGGCATCGAGAACTGGATCCACCACCGCGCCGACGAGTAGCGCGGC
The DNA here is from genome assembly GCF_014647455.2 of Halarchaeum grantii. Lineage (NCBI taxonomy): Archaea > Methanobacteriati > Methanobacteriota > Halobacteria > Halobacteriales > Halobacteriaceae > Halarchaeum > Halarchaeum grantii. The sequence continues at coordinate 176,926 of NZ_BMPF01000001.1, read as the reverse complement.
CCTTCGTTTTCGCCGGTCGCTATCGACCCAGCACCAGCGGCCGCGCCGCGGTGTCGTCGTGTTCCGGGGCGAACGCCGCGGTGTGGACCGCCTCGACGGCGTCGCGCTCGGCGTCGCTCCAATCGAGGCGCTCCGCGAAGTCCGCCCAGACGCGCGCGGGCACCGCGAGGTGGTAGGCGTCGGGAGTGCGCTCGACGAGCGGGTCGTCGCGGAACGCCGTCCGCCACTCGTAGACGAGGTCGTCGACGCTCGCGACGCCGGGCGAGTCGCTCGCGAGCGACTGGAGGTCGCCGAGCGCCGCCCGGAGCGCATCGGCGGAGAGGTCGGTGTCGGCGGCGACGTCCGCGACGGTCGCGCGCGAGACGGGAGTCTGCTCTAATTCGGTCATACGTGGGAGAACGTGGTGCGCGGCCTTGAGGCGTTCGCCGCGGCGCGCTCAGTCGAGGACGACGCCGCCGCCGACGCGTTCGAGCGCGACGATGAGCGCGACACCGACGAGCGCCGGCAGGAGGAAGGCGAGCGCGACGCCGGCGTCGAGCGTCCCGACGTCGGCGAACGAGAGGCGGATCGGCGCACGCAGCGCGCCCGCCATCAGCGCGACGAGGAACGTCAGCGTCGCCGCGTGATACTGCTCGAGCGCCCACGCGACGACGCGCGCGAACGTCAGGAGGCCGACGAACGCGCCGAGCGAGAAGACGACGAGCGTCGCCCCGGCGGCGGTCGCCGCGCCCACGTCGCCCGCGAGGACGGCGGCGGTCGTCCCGTGGACGGCGCCCGTCATCCGGTCGTACTGCCCGAGCGTCAGGAGGATGAGCGAGCCCGAGACGCCGGGGAGAACCATCGCACAGATCGCGAGCGCGCCGACGAGGAAGGTCACGAGGGGGTTCGTCGGGAGCTGGCTCTGCGCGGGGCCGCTCGCGAGGAACGCGAGCACGAACCCGCCGGCGGCGACGGCGACGCGGCGCGGCGTCCCGAGGTTCACCTCACCGGCGAGCACGAGCACGGACGCGAGGACGAGCCCGAAGAAGAAGGCGTACGTCGCGACCGGATGCGCGTCGAGGAAGTACTGCACGAGGTTCGCGACGGTGATGACTGCGGAGAGGAGGCCGACACCGAGCACGACGAGGAAGGGGACCTCCATGCGGACGAGTTCGTCGCGGACGGTCGCGCGCGCGTCGGCGTCAAAGGGCGAGCGGACGGCGGGGCCGAGGAGCGCGAGCGCCGCGCGCGGGTCGAGGCTCGCGATGGCGGCGACGAGGCGCCCGTAGATGCCCGTGATGAGCGCGATCGTCCCGCCGGAGACGCCGGGAACGGCGTCCGCCGCACCCATCGCGGCGCCGCGCAGATAGACGCCGAGCCACTCGCGGACACTCATCGCGGGATCAGCCCGCCCGCTCGGTCGACGCGACCGTCGTCACGGCGGACGGTTCCGAGAGGGACGCGCTCGTGTTCCCGGAGTCGGTCTGCGGTTGGAGCGTGAGCTGTTCGAGCGACACCTGCACCGTGGTGTCGGTCGCACCGTTCACCTGTCCCTCGGAGACGTTCGCCGTGTCCGTCCAGTAGGTCTGGTTGTTCATCCCGGAGCCCTCGACGGCGTTGAACTGGTAGGGGCCCTCGGCGCGCACGCTGACGTTCGTGTAGCCGTTCTCCGGGCCGTACTCGTCGTAGCCGGTCGTCGAGTACGGGAGCGTCATCGTGAACTCGCCGTCGGGGCCGGTCTGTGCGCGCTGGGTGTAGGTGAAGTTCTGGCCGACCTGCGTCGCCTCCATCGTCACGCTCGCGGTGACGGTGGTGTTCGCGGGGCCGGTGCCCTGCACCGTCGCGCCGGGGACGCGCTCGTAGAGCTTCGCCCAGTAGGGGAGCTCCTGGAAGTACGAGCCGCTGAGGCGCTGCTGGTAGGAGATCGCCTGGTCGCTCAGCCCGACGAGCCGATAGTGCTCGAGCGCGGGGACGTATTCGCTCGGGTAGCGCCCGATGCCGCCGAGCTGTGACGTCGAGTCGTTCGCGACGTACTCGCGGGCTTCCTCGGTCGAGTTGAACTGCTTGACGACCTGCGTGCTGCTGTCCGCGACGTAGAACTGCCCGGCGTCACCAGCCGTCGAGTCCCAGTCGAGGACGTAGCCGCTGGGGCTCATCGACGAGCCCTGATAGCGGAAGAGCCGGACCATCATCGAGTCGTAGTAGTTCTGCGTGTGCGCGTACGTCCGGACGCTGTAGCCGGCCGACCGGTTCCCCTGATAGAGCGGGTGGTAGAAGTCGTACGCGGAGACGTTCTCGGCGAACACCGTCGGCGCGGAGAACTTCGAGGTGACGGACGCCATCTGCCAGTCGACTGCGACGTAGCGCGTGCGTTCGCTGGCGTCGCCCCTCGAGTCGAGTATCTGGTTCGCCGTCGTCTCGTTCTGCGCGAGCAGGTAGTTCGCGGCGTACGTCGCGCCACCCTGGAACGGGTTGGCGTTCGGGATGCGCTCGCCGAGCACCGTGATCCAGTGCCCGTAGTCCCACCAGCTCATCACGCCGTAACTCCCGTCCGGATAGTCGTAATCGCTCGTCTGCTGGTACGTCCCGTAGTACTCGAGTTGGTCCGCGTTCCCGGTGCCACCGAGGTTCCCCTCCTCGGGCGTGTTGTTCTGCATCCACTGGAGCATCGGGTTCCACGCGAGGACCGACCCGGGGCTCGCGGACGCGCCGACCTGCGACGCCGTGCTCGTCTGGAGTTGCCCCTGCGGCGTGCTGAGCGTCACGGACATCGTGAGCGGCGCGACGAGCAACAGGAGGACGGCGACGACGGCGACGACCTGCGTCGCCTCGACGTCTTGGAGGGCGTCGCGAGCCGACCCGAGGTCGACGTACTCCGAGTGGAGGACGCTCGCCCCCGCGTAGCCGCTGAGGACGGCGACCGGCACCGCGAGGTAGTAGTTGAAGCGCACCTGCGTGAACGCCGCCGCGATGAGGAAGAGCGTCCAGACGACGACGAGCGACTTCTCCGCCGCGTGGTCGCCGAGGACGAGCGACGCGAACAGCAGGCCGCCGACGAGCACGAGGCCGGTGAGCGTCGGCGGGAGGCCGACGTTGCCCGCGACCGTCGGGAGGAGGCCGGGCACCGCGATTACGACCGTGGTGCCGACGAACGCGACGACGGCGAACCACCGCTCGCGGTCGCTATCGCTGTCGTAGAACGGCCGCCAGAGGAGCCACGCGAGCGCCGCGAGCATCGCGAAGAACGCGAGGCCGTAGGAGCTGAAGAAGAGCGCGAAGCGAGAGCCACCGTAACGCGAGAGGCTCCCGAGCCACGGCTGGGCCTCCCCGATGGTTCGCTGGGCGGCGTTCGCGTCGAAGCCGACGAAGCGCATGAAGTTCGACGCGACCATGGAGAAGACGTCAGGGAGGACGACGGAGACGACGCCCGCGCCGACGACGGTGGCGCCGAGGACGGAGAGTGGGTAGAGCGAGCGGTCGAGGTCGCGCGCCTCGAAGGTCCGGGAGAGCCACGCGAGGAAGACACAGGCGGCGGCGACGCCGAGCGCCGCAACCGGCTGGAGGAGGGAGAAACGCGACGGTGAGAACGCGATTGTATCGAAGGGAACGAGCAAGAGGACGCCCGCGACACTCATGCTCGTCGCGCCGACGGACGCGAGATGGTCGGGGCTCCGACCGTTGTAGTGGTTGCTCGCGAGTTTCAGGAGGAAGAAGACGCCGGCGATACCGACGAGGAGGACGCCCGGCGGCCACACCCACATGTAGAGCGCGGTCGCGATCCCGGCGAGTGCGCTCCAGCCGAGGACAGGTTTCAGCGCGCCCCACTCGCGTGCGCGTACCTGCTCCCAGACGGGGCGGTCGCGCTTGGCGACGTGGAGGGCAACGAGGAGTACGGCGACCGCCGACGCCTGAAAGAGCGGTTCGGCGATGTTGTGGTCGGCGGTACCGACGAGGCTGCGCTGGAGGAACATCCCGGGAAGGACGGCGAGAACGAGCGCCGCGATGACGCCAGCCGAACGGCCGGCGAGGCGCTTCCCGAGATAGTACGTCGGGATCACGACGAGAGCCCCGACGACGACAGGCGTGAACAGCACGGTCATCGCGACGGTGTGCTGACTCGGGCTACCGAGACCGAGTAGTAGGGCGACCGTCGCCATCAACTGGTCGAGCAGTGTGCCGAACTGGCCGACGCTGATCCCCGTCGGGAACTGCGTCCACGGGTCGAACGGCATCGTCGCCGGCCAGTGACGCACGACGTACATCGTGCTCCGATAGTGGTACCACGGGTCGTTCCCGCCGAAGAACACCTCGCCGTTCCGGACGAACGCCTGCCAGGACTGTGCACGCACCCACGCCATGAACGCTATGAGGAGGGCAATCACGGGAACGTGATACCAGTCCGCCGCTATATCGAGGACCGGACGCCCGGCGATGGAGGGATCGCCGGACTGTTCACTATCATCGCTCATTACGTCTGACGACACGGAAAGTGAGGATAAGCCTTGTGAAGTGGGGAGCTACCAGGTGAGCCCCTCGTACGTCATTCCCCGGCGCGGTTCAACGACTCGCCGTCCGTCGACGACCACCTGTTCGGCCATCCGCTCGAATTCCTCGTCGAGCGTTGCGAACGCGTCCCAGTCCGTGACGACGACGCACGCGTTCGCCCTGTCAAGCGCGTCAGCCGCCGAGTCCGCATACGCGATGTCCGCGTCCGGGTCGAGCGCCCGCATGTTCTCCATTGCGACCGGATCGTACGCGACGATCTCCGCGCCGCGAGCAGCCAACCTCTCGATGACGGGCACCGCTCGGGAGTTTCGGACGTCGTCGGTGCCAGGCTTGAATGCGAGGCCGAGGACCGCGACGCGTTTACCCGCGACGTCGACGTGCGCGTCAAGGAGTTCGAGAAGGCGCTTCGGTTGATGCTCGTTCACCTCGACCGCCGCCTCCAGCATCGTGGGGTCGTATCCTTCGGCCTTCGCCGCAGCGATGATCGCGTTTGTGTCCTTCGGGAAGCACGACCCGCCCCACCCGAGTCCGGAGCGGAGGAACTGTTCGCCGATCCGGTCGTCAAGGCCAATGGCGTCCGCGACCTCGTAGGCATCGATGCCGAACTCCTTGCACACGTTCCCGATATCGTTGATCAGTGATATCTTTGTCGCGAGGAAGCCGTTGTTCGCGTACTTGATCATCTCCGCCGTCTTCGTGTCCGTCTCAACGACCGCTGGGTTGCCCGCGCGCTCTACGAGCGGCTCGAAGACAGCTGCCATTACATCGCGCGTCTGCTCATCGTCCGCGCCGAGGACGACTTTGTCCGGGTTGAGGAAGTCGCGGACGGCGCTCCCTTCGCGAAGGAACTCGGGGTTCATCCCGACGCCGAGATCGGCCCCGATCGTCTTCCCCGCGGCGTCCGCGACTGTCGGGGCGATGGTGTCCGTCGTCGAGCGCGGGATGACCGTGCTTTTCACAATCACGGTGTGTCGGTCGTCCTTCGCCGCGAGCGTCTCGCCGAGCGACGCCGCGCCCGCCCGCATGATAGAGAGGTCGATGCTCCCGTCGTCGCGCTGCGGTGTCGGCAGACAGAGGAACGTCGCCTCCGTTTCGAGGATCGCCTCGTAGTCTGTCGTCGCGCGGAGTCGACCTGTCCCGTTGGGGCCGGCATGCTCGGCGACAAGGTCCGCGAGACCGTCCTCGTGGATCGGGGCTTCACCGCCGTTCAGCGTCTCTACCGTCTCCTGGTCGATATCGACATTCACCACGTCGTGCCCGAGTTCCGCGAAACACACTGCGATAGTGGTGCCGACGTAACCGGAACCGATGACGGAGAGATACATTTGCTGAACCATAGACCGGCCCGACATATGAAACACGCGTCTGTCACGCGTCCATGGCGAGAGAATCGGGAGTGATGAGAACCCAGCACTAGCCGGTGAACGAGGAGACGCCGTCGCGGGTGTCTTACGAACGACATCCACGAGCGTCCGAATATCGAGGGTGTCGGAGCCCCCAGCATTCCATATCGCCGTCGGCGGCCTCCGTCTTGAAGAGCATTTAGCTCGCCGCGTATGGTGAGCAACTCGGAGAGATAGCTGCCATCAACGGACTATCGCTACTCGGTGAGGCGATGCTCTGCCTCGTCGCGGTCCTCGGGGTAGCCGATGTCGAGGCGCCAGCCGTCGAGGCGAACGGCGTCAATGGTGCGTCCAGAGCGGATCAAGAGATCGATCGCTTCGCTGAGCTCGTACTCGCCGCGGTTTGACGGCTGGACGAGGTGACACGCGTGGAAGATCGCTGGGCTGAACGTGTAGAAGCCCGTCATTACGAGATTCGAGGGGGGGTCATCAGGCTTTTCGACGACCTCGGTGATCTCGCCGTAGTCGTTCGTCACGCAGACACCATAGCGGCCCGCCTCGTCCCACCCAACCTCCTCGACGAGGAACGCGGCGTCCGTACGGTTCTCGCGCTGTCGGTCAACGACGTCCGCGAGGTTCGCCGCGAATACGTTGTCGCCAAGCATCAGCATGAAATCGCCATCAATGTGGTTCTCAACCGTGAGGAGGGCGTGCGCGAGCCCGTTCGCCTCGCGCTGGTGCTCGTACGTGATCGGAATCCCCTCGAACGCGTCGCCATAGTGGCTGATTATCTGCTCTTTCTTGTAGCCGATGACGACGAGGAGTTCGTCCGCGCCGAGCTCCGCGAGCCGCTCGAAGCAGTGCGTGAGGATCGGCCGGCCATCGACCTCGACGAGTCCCTTCGGTTTATCCTCGGTCAGCGGCCGGAGGCGGGTCCCTTCGCCCGCGGCGAGCACGACAGCTTGCATAGGCAGGAACTTGGACGCGGGGAGGTTAAAATTCACTCACTACGCGTGGGTGGAACCGTACCAGCGAACACTACGTTTTTGCGCGGTGCCGTGTACCCTTGGGTATGACGACCGATCCTTCGGCAGTGCACCTCCCGGACGCAGGCCCGGAGAACCCTTACCAGCGTGACCTTGCTAATGCACTAGAGGATGCGGGTGTCTCGACGACGCTAATCGACCCAGATGGTCCCGGTCTGTTCGCGGCCCTCCGCGCGGCCCGCGGGAACGACGCGGATGTCGTTCACCTCCACTGGCTCCACGCGTTCTACTACGGCGACAACCTCGCTGAGACGGCGGTGAAGAGCGTCGCGTTTGCGCTTGAAGTCCTCCTTCTCCGTCTTCTCGGCTTCTCGCTCATCTGGACGGCGCATAACGTGGTCCCACACGACGTCGACTGGCCCACATACCATCGAGTCTACCGCCGACTCTTCGTCTCGTTCGCCGCCGATTCGGTTCTCGTCCACTGTCCCCGTTCTGAGGATATCCTCATCGAGACGTACGGGCTGGCCGAGTGCCACCGAGAGAAGTTCCACGTCGTCCCGCACGGGAACTACATCGGGGACTACGCGAACGACATCTCGCACGAGGAGGCACGCGAGACGCTGTCGCTCGACGACGAGACGACTTTCCTCTTCTTCGGGAACCTCCGCCCGTACAAGGGCGTCGAGGGACTCGTCGACGCGTTCGAGCGATTGAATGCGCCGAACACGCACCTAATTGTCGCGGGGAATCCGGCGTCAGAGCGCTACGGACGACACCTTGAGGAAGTCGTCGGCAACTGCGACGACGTCACGCTCGTCGCCGAATTTATCCCGGACGACGACCTCCAGACGTACTTCAATGCCGCCGACGCTGCCGTCTTCCCATTCCGCGACGTCCTCACGTCCGGCAGCGTGGTGTCCTCTCTCTCCTTCGGGTGCCCGCCGATCGTACCCGATATCGGGTGCAACGACTACCTCGTTGGCGAGAACGCGGGGATCGTCTACGACCCCGACGAGCCGCTCGAAGACGTCCTAACGGACGCGTGCAATGCAGACCTCGTTTCGATGCGTGAGGACGCGATGCTGCGCGCCGAGTCGCTCAACTGGGGACCGATTGGTGAACGGGTTGCCGACATCTACGAGTGCGTGACCGCCCGCTGACTCGGGTCGTATTTACGCAGTGCGGTTCAACACGTGGTCGATGGATCTCTCATCATGGCTCGCAGCCCGTCCTCGCGTCGTCCGTGAGGAGGGGTTCGGCCCTGCCGTCTCACTGAGCGTACAGGACGTCGCGCGCCAACTCGGCCGCCTCGCACTGCCGTATGACCCCAGAGAGACGCCGGTGTACGAACGCGAGTGGGATGCACTCGTATTGCTTGACGCCTGCCGGGTTGACGCGCTCGCGGCCGTTACGTCCGAGTACGAGTTCCTCCCAGATGAGATTCCCTCGATCCGTTCGACCGCGAGCGCGTCGAAGGACTGGATGCGCACGAACTTCACGGAGGCATATACCGACGAGATCCGTCGGACGGCGTACGTGACAGCGAATCCATTTAGCGAAGGCCAGGTCGATTCGGACGCGTTCGTGGACGTCGACGAGGTGTGGACATACGGATGGGACGAAGGCGTGGGCACGGTCCCCGCGCGGCACGTCACGGATCGAGCGGTCGCGGCGGGGCGCTCGAGCGACTGCGAGCGTTTGCTCGTTCACTACATGCAACCCCACTTTCCGAGTGTCCCCGACCCGATCGGCTCCGGTATCGATATCGAGACATTTGGGGAGGGATGGCACTCCGTTTGGGATCGCCTGGCGGCAGGCGAACTATCGCGCGAACGCGCGTGGGATTCCTACCTCGCGAATCTGCGATACGTGCTCAACGACGTGGTAGTGTTGCTCTCGAACCTTGACGCCGAGCGCGTCGTAATCTCCGCCGACCACGGGAATTCCTTCGGGGAGTGGAACGTCTATGGTCACCCGCCGGGGTGTCCGATCGGAGCGGTGCGCCGTGTTCCGTGGGTGGAGACAGAGGCGACGGACACGGGCGAGTACGAACCGACGTTCGAACGTCCAGCCGACGTCGACAAGGCGACGTCGGAAACCGTCGAAAAGCGCCTCCAGAACCTCGGTTACGTCTGACCTACTGGACCGACCGATAGACGTCAAGCATCTCCGCGGTGATGCGCTCGGGCGCGTACCGTTCGCGGACGCGTTCGCGGTTGTGCGCGCCGACGGAATCCTCGCGTCCGCGGAGTCGGCCAACGGCCTCAACGATGGCGCTCGGCGTCCCGGGGGCGAACCGGCAGAGGCGGTCATCGATGACTTCGGCGGGCCCACCAATGTCGGAGACGAGGACCGGGAGGCCGGTTTCCATGGCCTCGAGTATCGTCCGGCCGAACGGCTCCGGCCAGACCCCGGGGTGAACGAAGACGTCCGCCGTCGCGTACCGATCGCGGACGCGGTCGTATGGGACGCGGCCCGTGAACGTCACGCGGTCCGTGATGCCGAGCGATGCAACGAGCTGACGGAGGGAGTCGTCCTCGGGGCCGTCGCCGACGACAGTCAGGGACGTGTCCCCGGGAAGGTCGGAGACGGCGCGTACGAGCGACTCAACGCCCTTCTCGGGAATAAGGCTCCCGACGTAGAGGAGTTCGTAGCCATTGCCATCGGGGCGGCGTTCGGGCGGGTCAAAAGACGGATCAAGCATGTTCGGTACGACGCTGAAGCTGGCGTCGCCGAAGCCGTTTCGCCGATAGACCGCAGCGCTCGCCTCACTCAGCGTGACGAATCGGTCTAGACGGCGCATGTACGACCGGAGGACGCGGCCGGTCGTCGGCATCGCGAGCACCTCGTAGGCGTGGCGACTCGGCTTCGGCTGAACGCCGAACGCAGCCTTCGGGAGAACGTCGTAGGAGTTTAGCGTCGCGACGCCTGGGACCCCGTGACGCTCGGAGAGGTAGCCCGCGACGGGATTGAGCGCCATGTTGTAGGCGTGGAGGACGTCGCATGCCGCAACCTCCTCCGCGTACTCGCGGAGCGCGAGCACCGCCTGCATATTCGCCACCTCGGGTACCCGGTTGAGCACGTCGGCGACGCGATGGACGACGACGCCGTCCTGGCGGGTCGTCTCGTCCGCACCGTCGAAGGCGAAGACGCGGAGGGACGTCACGTCGTCGTGGGCGGCGAGGTGCTCGGCGAGCAACTGGACGCTGACCTCGCCGCCGCCCCGCATCGTCGGCGGATATCGCGGTGTGATGACCCCGACTCGCATCGTCCGTTGTTCTCTCACGCGACACATAGGTATTCCCTTCTCATATCCATAAACAGGGTTAAACCACCGACGAACGGAACTGTGAACGATGTTGGCGTGTAGCGTGGCGATGTGAACCTCAACATGGCGGAGACGCTGGAGCGCTTGCTTGTCTTCCGGGGCGGTCGCCGAGCGCGCGTGCGACCGCGATACGTCGTGCCTCAGTGGGGAAGATCGGCGACATCTCGGAACGCTGTGCGGATGACGACCCCCGACAGGCACGGTTAAGGCCGTGGTGTCACAAGCCGCGGTCATGACGGACGATGTCGCCGTGCTCCACGACCGCTTCCCAACGATTGGGGGAAGCGAGACGTTCGCCATTGAGGCCGCACGCGTCCTCAACGCACCGATATACACGATGTATGTCGCAGACGACGTTGACGTCCCGGACGACGTCGAGGTGTACGCGATGCGCCAGTCGAAGTACACGACGGGGCTGAGCGGCCGCCTCCTCGACTGGCGGAACGGCGGGATGAACCCCTTCGAGTCCGCGAGTGTCGGGATCGACATGACGGAGGGCGTTGCCGAACTTGAGGCCTACGAGGTTCTCCTCGAGAGCGGGCCGCTCTCGAAGTACTACGTCCCGGCGGCCGACCAGCGCGTCGTCCACTACCCGCACAGTCCGCCGCGGTGGCTCTATGATCTCTTCCGGAGTCGGATGACGGACCTCAACTACCCCGGCGTCGGGTTTGCAGCCCGCGCGTACGCGAAGATCTGGCGCGCGCTCGATAAGGAGGCGCTCGACTACGTGGATACGTTCGTCGGGAATTCGGAGGTGATCCGCGACCGCATCCGGCGCTACTACGGCCGCGACGCCGAGGTCGTCTACCCACCCGTGACGGGCGACTGGCGCAACGAAGGTGACGATGGTTACTTCGTGACGTGGTCGCGTCTTGATAGCGAGAAGCGGATCGACCTGATCGTGGAGTCTTTTTCCGGCCTTGAGGACCGCCTCGTCGTCGCGGGTGACGGCGAAGAACGCGAACGGCTCGAGTCGATCGCTGCCGGACACGACAACGTCGAGATACGTGGGTTCGTCGACGACATCGAGTCGCTCGTCGCGAACGCCACTGCGGTGGTCTACGCGCCCATACAGGAGGACTTCGGACTCGTCGGTGCGGAAGCAATGATGGCCGGTAAACCCCTCCTCGGCGTCGACGAGGGGTTCACGGCGTCTCAGGTTGAGGAGGGGGTCACAGGACTCACGTTCGACCCGACGGTCGAGTCGCTACGCGCAACGGTCGGGGAGTTCGATCCCGCGGACTTCGACGCCGAGACGATACGACAACACGGCGACCAGTACCGCTACGAAGCGTTTGCCGAGGGGCTGCGGGAGGTCGTTTTCGAGGGTGAAAAGCGGTTCGTGAACGCAGAGGAGTAGCCAGCGATAGTTGAGAGAAGTTTGAAACTGTCTCTGAGTCTATAAAACGGGGGGCGCCCCAACGGGGAACCATAGCCCGGACAGTGCTGCTCTCGATGGACGCGTTTCGCGCGGATCGGTTCTTGGCCGACTGTCTCCCATAGTCTTGAGAGACGTTCGACGAGGGATTCTGCGTCTTTCAGAAGGCGTACCCGCACGGTACGGCGACGCCGCGGACGGGGCCGTCGTCACGAAGTCGAACAACGCGCTCCGCGTCACGGCCGACGACGGATGGCTCGTCCGCCGACGTGACGGGAGCGAGGACGCGGACGGCACGGTCACGGACGAGATGTGCGAGGTTGCCGACGCGGCGTCGTTCCCCAGTGTCCCCCTGCTCAGCGGCGACGTCCTCAAGATGGACACAAGCGAGAGTGTCGAGGACCACCTCGAAGCGCTCGGTTACCGGTAGACCGGTACGAATAAGCCCGTTATCGTCCGCGTATAACGCGTGCACCTCTGCCAGGTCGCCCCCTACGTCACGTATCCGCCGCAGATGGGAGGAGACCACCGCACGCATGGCCTCGTGAAGGAGTTTCCGGCGGCGGGCGACACCGTCGTCCGGTACTGTCAGGGCGGATCGCCCGCGATGTACAAGTCGCTCGACCTCCGCCGAAACGTCCGAATCGCGGACGGCTACGACGAGTACCGCCACTTACACCCGCTTCACGAAGTGGTGAAGTCGCCGATGCTGCTCGGCTACCCGAACCTCCTCGCGGGCCGCGCGCTCTCACTCGCGAACGATGGGCTTCCCGGGATGCTCGACGACGCGGATGTCGTCCTCGCGCGCGAACCCTGGCAGACGCCCTACGTCCTCGACGCCGTCGACGACTCGACGCCCGTCGTCTTCTCCAGCCACAACGTCGAGATGGAGCGCTTCGGAGACATAGATCAGCCACTCTTCGAGGACCGCGTCGAACGCCGCGTCGCCGCGCTCGAACGCCGCTCCGTTGAGGGATCGGACCTCGTGGTCTGTACGAGCGAGCGAGATGCGCGCGTCTACCGCGAGACGTACGACCCGGGCGGACCCGTCATCGTTGTCCCGAACGGCACCTACGAGAGCGACATCCGCGAGCATCGTCCGCACTCCTCTGCCGCGCGCGGGTGCCGGCGCTCGCACGGTATCCCGGCGAACGCGACCGTCTGCGTCTTCATGGGGAGCAACTACGAGCCGAACGCGGAGGCTGCCCACGCGGTCGTCGACATCGCCGATCGAATGCGCGACACCACGCCGCCCGTTCACTTCCTGATCCTCGGCGGCGTCGGGAACGCCCTCTCTGGACGCGACCTCCCGGCGAACGTCACCGTGACGGGGTACGTCGAGGATGGCTTCGAGGCGCACCTCGATGCCGCAGATGTCGCGTTGAATCCGATGCTTTCCGGGGGCGGAACGAACATCAAACTGATCGACTTCTTCGCGCGGAGTCTCCCCGTCGTCTCCACGCCGTTCGGCGCGCGCGGGATCGACGCCGCGGACGGCGCGGAACTCGTTGTCGCCGGCCTCGACGCGTTCCCTGACACTATCGCGTCGCTCGCCTCCGACCCCGAGAGATGTCGCGACATCGGGCGAGCAGCCCGACTGCTCGCCGCCGAAGAATACACATGGGAAGCCGGGTCGCGGGCGCTCCACGAGCGGATCATCGAGGATTTCGGGCCGTTCTAGTCGATGATAATACCGGCCTCGTCCACGTCGAATATCGCGCGGCCACGCGGCCCGACGGCCTCCCAGTCCAACTCGACGCCGAGGTAGTCCGCCATCTCCTCAGCCGTCATGTGGGTCCGTCGAACCGCCTCCTTGTAGCGGCCGATGTCCGTGAACTCCGGTGGCGCCTCGTAGTGCGGACCACGTAGGGATCGGAGATAGGCGAACGGCGCGAGCACGAGATGCGCGAGACCACGATACCACTCGAGTTCCTGTCCGCCCTCCTCGCGGATCTCCTCGCACGCCCACCGAACGTACGGCCAGAAGTGGAGACCGCTCTGGAACTGAACGGCCATCGTCTCGAAGCCGACTTCGAAGCGCTCGCGGAGAGAGCGGTCGTAACCGAGCGAGTATTCGACGTTGCGGTGTTCGAGGCTCAGTAGCGACCCGTTCGCAATGAGACGGCGGAAGAAGTCCCGGTCCTCGCCGTAGCCGAGAGAGCGGTACGGCACATCGAGCAGCAGGTTCCGAGGTGCGATGTAGAGGCCGACTCCGAGAAGGAAGAAATCGCCGTCGAAGCCTACCTCGAACTGGTGGTAGAGGTCGACGAACTCCCGGATACACTGCGTGTACTGGTCGTCCGTGTCGAGTGACGCGAGGACGTAGTTGCCGCGCGCCTCCTCGAAGGAGTGGTTTCGGGCCTCCGCGAGGTTATCGTTGTCTGCGTCGTAACACACGCGGAGTCTGTCGTACTCCGCCTCGAGGCGTTCGAGTATCTCGACGCTCCCGTCCGTCGACCCGTCGTCGATAACCACCACCTCGAAGCGGTCGTCGAGTTGCTCGACGACGCTCGTTACGGACATCTCGATAGTCTCCACCATATTGTAGTTACTCATCGCGACAGTGTACTGAGGCGCCGACATTGCCCGTGATTGCCACCGGTCGATAATCGGTGTTTCGCTGCCCCTGATCTTACTTGAGATAGCCGAGGTCGGCGAGACGCTCGGGGCCGTCGGAACGGCTCTGTGGTCCTCATCGAAGAGCCGTTCGGGAATAGCGTATGGAACTCGACCGTGTGATCGGGTTCCGCGTCCGCGCGGTTCTATCGCTCGTCGGGGTCGACGGTGAGGTCGTAGAGGTCGTGGTCATCGCCCGCCTCAATGTACTTCCGGCCGTCCCACCGTCCAGCGACGACGGGGATGGGATTACTGAACGACCCCGTGGCCACGACGCGGCGCTCGTCGCCTTCGAGGAGCGGTTCGCCGAGGAACCCGTTCGGACGTGGCGCGTCGTACCAGCCCCAGATCGCCGGGGTGAGGTCGATAAGCCCCCGCCGCTCGATGACCGTCCCCCCCAGTAATGTCAGGGCCCTTCACGAGCATCGGGACGTGCAAGAGTTCGTCGTACGGTCGGTCCCGATGATAGTAGTAGCCGTGACCGCCGAACTCCTCACTATGGTCAGCCGTGAATATCACGTTCGCGTCGTCCCAGCTGCTCCGCGACCGGAGGCCGTCGATCAGTCGACGTACCTCTCCGGACGCGTAGCGTAACTCGGAGTCGTAGAGGCCGATCAGGAGCCGCCGTTCCTCCTCTGTTGTCTCCTCCGGGTTGATCCCCACCTTCTACATCAGCTCGTGGATCTCGTCCGGTGTAAGTCGCTCGTCCGTGTACGCGGGGTCGTCGAGATGCATATAGAACGGGCGGTGCGGGTCCATGTAGTGCACCCAGAGGAAGAGGTCGCTATCGATGTCGTCGACGGGGTTGAGCACCCGATCGGTCGTTCGCTCGGCCATCTCGTACGCCGTCGACTCGTGATGAACCAGGCCGACCGCTCGCTGGACGGTTTCGGCCGTTTCGCGGAGGCCGAGGCGCTCGACGGTCGGCCAGACAGCGTCCATCGTCTTCCGGAACACGCGGTGGGCTAGTGAGCGCGTCGACTCCTTGATCGCGCCGACATCGAAATCATCGAAGACATCGAATCCCGCGGGTTCGCCGATGCGGGCCGCGAAGTAGGTATTCGAGTGGAGTGCGACGGTCGCCACGTCGTCCGGGAGCACGCTCGCGACGGGCGGCCGTCGGCTGTCGGCCAGTCCCCGAGATAGCGCGAGGTGAGCATTGAGGGGCGCGAGATACCCGTGTTTGTTCCGTTCGCGAACGCGTTCTGGAAGCGCGTCGCGCCCTCGTCAAGGAAGTCGTCGAGAACGGAAATCGTCTCCCACTCGTAGCCGTACTGGGAGAGGTGGCCGGGGCGTAGTGCGTCAACGGTGATGGGTATCGTGTCCAGGGGTTCACTTCGTGTAACCGAGCGCTTCGAGCTGTTGGTGTGCCGCCTCCGAGACCGCCACGTCCGCATCTCGGGCCACTCCCGCGTCAGAGAGCGACGCCATCTCCTCGACGACGCTCGTGGGTGCGCCCTCGTCGTGGAGGTAGTTGACGCGCGGGTCTGGCGCGTGAACTGTCCACGCATTATCGCCGATGCGAACGTACTTCGAGACGCCGACCGACTCGTGACGCTCGTACGCGACATCCACAGCGTCACCATCCGTGAGGCCCCCCGCGAACACGGTCCGATCGGTGTCGAAGTCGGGAGAGCCACCATCAACGACCGTACGAACGACGTCCGGAAAGTCGACGAGACCGACTGGGTTCTCGATCACAGTACCGTCGTGCTGGCCGGGCGCGCGCACCACGAGTGGAACGTGTAGGAGACTCTCCGACGTTCCATCCCCGTGCCCCGTCGCAAGATCCCCCGTGACGGGGGTTCGTTCACCGAACCCCTCACCATGATCGGCGGTGATGACGACGAGCGTCTCGTTGAGTTCGCCGGCCGATCGGAGGCTGTCGACGATGCGTTCGATGACCGCGTCCGCCTGTCGGATCGTCCCGTCGTAGCGGTTCTGCTGGAGGGCGTACTTCCACTCCTCGCCCTCGCCGACGTCATCCTCGGCAACGCTCTTGCGGGCCGAGCGGGTGTCGTCGCTCGCCCACTCGTCGTACTCGTCGTCCGGACGGAACGGGACGTGCGTGTCCATGAGATTGACACAGGCCGCCCATGGGCCGTCAGTAGTTTCGCGCCACTCCGCGAAGTGCTCGGCGTACGTGAACCCACGCGTGAAGACGGCGCCAGCCGTCAACTGAGGGACGTGCCATTTCAGCATCCACGTGGCGCCGTTCAGGAGCGATGGTACGGGCGCATCACTCTCAATAGCAGCGCGGAGGAACGCAACGCGATCGGTCCCTTCCTCCTCGGCAAACGCCGCGGGGGAGATTCCGGAGGGGAAGGGGTCCTTATCGTTGAGCACTACGTCGAAGCCGTTCGAGAGTCCCGTATCCAGGTCCGTCAGGTACGTGTTATCGGTAAATAGCCCAGTCGCGTATCCCTCATCGGACAACCACTCGAATACGGACGTGTCGTCGTCGAGCTTCGTGCCGAGGGCGTTCACGCCGTGCTCCTGTGGTAACGCACCGGTGAAGATACTGGCGTGACTGGGAAGGCTCCATCCCGCCGGCGCACGTGCCTGCGTGTAACGGGTCGCGGAATCGGCGAACGAATCGAGGAATGGCGTTGTTCGACGGTGATATCCGTGGAAGCTCGTGTTCCGCGCGCGAGCGCTGTCCAAGATCACCAACAGTACGTTCGGTGTATCGCTACTCATTGGCCGAATATCCGAGGCGCCAGCAAAAAAGGTTCTTGTACCGTTCGTGCACCGTCACGTGTTCTATGCCCCGAATCCGGCGATCACGAACGCGTCACTAAGTACGGATTGTACCATCTCCCGAAGGTACTCGTCAAGCGCGAGGAGGACAGCGCCATAAACGGCGGCGCCAACGCCGACAACGGCTAAGAGGTGGAACCAGCCTGTGATCGGCACGTAGCGGTGGAGGGCGACCACGACCGCCCACATGAGGCCGCCCGCGACGAGTTGGCGGACGACATCTCGCGGGACCACGACGCGCTTGAAAGCCGCGTACAGCATCCACTCTCCAACAAGGAGACGTACGAGGTGAGAGAGGATGACGGCCGCGACGACGCCGAGTAAACCGACGCGGAAGACGGCGATAACGCTCATGACGGTGAGGACGGAGAGCGCGACGGCCGTCGCCTTCGTCGCATTCTCCGGCCGATTGATACCGTCGAAGAAAGAGAAAACCACTACGTCGTACGTGTTCACGACGTGGTAGACTGCGAGGCCGACGAGGACCGGGCCCGTCCCTGAGAACGTCGGCCCGAAGACGGTGACCATGAGATCGTTGGAGAGCGGGAGACTCCCGAGCAGCATCGGTATCGCAAGCACGGTGGCGTACCGGAGCGCGATCCGAAGGTCCGGGAGGCTGGATGCGCTCTCGAGGCCGGACGAGCTCGCACGGACCATCAGTGCGGGCGCGATGCTCGACGCCACGTGGCTCCCGAGGACGAGCAGGCGGTTCGCAGACGTGTAGTAGCCGGCGACGTCGTCACCGAGGACGGCACCGACGAGGAGGAGTGGAAGACGACTGTACGCGTTGCTGAGTCCCGACGTCACTACAGACCAGCGACCGTAGCGCCAGATCGAGGCGAGCACTTCCTCGGTCGGGCGGACTACGCCCACAACCGAGAACGCGAGGAGCGCGGCTGCGACGAGCGCAGTCATCACAGCGGTCCCGACAAGGAGCCCGAGGACGTTGAAACCAGCGAGGAGCAGGGCAATTTGGAGCGCCGTCTCGAGGATACCGAGGGCGTTGTCGGTGAGCCCCGCGTATCCGGTCTTCCCGTAGCTCCGGTAGGCGTCGAGCGAGAGATAATAGAACAGCTCAATGGCGAACAGGGCGAATGCCGTTACGACGAGCGGCGTATCGTAGGGGATGACGCCGGGGAAGACGGAGAGGAGCGCGAGGAGCACCGCTCCAATCGCGGTCGCGTACACGGCAGCGTACGCGATCCCACCACCGAGGAAGGCCGCTGGGTCGTTGTCGAGTTCGCTCCCCCGCTTCATCACCGCGTTGCCTATACCGCCGATCGGGAACCGGGCGACTCTAACGACTGCAAGGAGCAAGTAAAACCGTCCGAGACCACCGGCTCCGAGGACGTTTGCAAAGAGAACGAGTCCGACGAAGCTCACCGCAGCATCGACGAACGTGCCGATTATCGACAGTGTCGCCTGATTACGGATGTTGACGAACTGTTCGTTGCCCCCGTCAGACATAGGCGTAATTACGTGACCTCATGCATGAAACGTTGGATATCAGCTCGCGGTTTAGTGACGGGGGTCATCACTCAGTACCATCACATCTCAAGAATGGCCGGATCAGGGGCGACAACTGACCGGATGTGGCGTGCTACGTCTCCACTCACTCCACCGTCACGCTCTTCGCGAGATTGCGCGGCTTGTCGATGGCGCGCCCCTTGCGGTTCGCGACGTGATACGCGAAGAGTTGCATGTAGACGTTCGCGACGAGGGGCTCCATCTCCCCGAGCGCGGGCACTTCGAAGGCGGCGTCGATGAACTTCTCGCCGTGGCCGTCGGAGTGACAGCCGATGACGGGCGCGCCGCGCGATTCGGCCTCCTTGACGCTGTTCAGCGTCTCGTCGGGTCGCGCGCCCTCGGTGAGGACGGCGATGACCGGTGTCTCCTCCGTCACCAGTGCGAGCGGGCCGTGCTTGAGCTCGCCGGCGGGGAAGCCCTCGGCGTGGTCGTAGCTGATCTCCTTGAGCTTCAGTGCCCCCTCGAGCGCGACGGGGTGCCCCAAGTACCGGCCGATGAAGAAGAACGCCTCCGAGTCGGCGTACGCCTCGGCGACGTCTCGCACCTGCTGGTCGGCGTCGAGCGCGCGCTGGACGGCGCCGGGGAGCCCCCGGACGTCACCGAGCAGCTCGCTCGCCGCCGCCGCGGAGAGCACGCCGCGTTCGCGGCCGACGTGGACGGCGAGGAGCGCGAGCGTCGCGACCTGTGAGACGAACGTCTTCGTCGCGGCGACGCCGATTTCGGGGCCGGCACGGATGTAGAGCGACTCGTCGGCCGCCCGCGCGACCGAGGACCCGACGACGTTCGTGACGGCGAGCGTGCGCGCGCCGACGCGGGCGGCGTCGCGGAGCGCGCCGAGCGTTTCGGCGGTCTCGCCGCTCTGCGTGACGGCGACGACGAGCGTCCGGCTCGGGTCGCGGCCGCCCGTGAACCCGTACTCGCTCGCGACGTGGACCGTGGTGCGGACGTCCGCGTGCGACTCGAGGAGGCGCGCGGCGTAGAGGCCGGCGTGGTGTGAGGTCCCGCAGGCGACGACCTGTATTTCCTCGAGCGAGCGCACGTACTCCTCGGGGAGGTCGACGTCGAGGTCGACGCTCCCGTGTCCGACGCGCCCGGAGAGCGCCTGCCGGAGCGCGTGCGGCTGCTCGTGGATCTCCTTGATCATGTAGTGCTCGTACCCCCCCTTCTCGGCGGCGTCGGCCTCCCACTCGATCCGCTCGACCGGCCGCTCGACGGGGGTGCCGTCGTGCTCGACGGTGATACCGTCCGGGGTGACGACGGCGATGTCGCCGTTCTCGAGGTAGGTGACCTCGCGGGCGTGCTCGAGGAACGCCGTGACGTCGCTCCCGACGAACGTCTCGCCGTCGCCGTGGCCGACGCAGAGCGGGGAGTCCCGTCGCGCGAGGTAGATCTCCTCGCCGTCGCCCGCGACCATCGCGAGCGCGAAGCTCCCCTCGAGGCGCGCGACCGCGCTCTCGAACGCCGCCTTCACGCCCTTTCCGGCCGCGCGTTCGGCCTCGACGAGGTGCGGGACGACCTCCGTGTCCGTCTGGCTCGCGAAGGTGTGGCCCTCGGCTTCGAGCTCCGCCTTCAGCGCGTCGTAGTTGTCGATGATGCCGTTGTGGACGACCGCGATCTCGCCCGTGCAGTCGGTGTGCGGGTGGGCGTTCCCGTCCGTCGGCTTGCCGTGCGTCGACCAGCGCGTGTGGCCGATGCCGACGGTGGCCTCCGAGGACTCGGGGAGCGTCTCGCGCAGGGCGTCGACCTCCCCGACGGTCTTGTAGACGGTGACGTCGTCGCCCGCGCAGAGTGCGATTCCGGCGGAGTCGTAGCCGCGATACTCGAGGTTCGAGAGGCCGCCCGCGAGCAGCGGGAGGGCGTCGCGGTGGCCGGCGTAGCCGACGATTCCGCACATCGTCAGGCCCTCCGGACGACCGCGTCGCTCTCGATGCGACCGTCGACGTGCGACCCCGTCTCGACGTCCGCGCGGTTCCCGACGACCGTCCCGGGCGCGAGCGTCGCCGCACCGCCGACGCTGGTGTTGTCGCCGACGACCGCGCCGAGGCGGACGCCCTCGTGGACGCGGTCCCTCACCGTCACGTCCGCGTCACCGCCCTCGACGGTCGTGTTCGCGCCAACGGTGGCGTTCGCGCCGACCACGGCGTCGCGGACGACCGCGCCGTCGCCGATGGTTGCGTCGGGGAGGACGACGGCGTTCGAGACGACGGCGTTCGCGCCGACGTCGACGTTGTCGCCGAGCGCCGTCCCGGTGAGGACGCGCGCGCCCGGTCGGACGCGCGTGTCGGCACCGAGTGCGACGTCACCGACGACGGACGCGGCCTCAGAGACGCGCGCGGAGTCCGCCGTCGACGCCTCGATGACCTGGGCGTTCACGCGCAGGAGCCCCCAGAGGAAGGAGACGTCGAGCCACTGCCCCCGCAGTCGGACGGCGGCGACGGTCCCCTCGGTGACGAGGCGTTCGAGGGCGTCCGTGACGCCGAGTTCGCCGTCCGTCTCGGTTTCCCGAAGCGCCGCGAAGATGTCGGGAGTGAAGCCGTAGAGCCCGGCGTTCACGACCTCCGAGTGCGTCGCATGACGCGGCGGTTTCTCGACGATGTCGACGACGGTCTCCCCCTCGAGGCTGACGACGCCGTAGTCGCTCGGGCGGGAGGCGTTCGCGACACCGAGCGCCGTCTCGCCGCTCGCCTCCAGCGTGTCGACGACGCGCGCGACGTCCTCGGCCTCGACGATGCGGTCGCCGTTCAGCGCGACGAACGGCCCCTCGACGTGCTCCTCGGCCCGAAGGAGGGCGTGGCCGGTGCCGAGCTGTTTCTCCTGCACGACGTACTCGATGTCGACGTCCCATCGGTCCCCGTCGCCGAAGTAGCTCTGGATGCGCTCGCGGCGATAGCCGACGACGAGGACGAGGTCGTCGATGCCCGCCTCGGCGACGGCCTCGACGACGTGCTCGAGGATCGGGCGGTTGCTCACCGGGAGCATCGCCTTCGGGCGCGCCTCGGTCAGCGGCCGCAGGCGAGTCCCCTCGCCCGCCGCCAGAATCATGGCCTTCATGACTGAATCAATTTCCGAGTCACCCGCGCGGATCGTCCCGGGTCGATTGGACCCGAGGAGCCCGAGCGGTTCGTGCCACCGGACGTGAGCGAAACCATACCGGCGAGACGGCGTCCCGGAGCTAAAACCCCGTGGTCGGTTGGGGATCGAAGACGGGAGGTTTTTGCTCCCGACAGACCCAGGCGTATCCAATGCCGGATTACTCAGACGTCTGCGTCCTCATCCCGACGCTCGACGAGGCGGAGACCATCGGCGGGGTCGTCGAGGCCTTTCACGACAGGGGCTTCGACGAGGTCCTCGTCGTCGACGGGCACTCGACGGACGGGACGCGCAAGATAGCGCGCGAGCACGGTGCGCGCGTCGTCGAGCAGTCCGGCGCGGGGAAGGGACAGGCGGTTCGAGAGGGCGTCGAGCACGTCGAACGGCCGTACGTGTTGATGCTGGACGGCGACGGCACCTATCGCGCCGAGGACGCGGACGCGATGCTCGAACCGCTCTTCGAGGGGCGCGCCGAGCACGTCATCGGCGACCGGTTCGCGGAGATGGAGGACGGCGCGATGAGCACGCTGAACGGTGTCGGGAACTCGATTATCAATCGGTCGTTCTCCTTCATCCACGGCCACGACTTCCGCGACATCCTGAGCGGCTATCGCGCGTTCACCGTCGAGTCCTTCGAGCGGATGCACCTCACGGCGGACGGGTTCGCCATCGAGACGGAGATGGCCGTCGAGTGCGCGAAACACGACATCCAGACGCGCGTCGTCGACATCACGTACCTTGATCGACCGGATGAATCAGATACGAACCTGCGGCCGTTCCGCGACGGCGCCCGCATCATCTTCGCGCTCTACAAGCTCGCGAAGACGAATAACCCGCTCTTCTACTTCGGGAGCGTCGGTGCCGGGTCGACGCTCGTCGGGTTCGTGACTGCACTCTACGTCGCGGTCGAGTGGGTCACCGTTGGCGTCTCGCACAACATCATGGCGCTGTTCGCGGCGTTCACCGTGCTGCTCGGCATCCAGCTCCTCATGTTCGGCGTGCTCTCGGACCTGCTCGTGACGCTCCACCGCGAGCAGCTGCGGCGCCTCGAGAACCGGGATTAGCGCAGCGCGCTCAGGAGGCCCTTCGCGAAGACGCCGGGCGCGTTCCGCCGGGAGTGCGCGAGCGCGTAGCGGAGGCTGTCCGTGGCCGCCTCGTGGACGGGTGTGCCGTGGCCGACGAGGACGCGCTCGGGGCGGAGGCCCCGAAGCGCGCTCGGCGGCGTGAGCCGGAGAGCAGGATGCACGCCGAGCCGTTCGTCGGTGCCGCGGAAGAACTCCGCCGTGCCGACGGCCTCGGGGACGACGAGCGTCTCGCCGTCGAAGAGCGCGGCCTCGTTCCAGACCGGCGTGTCGAGGACGCGGATGAGGCTGTAGTCGGTGCCGGGGAGCGTGCCGCTGAACGGGTCGGTCTGCACGCCGACGTCACGCGTCAGGAAGGAGGGCCGATAGACGGGGACGTCGTGGCGCGTTGCGACGGCGGTGCAGTCGCGTTCGTGGCGGTCGAGGAGGAGGACGACGCCCGCGACATCACCGAACTCGCTCACCAGCTCGTCGAGTCCGGGGGCGTCCACGGGGTCGACGAGGAGGATGCCGGCGTCCGTGTCGAGGATGTGGCTCGCGCGCGCCATCGCCTCTTCCGGGTGGGCGAGCCACGTCGTCCCACCAGCGAATTGGCCGTGCTCCTCGAGCTCGTCGGCGGGGTCGTCGGCGCGCATCGGCATGTTCGGGAATTCGTGCGGCAGGACCAAGAGCGTTCGGCCAGCGGCGACACGATTCACCAGCGCGATGAAACCGATAGACGTGAGCTGATTATGAAGCGAAGTTGGTCGCAAACGAAGGGCGAGTCAGGATTCATACTCAGACGAATCCCCGCAAGAACCCGGTAAACGTGGCTTGTCGGTCTACCTAGGAACCGAGTCTGAAGAACCTTCCTTGGTAGATAGGGGCCCTGAACGGTGCTTTGGAGGGGAATAGGCGGCGTCGCTCTCGTCGAAGCGGGCGAGAGAGCGCTCCTTCAGCAGTCATAATCGCCCTCCGTCTGTCGGTTTTGGAGTTCTCGGCGTCGCGTCAACGGCTCATGAAGTGGCGT
Source organism: Halarchaeum grantii (assembly GCF_014647455.2). Taxonomy (NCBI): domain Archaea; kingdom Methanobacteriati; phylum Methanobacteriota; class Halobacteria; order Halobacteriales; family Halobacteriaceae; genus Halarchaeum; species Halarchaeum grantii. Next base: position 153,319 of record NZ_BMPF01000001.1, on the reverse strand, counting down.
GAACGCGACGTAGCACTACGCTCCTGAGCGTTCTCGTCTTCCCCTCGACGTCGAGAGAACAGCCCTCTCTACAGAATCTACCTCCGGAGGCCACAGAGACCGCCTTGCGGAGCGTATTCCGATTATGAAACCAACTGAGCGATGGATAGCGACTCTCGGTATCGGGACTACCGCTTCCGGGGAGTATGAGTTACGCTCGTAGTCGTGCTTCTCTGGTGGCGTGTCGAGCACCAGTGACTAGGACGATACTGGAACACTCGGGTGTCTTTTTGCGCCTGCGCTCCCTCTGTTCCGTATGGGATTGGACGAAGACGCGCTCGAGTACCACGAGCGCGAACCCCCGGGAAAACTGGAGATAGCGACGACGAAACCGACGAACACGCAGCGCGACCTCTCGCTGGCGTACTCCCCCGGCGTCGCCGCACCGTGCCGGAAGATCGACGAGAACCCGGACGACGCCTACAAATACACGGCGAAGGGGAACCTGGTGGGGGTGGTGTCGAACGGGTCGGCGGTGCTCGGCCTCGGCGACATCGGCGCGCAGGCCTCCAAACCCGTCATGGAGGGGAAGGGCGTGCTGTTCAAGCGCTTCGCGGACATCGATGTCTTCGACATCGAGCTGGAGCACTCGGAGGTGGACGCCTTCGTCGAGTCGGTGGCGGCGATGGAGCCGACCTTCGGCGGCGTCAACCTCGAGGACATCAAGGCCCCCGAGTGCTTCGAGATCGAGGAACGCCTCCGCGAGCGCATGGACGTCCCCGTCTTCCACGACGACCAGCACGGCACCGCCATCATCAGCGGGGCGGCGCTCCTCAATGCCGCCGAAATCGCGGGGAAAGACCTCGCGGACCTCGAGGTCGCGTTCTCGGGCGCCGGCGCGGCGGCCGTCTCCTGTGCGAAGTTCTACGCGTCGCTGGGCATCCCCCACGAGAACATCACGATGTGCGACATCGACGGCGTCCTCTCGCAGGAGCGCGCGGACGCCGGCGAGTTGAGCGAGCACGCCGAGCCGTTCGCGCAGGGCGTCCCGGAGGGCGAACTCGCGGACGCGGTCGCGGGCGCGGACGTCCTCGTCGGCCTCTCGGTGGGGGGCATCGTCTCCCCGGAGATGATTCGTTCGATGGCGGACGACCCCATCGTCTTCGCGATGGCGAACCCGGACCCGGAGATCGGCTACGAGGAGGCGAAGAACGCCCGCGACGACACCGTCATCATGGCGACGGGGCGCTCGGACTACCCGAACATGGTGAACAACGTGTTGGGGTTCCCGTTCATCTTCCGGGGCGCGCTCGACGTTCGCGCCACCGGCATCACCGAGAACATGAAGGTCGCCGCCGCCCGCGCGCTCGCGGAGTTGGCGCGCGAGGACGTGCCCGACCAAGTGGTGAAGGCCTACGGCGACCAGCCCCTCCAGTTCGGCCCCGAGTACATCCTCCCGAAACCGCTCGACCCGCGCGTCCTCTTCGAGGTCGCGCCCGCCGTCGCCGAGGCCGCGATGGAGGAGGGCATCGCGCGCGATAGCGTTGCCCTCGAGGCGTACCGCGAGCGCCTCGAGGCCCGCCTCGGCAAGAGTCGGGAGATGATGCGCGTCGTCCTCAACAAGGCCGAGACGGACCCGAAGCGCGTCGCCCTCGGTGACGGCGACGACGAGAAGATGATCCGCGCCGCCTACCAACTGCAGGACCAAGGCATCGCCGAGCCGGTTCTCCTCGGGGATTCGGAGACGGTCGAGGCCGCCGCCGACGACCTCGGCCTCGACTTCGACCCGGAGGTCGTCGATCCGGCCGAGCGCGCGACCGAGCGCTACGCCGAGCGCCTCTACGACCTCCGCAAGCGCAAGGGCGTCACGCGGCGCGAGGCGTCCGAACTCCTCACGCGCGACACCGACTACTTCGGGAGCGCGATGCTCGAGACCGGCGACGTCGACGCCTTCCTCACCGGCCTCACGAACCACTACCCGTCGGCGCTCCGCCCGCCCCTCGAAGTCGTCGGCACCGCGCCCGACACGGACATCGTCGCCGGCGTCTACATGCTGACGTTCAAGAACCGCGTGCTCTTCTGCGCGGACGCGACGGTGAACCTCGACCCGAGCGCCGAGGAGCTCGCCGAAATCACGCGCCACGTCGCGAACCTCGCGCGCAGGTTCGACGTCGAACCCCGGGCTGCCCTCCTCTCCTACTCGGACTTCGGGAGCGTCGAAAACGAGGGTACCGCGAAGCCCCGCGACGCCGTCGCGGCGCTCCACGACGACCCGACGGTGGACTTCCAGGTGGACGGCGAGATGCAGGCCGACACCGCCGTCGTCGAGGACGTCCTGGCGGACACCTACGACTTCGCGGAGCTCGACGGGCCCGCGAACTGCCTCGTCTTCCCCAACCTCGAAGCCGGGAACATCGCGTACAAGCTCCTCCAGCGCCTCGGCGGCGCGGAGGCCGTCGGCCCCGTCCTCGTCGGGATGGACGAACCCGTCCACGTCATCCAGCGCGGCGACGAGGTCAAGGACATCGTGAACCTCGCGAGCGTCGCCGTCGTCGAAGCCCAAGAGGACTGAGGAACGGCTAGTAGTACCAGGCGTCGTCGTCGAAGTCGGGGTCGCGGCCCTCGAGGAAGGCGTCGCGGCCCTCCTGTGCTTCGTCGGTCATGTAGCCGAGTCGCGTGGCTTCGCCGGCGAAGACCTGCTGGCCGACCATGCCGTCGTCGGTGGCGTTGAAGCCGTACTTGAGCATCCGCATCGCCATCGGGGACTTCTCGCACATCCGCGCGGCCCACTCGAGGGCCGTCTCCTCCAGTTCCTCGTGCGCGACGGCTTCGTTCGCCATCCCCATGTCGACGGCCTCCTCGGCGGAGTAGGTCTTCCCGAGGAAGAAGACCTCGCGGGCTTTCTTCTGGCCGACCTGCTTGGCGAGGTAGGCGGAGCCGAAGCCGGCGTCGAAGGAGGCGACGTCCGGGTCGGTCTGGAGGAACTTCGCGTGCTCGGCGCTCGCGAGCGTCAAGTCGCAGACGACGTGGAGGCTGTGGCCGCCGCCGACCGCCCAGCCGGGGACGACGGCGACGACGGGTTTCGGCATGAAGCGGATCGCGCGCTGGACTTCGAGAATGTGGAGGCGGCCGGCTTCGGCCTCGTCGACGTCGTCCGCGTCGGATTCGTCGTCGGTCCCGTCGCCCTCCCCGTGGTACTCGTAGCCCTCCGTCCCGCGAACCGACTGGTCGCCGCCGGAGCAGAAGGCCCAGCCGCCGTCCTTGGGACTCGGGCCGTTCCCGGTGAGGAGGACGCAGCCGATGTCGGACTGGCGTTTCGCGTGGTCGAGGGCGGTCGCGAGTTCGTCGACGGTCTGCGGGCGGAAGGCGTTGCGGACTTCGGGGCGGTCGAAGGCGATGCGGAGCGCGCCGACGTCGCGCGCGCGGTGGTAGGTGATGTCGTCGAAGTCGAATCGCTCCACCGACTCCCAGCGCTCGGGGTCGAAGATCTCGGAGACCTCGCTCATGCCCGAGGGTGGGGGTGGGCCGCGCTAAAAGGTTCGCGTCTCCGCGTCCCCGGACGCGTCGTCGTCGGCCACGTCGTCCTCGGAAGTGTCGCGGTCCGCGTCCGCACGAACCGGGACGAGCGTCGTGTCGGGGGCGTCCAGCGGGCTGTCCGAGCCGGTCACCCACGCGGTGAGGTAGACGACGCAGGCGGCGACGACCGCGGCGGGGAGTTGGAGCGTGAACGCCCCGTAGACGACGGTGACGGCCATCGCGATGTAGACGAGCGTGCGGCGGTTCAGGCCGCCGTAGTAGACGAAGGCGGCGAGGACGAGCAGGCCGGCGAACGCGCCGGCACCGATGAGGAGTTCGGCGACGACCGCGAGGCTGTACAGCAGCGCGAGGACGCCGACGAGCACGAGGCCGGCGGCGGCGAGCACGCGCGTCGTGTGATTGGAGGGCATCACTCGGGTATCACTCGCGGAGGCGCAAAAACCTCGGGGGGTTCAGGTAAGTCGCTCGCGGACGCGCTCGGCGATGGCTTCGCGCGTGCGGTGGGACGCCTCGGCGTCCGACGACACCTCGATGACCTGCGTGCCGTCGCTCTCGACGCTCGCCGCGTAGGCGGCCGCGAAGTCGCCGAGGCCGTCGACGCGGACGAAGTCGAAGCCGTAGAGGTCGGCCGTCGGAGCGAAGTCGAGGCCGTGGGGCGTCTTGAACTGCCCCTCGAATGGCGGGTCGAAGGCCTCGATGGGGAGCATGTGGAAGATGCCGCCGCCGTCGTTGTTCACGAGGACGACCGTGGCGTCGACGCCGCAGCGCTCGAGGGCGAGCAGCCCGTTGGAGTCGTGGTAGTACGCGAGGTCGCCCGTCAGGAGGACGAGGGGGTCGTCGGCGGCGCTCCCCGCGCCGAGCGCGGAGGAGGTGACGCCGTCGATGCCGGAGGCGCCGCGGTTTCCGAGCACGGTGAGGTCGCCCGTCCGGGGCGCGCCGTAGCGGTCGACGTCGCGGACGGGCATGCTGTTCGAGACGAAGAGCGTCGCGGGGTCGGGCGCGTCCGCGACGACGCGGCGCGCGATACCGCCCTCGAAGGCGTCGTCCGTCGCGGCAACCTCCTCTGCGTGCACGCGCTCGGCCTCGGCGAGCTCGGGCCAGTCGGCGCCCCCCGTCTCGACGCGCGCCGCGAGAGCGTCGGCAAGCACGCCGGGGTCGGCGACAACGAGGTCCGTCGCGGTGAACGTCGCCTCGCGCCACTCGCCCGCCGGGTCGACGACGACCTGCCGGGCGTCGACGCGCGCGAGGTAGGTCCGCAGCGGCTTCGACGTCGGCGAGGCGCCGACGCGGAGGACGACGTCGGGGTCCGGCCACGACGCGGTGACCTCGGGGTGGAGGTAGCCGTCGTAGCCCCCGTAGACCGGCACCGCGTCGACGTGCGGGCCGTAGCGGAGGCCCGAGAGCGGGTCCGCGAGTATCGGGGCGCCGGCCGCCTCGGCGAACCCGACGAGTTCGTCGGCGTAGTCGCGGTCGGTCGGCCCCGCGACGACGAGGGCGCGCTCGGCGCGCGTGATGGCGGCTGCGAGGTCCGCGACCGTCGCCTCGTCGGGCGTGAGTCGGCCCTGTGCCGTCGCGACGAACGGCCCGTCGCGTCCGCGCGCGGCCAGCGGGTGCTCGCGCTCCCAGGTCTCGGGGACGCCGTGTGGCGACTCGGGCGGCGCGGGCGCCTCGGTCGGTTCGAGTGGCTTCGCGAACGGGACGTTCAGGTGGACGGGGCCCGGGTGCGTGCCTGTCGCGGCCGCGACGGCGCGGTCCGCCGTCACGCGCACCGAGCGGAGCTTCCGTGCCTCGACGGCGGGCTCCGGAAGGTCCGCGTAGTAGCGGACGGCGTCGCCGTAGAGCTTCTCCTGGTCGATGGTCTGGTTCGCGCCGCTGTCCCGGAGTTCGGGCGGTCGGTCCGCCGTCAGCGCGACGAGCGGCACCCGCGACTGGGCCGCCTCAATCACGGCCGGGTGGAAGTTCGCCGCCGCCGTCCCGGACGTGCAGACCAGCGCGACCGGGTCGCCGAGGCGCTTCGCGCGCCCGAGCGCGAAGAACGCCGCCGAGCGCTCGTCGAGGTGCGAGAAGGTCGTCACGCCCTCGTGGGCGTCGAACGCGACGGTGAGCGGCGTCGAGCGACTCCCCGGCGCGACGCACACCGAGGAGACGCCGGCCTTCGCGAGTTCGTCCACGAGCACGCGCGCGTGGAGCGTCGCGCGGTTCGGCGCCGGCCCGTCGCCCGTCATCGGTCGCCTCCACCCGCGTCGGGGGTCGCGTCGCCGGTTCGCTCGAAGACGTCGAGGATGGGGCGATACTTCAACTGGACCTCCGCCCACTCGGCGTCCGGGTCGGAGTCCGCGACGATGCCCGCGCCCGCGAACGGCCGGACGTGCTCGCCGCGCGCGAGCGCCGACCGGAGCGCCACCGCGAACGTCCCGTCGCCCGCCCCATCGAACCAGCCCACCGGCGCCGCGTACCACCCGCGGTCGAACGTCTCCGTCTCCCGGATCACGTCCAGCGCCGCGTCCGGCGGCAACCCCCCGACGGCGGGCGTCGGGTGGAGGGCTTCGGCGAGCGAGAGGACGTGCTCATCGGTCTCCCCGGTTATCGGCGTGAAGAGGTGTTGGACGGTCGCGAGCTTGCGGACCGAGCGCTCGCCCGTCGCGACGTTCGAGGCGACGCCCTGCAGTTGCTCGCGGATGCGCTCGGCGACCACTTCGTGCTCGTGGCGGTACTTCGCCGACGAGCGCAGGTCCGCCTCGAGCTGCTGGTCGTCGTCCGGCGTCTCGCCGCGCCCGACCGTCGCCGCGAGCGCGCCCGTCCGGAGTTCGCGCCCGTCGCGCGTCACGAGGCGCTCCGGGGACGCTCCGAAGAACGTCGCGCCGTCGGTCGGGCGGAACGCGAACCGGAAGCAGTCCGGGTACGTCTCGCCGAGACGCTCCAGCGCGTCCGGCAGGGAGAACGGGGCGTCGAGCGTCACGTCGAGCGCCTGAGCGAGTACGACCTTCTCGAGGTCGCCCGCGCGGATGCGCGCCGTCGCCGCCTCCACCTGTCGGCGCCACTCCGCGCGACCCGTCGTTCGCGCCGTCGAGACGACGCCCGGCGGTGGGCCCGCCGCGTGCTCCTCGGGGTCGAAGCGCTCGCGCACCGACGCGATCGTCTCCTCGACGCGCTCGACGCTCGCGCGCTCGCCGTACGCGTTCACCGTCAGCCACGTCGCCTCGGGCGTCGTCACGACCTGCACGTGCGGGAGGACGAACGTCGCCGTCGGGAACCCCGCCCAGTGGGCCGTCGCCGAGTGGCCGTCGTGGAACGCGAATCCGCCGAGGAAACGCGGTCGCGCGACCACTGGCGCATCCGCCGGGCGGTCGACCGACTCGAAGACCGCGCCGGCGCGCTCGCGGACCGTCGCGAACCGCGCCGGGCCGTCCGCCGTCACCTGCGCCGCCGCACCGTAGCCCGTGACCGTCGGCTCGCCGGGCGCCGTCCAGACGGCGTTCGGCTTCCCGAGCGTCCGCAACAGCCCCGACAGCGACGCGTCCGGCAACCGGACCGTCCGACTGACGAGCCCCGCCGTGTCGGCCCGCGCGACGCCCTCGCGTTGATCCATCTACGACGAACTCGGAGTGCGTGCGCCTTAGCCCCTACGACCCACGACCTCTCGACGCGCTCAGAAGGGGCGGTGGTTCAACTGTACCGTTCTTCCGCCCACGGGTTCGCGCTGACGGAGTAGCCGCGCTTCTCCCAGTAGCCCCGCTCGCGTTCGGTGAGGAAGGTGACGCCGTCCACCCACTTCGCGCCCTTGTAGGCGTAGCGGTGCGGGGTGACGACGCGGAGCGGCCCGCCGTGCTCGCGCGGCAGGGGCTCGCCGTCGTAGTCCCACGCGAAGAGGACTTCGCGGCGGTTCACGACGTCGAGCGGGAGGTCGGTCGTGTAGCCGTCGAGGCCGTGGAACATGACGTGGACCGCGTCGGCGTCGACGTCGGCCTCCTCGAGGAGCGTCGGGAAGGTGACGCCGGTGAACTCGCAGTCGAGCTTGCTCCAGCCGGTGACGCAGTGGAAGTCCTGTCGCTGGGTCTCGCTCGGCAACTCGCGGAACGCCTCCCACGAGAGGTCGAACTCCTCGGCGACGGCACCCCGGACGCTGAACGACCACGTCTCGGGGTCCCAGTCCGGCGTCCCGCTCTTGTCGAGGACGGGGAAGGCGCTCGTTTCGGTCTGGCCGGGCGGGAGGCGCTCCTCGCCGAACTCCCGGTAGAGGTCCGTGACGTCCGTCACACTCATGCGACGACGTAGTGGCTCCGCACTTCTGAGCGTACCGGTATCGGGAAACAGCGCGCGCCGGCGACGGAAAGACAGTTTTCGTTTCTGAAAGGGATAGTTTCCGAACGGGAAAATCAGCCCGCCAAGTTTATACCGGGAGCCACCAAAACTCGGGTTAGACGAATGCCCAAGGTGGAAATCAACATCCCTGACCACATCGAGATGCAGATCGCCCAACTCGTCGAGCAGGGCGAGTTCCTGACCCGCGAGGACGCCATCGAGGACCTCCTCTCGGCCGGAATCAAGGCGTACAAGACGAGTGGCCCGATGGAGGACGACGACCCCGGCCTCGAGGACGAGGGTATGATGGGCCACGACGACGAGTACGTCTTCTAACGCGCCCTTTTTCGGTGTGTGACGCGCTAGCCAGCAAGGCTTAACCCGTCCTATACCTAAATTCGTCCATGCACAAGGACGAACTGCTCGAACTCCACGAGCAGATGGTGGAGATCAAGGACCAGTTCTCGGAGTACGACACCGTCGACGCGAGCGTCTTCGACACGTACGACGAACTCGACATCGACCCCTCCCACGTCCACAAGTCCAAGAGCGAGCACAAGCACGCGGTCTTCGTGCTCGGGAACGCCCTCGCGACCGCGATGAGCGAGGACGAGTTCTCGAACGCCGGGCGCATCAGCAAGCGCATGGAGGAGCTCGCCGACGACGCCGGCGGCAGTCTCTAGGTCCGAGTCGCCGGAAAACGTTTTACGTGGGTGTCGCCACGACACGCACATGCAGACACGAACGGTCGAACGCGTCGAGACGTGGGAGTCGCGCCCCTTCTCGGGTGGGGCCGCGGCGCTCGCGTCGCTCTCGGACGCGGACTTCTCCGGCGCCGTCGTCGCCGACGACGTCTGGCTCTTCTTCGTCAACGGCCGCCCGGTCGGCGTCGCTGGCGGGACCGTCGACGACGTCGCCGCGTCCGCCGGGACGGCCTACGAGGCGCCCGATCTCTCCCTTCCGCTGCTCTTCGCGATGCAGGAAGCCGACGGCGAGACGCGCGCGCAGTACTACACGAACGACACGCCGCTCACCGAGACGGACGCGACCCTCGAGGACGCGGGCTTCACGGGCTACGTCGAGCTCTCCGAGGACGTCCTGAGCGGCGACTACTACGTCGCGTACTACGGCGGGCGCTCGCTCCCCGTCGCGTTCGTCGGGAACGCGCCCGAGGTGGTGACCGGTGCGGACGCCTTCGAGCGCGCCGCCGACGAAGTCGGCGTCTACGAAGTCGTCTCCGTCGACCTCGCGTTCCCCGACCTCCCCGAGGTCGAGGCGGACGAGGCGGGCGCCGCGGCCGGTGCGGCCGTCGACGTGGCGAGCGACGGCGACGCGGGCGCGGACACCGAAGCGCTCACCGGGACGGCGGACACCACCGACTCGGACGCGGACGACGCGCCGGCAGACGCCGACACGGACGACCCGCTCGACGCGACCGCCGCGCTCGGGGGGAACCCGACGGCCGACGGCGCGACGGACGACCGGGCCACGGAGCGCCCGTCGGTGGGGGCGTCCGCGCGCGACGCCGGCGGCCCGAGCGCCGACACGCCGGCCGACGCCGTGCGCGAGCCCGAGTCCGTAGGCAAGTCGACGGCCGCCACTGGGCGGCGGCCGACTGATTCCGAGGCGCCGCGGCCGTCCGCCGATCCGCCCGCCGAGGCGGCGGTCGAGGAGGAGCCGACGGCGCGCGCGATGCCCGAGGAGGAGGAGGATACCGTCGAGTCGGCCGACGCGGAGGCGGCGGAGCGCGAGGCGACGCGCGTGCCGGCGCTCGCCCCCGAGGAAGACGATATCGAGCCGGCCGCGGCGGACGCCACCGACTCGGACGCGGACGGGCCCACGGACGGCGAGGCGTCGGCCGGTGCGTCGGCGGCGTCCCACGGGGAGAGCGAAGGGCGCGTCGAGACGCTCCGGCGCGAACTCGCGACGCGCGAGAAGCGCATCGAGAGACTCGAAGCGCGACTCGCGGACGCGGAGGAGGCGGTCGCGGCGCGCGAGCGCGACCTCGAGGACGTGCGCGCGGAACGCGACGACCTCCGTGGGACGGTCGAGCGACTGGAGGAGCGAATCGCGACGCTGGAGGCCGACCTCGAAGCCGCCAAACCGGGGCCGGGCGACCTCTCGCCGGCGGAGGCGCTCGCCGGGACGAACCTCTTCGTGCGCTACGAGTCGAAGGCCGACCCGACGCTCGATGACCTCGGGGAGGCCGAGCAGTCCGAGATCGACGCGAACCTCACGCTCGAACACCACACGACGTTCGACGCGTCGGGCGCGACGGTCGACGGCGAGCCCTACGAGTCGTTCCTCGAGTCGACGGCGGCGTACCGGTTCGTCTCGTGGGTGGTTCGCGGCCTCCCGAGGGAGGTACTGGAGTCCGGACACAGTCGGGGTCTCGCCGACCTCTACGAGTCGATTCCCGAAATCGACCGCGCGGAGCTCGACGGGACGGTCGAACTCGAGGGCGAGACGGGCGAGGCGACGCGCCACGACTTCGACGTCGTGCTCCGCGACCGGATGGGCGACCCGCTCGTGGTCGCGGCGCTGAACACGTCGCGCGACCCGGTGACGGGCGCGGAGATGGAGGCACTGACGGACGCGGCGTCCGCGGTCGGCGAACTCGCGGATTCGCTCGGCGGCGCGCTCTACGTGACGGCGTCGTTCTTCGAACCGGGCGCGCTCGAAGTCGCGGGCGACGCGACGGCGTCCGGCGGGCTGTTACGGCGGAGCGAGAAGGAGAGTTACGTGAAAGTGTCGCGAAAACGCGGCTACCACCTCTGTCTCGTGGAGGACCGAAACGGGTCGTTCCACGTGACCGTGCCCGAACTCTAGCTCTCGGCTTCGGCTTCCTCGGCGGACTCGATCTTCATGGACTCGAGTTTGCCGACGATCTCGTCGACCTTCTCGTCGAGTTCGTCGACGAACTCGTGCGTGTGTTCGGTCGTGATCGCGCCCTGACTGGACGGCTCGATGAGGTCTTCCTCTTCGAGGACGCGCAGGGAGTAGCGGACTTTGTGGTGTGGGTAGCCGGTCTCGTTGGACATCTTGACGATGCCGATGGGCTCGTTCTCGATGACCATTCGGAGCACTTCGAGGTGGCGTTCCAGCATATCGACCTCTTTCTCAAGTCGGTCTATCATGGCATTTGTTAACTTGTCCGGGCAGGCTTTAAAGGTTGTCCTACGCCGGTCGCGCCGGGGTACGCCGCTCTGACGCGGTTTCGCACGCGGGGGATATACGTCTTTCTGCCCGGCGGAACCGACAGGAATGGGGTCGTACGTGGTCACTCTTTCGGACTACCGCGTCGGGAGTGTACACGCCTATGGATAGTTCTCGGGTCACGGACCGTAACGGGTTTCACCGAGGCGGCGAAACGTCCGGCGTATGACCGTCACCATCGTCGGCTCACAGCTGGGCGACGAGGGCAAGGGCGGCGTCGTCGACATCTTCGGCGACGCCGTCGACGTCGTCGCGCGCTATCAGGGCGGCGACAACGCCGGCCACACCGTCGTGCACGAGGGCGAGGAGTACAAGCTCTCCCTCGTGCCGAGCGGTGCCGTTCGCGGCAAGACCGGCGTCCTCGGCAACGGCTGTGTCGTCAACCCGGCCACGCTCTTCGAAGAGATAGACGCCCTCCAGGAACGCGGCCTCGACCCGGACGTCCGCGTCGCGCGTCGCGCGCACGTCATCTTCCCGTACCATCGCGTCCTCGACGGCATCGAGGAGGAGGCGAAGAGCGAGGACGGTGAGGAGGTCGGTACCACGGGTCGCGGGATCGGCCCGACCTACGAGGACAAGGCCGGCCGTCGCGGCATTCGCGTGGGCGACCTCGTGAACGAGGACGTCCTCCGCGAGAAGCTCGAGTACGTCGTCCCGCAGAAGCGCGCGCTCGCCGAGGACGTCTTCGGCGTCGAGACCGACGAAGCGTTCGACGTCGACGCGCTCCACGAGGAATACCGTGAATACGCCGAGCGCCTCGTCGAGGAGGACATGCTCGTGGACGCCGGGGACTTCCTCGCCGACCGCCTCGAGGCCGGCGAGGAAGTGATGTTCGAGGGCGCACAGGGCACCCTCATCGACATCGACCACGGGAACTACCCCTACGTCACGTCCTCGAACCCGACCGCCGGCGGCGCCTCGACGGGCACGGGCCTCGGTCCCGGCGTCGTCGGCGGCGACGACGGCGACGTCGTCGGCATCGTGAAGGCCTACCTGACGCGGGTCGGCAGCGGCCCGCTCCCCACCGAGCTCGGCGGCGTCGAGGGCGACACCCCGGGCTACACGCCGGGCGAGGGCCGCGAGGAGGAGCTCGCGACCTACATCCGCGACGAGGGCGGCGAGTACGGCACCGTCACCGGTCGCCCGCGCCGCGTCGGCTGGCTCGACCTCGCGATGCTTCGGCACTCCACGCGCGCGAACGGCTTCACCGGCGTCGTCATCAACCACCTCGACGTGCTCGCGGGGCTGGACGAGGTGAAGGTCGGGCGCGCCTACGAACTCGACGGCGAGGAGCTCGAGACGATTCCCGCGACGACGGAGCGCTGGGCGGCCTGCGAACCCGTCTTCGAGACGTTCGACGGCTGGGAGCCGTTCGACTCCGAAGTCGTCGCCGAGGAGGGCTACGATGCGCTCCCCGCCGAGGCGAAGGCGTACGTCGAGTACGTCGAGGACGAACTCGGCGTCCCCGCCTACGCGCTCGGCGTCGGCCCGGGTCGTGAGGAGACGGTCGTGCGGACGAACCCCTTCGAATAGGGCGACGAGCGCCAACGGGGCGTCGTCGATTACCGAGCGGCGTAGCCGCGAGGGTCACGGGGAACCCGTAGGCTTTTGGGCGGCGGACGCCCACCCTCGAAACATGAAGCGGGACCTCATGGACATCGTCTGCTGTCCGCTCGACAAACACGACCTCGAACTCGACGCCGAGGACGAGGAGGACGGCGAGGTCGTCTCGGGGACGCTAACGTGCACGGACTGCGGCGAGACCTACCCGATCGAGGACGGCATCCCGAACCTCCTCCCGCCGGACATGCGCGAGGAGACGCCGGCGTAACCTGAGGAACCTTTTTGCTCTCGGGCGTCGTCTGCCCGTTCGAACCGTGTCGCGGACGCTCACCGTCCACCTGAACCGCGAACGCATCCACGGGCTCGACGCCGACCCGACCGCGCTCGAAGTCGAGCGGTCGTTCGCCGTCGACCTCGTCAATCACGGCACCGCGAGCCACGTCCACGTCCACCTCGACGACGACCTCTCGCGGGTCGCGAGCGTCGGCGACGGCAATCACTACGTGGCCAAGGACGCCACGGAGACCGTCCCGGTGTCGGTCGCCCCGGACGGCCCGCGTCCCGTGGAGGGAACGCTCGACGTCGTCGCCGGCTACGGCGCCGAACGCATCGAAGTCCCGGTGCGCGTCACGGAGGCGACGGAGCCACAGGGGGTCGACGTCGACGAGTCGCTCGCGGAAGTCCAGCGCGCCGACGACGAGGCGTCGCTCGCCGACCGGCTGCGGCCGGCGGTCCCCGCCACCGTCGCCGTCATCGGCGTGCTCTGTGCGGTGCTGGCGCTGCTCTTCGTGAACGGATACGCCGCGCTCGCGCTCGCGCTCGTCGCGGCGGCCTGCACGGCGGGGTCGTGGTACGCCGTGCGCTAGTCGGCGAGGTCCGTCCCGCGTTTCGCGCGGAGGTAGCGCGCGCGATAGCGGTTCGCGCCGTCGCCGACGTCGGCTTCCCGAATCTCCTCAGTGCGGCCGTCCGCGACGGCGTCGAGGAGGTCGCCGAGCTGTTCGAGTTCGCTCTCGGTGAGCGTGAGTTCGTAGGTGTGCTCGTCCTCCTGTTCGAGGTAGGTGAACTTGCGCGCGGCGGCGACGAACAGCGAACAGGGCTCGCGACAGGGGAACTCCCCGTCGCCGCGCGGGACGTCGAGGTCGTGTTCGGCGTCGTGGTCCCACTCGCGGCGCTTCAGGCACTGGCTGTCGACGCAGCAGGCCTCGGCGGCCCACGCGAGCGCCTCGTCGGGGAGTTCCGAGACGACGCCGTAGATGCCGCTCTGTCGGTCCGCCGTCTCGCGCCAGTGCGTGACGTCGAGGTCGCCCTCGCGCTCGCGGTACCAGTTCTCGACCGTCGCCGGGTAGACGAAGCCGACGGTGTCGACGAGATCGTCGCCCGAGAGGTCGACGAAGCGCCAGCCGTGCGGGAGCGACGGCGCGGTCGAAAGCGGGCGATAGCGCCCGTCGTCGTCGTGTTTCACGAGCTCGCGCGCGTCGAGCGGGTCGCGGTAGGTGTCGAGAGCGGCGGGGTCCGCCTCGGCGTCCTCGTGGTGGCGGACGTCGTAGACGCGCGCGCCGCCCTCGGCGAGGCGGACCCGGATGCGGAGTTCGCCCCACGTTCGGGTGCGGCCGCCGTCGCTGAGGGCGTCCATACGGGCGTTCACGTCGGTCGCCTCGCCGTCGTCGGCCCCGTCCTCGTCGGTCTCGCCGCCGTCGTCGGGCTCCGCGTGGGCGGCCGACTCGTCCGTCTCGGGCGCATCCGGCGCGTTCGCGTCGGCGGCGCCTTCGAGCCACCGGAGGAAGGCCCGGCGGGCGGTGCCGTGGCCGCCGACCGTCTCCTCCCAGTAGCGCCAGTTCCGGACGTAGGGGTCGCCGTCGGCGAGCGCGGCGAGTTCGCTGGCGTCGATGCCGCGTTTCGATACCTCGGGGGTCTCGAAGCGATAGCCGTACGCGGTGTTCTCGACGATGAGGCCGTCGAAGTCGACGCCGTCCGTGGCCGCCTCCATCAGGGCGGCGACGCCATCGCTCATCTCAGTCCCCCGCCGCGGCCGTGTCACCGGCGTCCTCGCGCGTCTGCTCGCGCACCGTCTCGATGGCGGCGGCGACGTCAGCGCCCGCGTCACGCGCGCGCTCGAGGATGACGTCCGCGACGAGCGGTTCGGTGCCGACCGCGCCCGCGTACCAGATGCGGGTATCGTCGACCGCCGTGGGTATCTCGTAGCCCTCGCGGTAGTCGTCCGTGAGGCCCATGTCCTCGGGGATGTCCTCCTGCGTGTGGAAGCCGTCCGCGACGAAGAGCGGGACGACGACGACGTCGTCGCTCTCGAAGAGGTCGGAGACGTCGTCGACCTCGGGGTCCTCGTCCATGAACACGGCCTGCACCTCCTCGAAGCGCCCGCTCTCGCGGATGCGGTCGGCGTGGTAGTGGATGGCCTTCGCGGAGTTCTCGTTGCGCTCGGTGCCGTGGCCGACGACGGCGAGGCCGAACCCCTCCCCGACGTCCGCGTCGCCGGTGACGGACTTCGCGCGCTCGACGATGACGTCGTCCATCGAGTCGTGCGTGCCGACCGGCCCGCAGTAGTGGATGGTCTTCTCGACGTCGGCGGCGTCGAGCGTGACGTGCTCGGCGTCCGTCCCGTCCGAGTTCCACTCCTCAACGTCCCAGCCTTCGAGGCGGAGTTCGCGCGGGATGACTTGCTCGGTGAAATACCCCTCGGAGACGAACAGCGGCACGACGTACACCTCCTCGGACTCGACGGTGCGCAGGGCCTCGCGGAAGGAGGGCTCCTCCTTCCAGAAGGCCTCGCGGACCTCGTCGAACGCCCCGGTCGCCCGAACGGTGTCCGCGTGCGCGAACGTCGGTTCGCTCGACCCCGGATTGAGGTGCGAGCCGTGCGCGACGATGACGAGCGCTTGCATACATCGTGTGTTGGCGCGCGCGGGCCTTATGACCACCGTCTGCGGCGGTGCGTCGCGCGACCACGAAGCGTTAACCTCCCTCTCGTCTTTCGTCCCCGCATGCCCGACACGCTCGCGGCGGACGTACGCGCGGCGCTCCACGACCACCCCTTCCTCCACACCGCGTTGCGCGCGGGCGTCGTGAACCACGCGGCGGCGGCGCGCTTCCTCGGCCTCGACGCCGAGGCGGACGTGGACGCGGCGGCGACGGCGCTCCGCAGGCACGCCGACGCGCTCGACGGCTACGGAACCGAGTCGCGCGACGCCCGCGTCACGATGGAGAGTCGCCTCGGCCGCGTCGACGACCCCGAGGACGCGCTGCTCGCGGTGAACGGCGCCGGCTTCGCGCCCGGAGAGGGGGCGTTGACGGGCGTGCTCGCGACGGGCGACGTGGACGCGACCGCGCTCGGGGGCGTCCTCGGGCGCCTCGGCGTCGCGGACGTCGCCGTCGAGGCCGCCGGCGTTGCCGGGGACGCCCTGCTCGTCGTCGTCGGGCGCCGCGACGGCCCGGACGCCGTGCGGGCGGTGGAGGCCGCACTCGACGGCGTGCCCGCGTAGCGCGCCGCACAGACCAACGGTTTAACGTCGGGGCTCGCCCTACCTCGCGGGTAATGACGCTGCGCGTGAGTAACACGCTCTCCGGCGAGACCGAGGAGTTCGTCCCGCAGGACCCCGACGACGTCCGCCTCTACTACTGTGGCCTGACGACCTCCGACCCGCCCCACCTCGGCCACGCCCGCTCGTGGGTGCACGTGGACGTGATGAGCCGCTGGCTCCGACATCTGGGATACGGCGTCCGGCACGTCGAGAACTTCACGGACGTGAACGAGAAGATCGTCGCGCGCGTCGGCCGCGACGGCGACGACGAGAACGACGTCGCCGAGCAGTACATCACGGAGGTCCTCGAGTCGATGCGCGCGCTCAACCTCGAGCGGACTGAGGTCCGCCCGCGCGTCTCCGAGCACGTCCCCGAGATCGTCGACCTCGTGGAGACGCTCGTCGAGTCCGGTCACGCCTACGAGTCGAACGGCTCCGTCTACTTCGACGTCACCTCCTTCGAGGAGTACGGGAAGCTCTCCAATCAGGACCTGGAGAGCATCGAGGAGCAGGGCGACCCGGACGAGCGCTCCGAGAAACGCCATCCGGCGGACTTCGCGCTCTGGAAGGCGGACGGCGTCGACGCGGACGCCATCGCGCGCCACCGCGGCCACGACCACCCGGGGACGCCGGCGCACCCGGAGGGCCAGACGTGGGAGTCGCCGTGGGGCGAGGGCCGTCCCGGCTGGCACATCGAGTGCTCGGCGATGAGCATGGCGCACCTCGGGGAGACGCTCGACATCCACGTCGGCGGCCGTGACCTCGTCTTCCCCCATCACGAGAACGAGATCGCACAGTCGGAGGCCGCGACGGGCGAGCCGTTCGCGAACTACTGGCTCCACTGCGCGCTCTTCGAGATGGACGAGGAGAAGATGAGCTCGAGCCTCGGGAACTTCATCACGGTGGCGGACGCCGTCGCGGAGTACGGCGCGAACGCACTCCGGCTCTTCATGGTCTCGGGCACCTACAACAGCCGTCAGACCTACTCGGAGGACGCCATCGACGAGGCCGTCGAGCGCGCCGAGCGCCTCGAACGCTGCTACGAGGACGCCGTCACCGCCCTCGACTCCGTGGACGCCCACACGAAGGCCGAAGACGCGGACCTCCGGGCGGCCACGGAGGACGCCGCGACGGAGTTCGAGGCGGCGATGAACGACGACTTCAACACGCGCGAGGCGCTCACCGCGCTCTTCGACCTCGTGTCGGCGGTGAACGTTCACCTCGCGGAGCGCGACGACTACGACTACGGGGGCCTCAAGGCCGCCGTCGAGACGTTCGAGGAGTACGGCGGCGGCGTCCTCGGCTTCGAACTCGGCGCCGAGCAGGGCGGTGACGTCACGCTCGCCGAGGACCTCGTCGACCTCGTGTTAGAACTCAGAGAGGAAGCGCGGGCGGAAGGTGAGTACGAGCGCGCAGACCGACTTCGAGACGAGCTAGAGGCGCTCGACGTCACGGTCGAAGACACTGACAGCGGTCCGACATACAGGCTGTAGCGGCCGGAGGCTTTTTTCCCGGGCGACGAATACTCGCCCGTAGCATGCGACAGAAACAACTCGTTGCGGTGGGGCTCGTGGTGCTCGTCGCGCTCTCGGGGTGTTCGTTCCTCTCGGGGCCCGTGACGTTCAGCGCCGACAAAGCGACCGTCAGCGACCAAGCGCTCTCCGAGACCGACTACGAGGAAGTGTCCGTGAACCAGTCGGTCATCACGCGGAACTTCAGCGCCGCCGGCCAGTCGAAGCAGGTCGAGGTGACGAACTGGATCGCCCAGTACGACCGCGAAATCGACCTCGGGCCGCTCGGCTCGAAGCGCGCCGCCGTCTTCAGCGCGGTCGCCACCCCGCAGGTGAAAGTGCTCGGACAGGGGCCGTTCAACCCCGTCTCCGACTACAGCAACGCACAGCTCGTGATGATGCTCCAGCAGAACTACGAGAGCATCGACGACATCCAGCACCGCTCGAACTACACGGCGACGATGCTCGGCCACGAGACCACGGTCGGGACGTTCAGCGCGCAGGCGAAGCTCCAAGGCGGCCAGTCGATGGACGTCTACGTCCACGTCACGAAGGTACAGGACGGTGACGACTACGTCATCGCCGTCGCCGTCTACCCGCAGCAGTTCGACGACCGGGAGTCCCAGCGCGTGCAGACCCTCCTCGGCGGCGTCCAGCACGGTAACGCCAGCGCCTAACTCCACCTCTCTTTTTCGCGCTCACGCCGCGAGCACGATCGGCACGATCAGCACGCCCATCAGGTGGACGCGACGCGCGCCGAAGTGGACGGGGACGAAGCCGACAAGTGCCCCGGCCGCGAGGACGACGAGGCCGACCGGTCCCGCGAGCACGAGCGCGAGCGCGCAGACGACGCCGAGCGCGACGAGGCAGACCGCCCGGTGCGGGAGAACGCGGACCGCGTCGAGATAGCGGTCGCCGACGACGAGCACGAGGACGACGCCGAGCGCGGCGGCGAGCAGGAGTGAGACGACGTAGAGCGGGAGGTCGAGCGGCACCGCGCTCCGGTCGAGCGCGACGACGACGCCGGTGTGCGCCTCGTCGAGGGCGACGAACGCGAAGAGCGCGAAGATTGTATTGCTCGTGTTGACACCGCTCGTCGCGACGAGGAACGCGCGGTCACCGTCGCTTCTCGCGGGGAGCGCGGCGAGGGCGACGACGGCCGCGACGGCGCTGGAGACGCCGGCGACGTAACTCACCGCCGCCCCCGCCGCCGCGCCGGCGAGGCCGGCGAGGAGCGTGCGGCGCGGCGACGTGGTGATCGCCGCGTCGGCCTGTGCCGGCGGCCCGCCGCCGCGTGCCGCCGCCACGAGCACCGGGAGCCCGAACAGACCCGCGAACGCCGGCATCAGCAGGTCGCCGCTGCCGAGGAGCGCGTCCGTGGGTTGGTCAAGTGCGAGCACGCCGAAGACGCCGCTACAGGTGAACGCCGCGCACGCGCCGATGCGCTGGCGGCGCGAGGCCTCGGTCAGGACGAGGAAGACGACGACGGCGGCGAGCACGACCGTGAGGTGCTCGCGCAGGAGCGGCGCGAGCGGCCGAATCGCCTGCGTGATCGGCCACCCGAAGAGACACGCGAGGAGCGCGGCCGCGCCGCTCCCGAGCGCGGAGAGCCGAAGGGCTTCGCGACCCCGGCCGGCGAGCACGAGGCGGTGACCGGGGAGCGTCGACGGCGCCATCGCCGTGTCCGGCACGCCGAGCGCGAGCGCGGGCACGACGTCGAGGATCGAGTGGACAACGCCCGCCGCGAGTATCGCCACGGCGACGCCGCGCGCCGGCCCGGGCAGGGCGGGCGCGGCCGCCGCTAAGAGTACCGCGAGCGTGTTCACGTGGAGGCCGGGCGTCAGCCCCGAGACGGTACCGAGCGCGACGCCGAGCGCCACGAACCCGAGTACCACGAGTGCCGATCCCGTCTCGAAGCCGACGCGGACGCCGAACGCGTACATCGCGCCGAACTGGTCGCCTTCCCGTACTTGAACGTCGGTGTCGCGACGGGGGCGCTCGCGGGCGATGACGGGACGGCGCCGCCGCTACGCGGTGTGGCGCGAAAGAAAGAAACGTGATTGGGTGTCGCGGGGATTAGCCGAAGAGGTCGCCGAGGCCCTCACCGGAGGCCTCCTCGTCCTCTTCTTCCTCGCCGCCTTCGTCGGCTTCCTCAGCCTCGGCGTCGTCGGACTCCTCGGACTCCTCGGTCTCCTCGGAGCTACCGGAGGAAGAGCCACCGGACGCGCCGGCGGCCGGGACGGCCGCGGCGGACTCGATGGCGTCCTCGATGTCGACGTCCTCCAGCGCGGCGACGAGCGCCTTGACGCGGGATTCCTCGACCTCGACGCCAGCGGCCTCGAGAACCGCCGTGACGTTGTCCTCGTTGATCTCGTCGCCCGATTCGTTCAGGATGAGTGCAGCGTAAACGTACTCCATTGTTGTGAACCTCGTAGTGTGTTAACCGAACATCTCGCCGAGACCCTCGCCGCCGGCGTCTTCGTCGTCGTCGTCGCCGTCGTCTTCGGGTTCGGCTTCTTCTTCTTCAGCCTGTTCTTCCTCGGACTCCTCCGTGGACTCCTCGGCCGTGGCGGCGGGTGCCTCCACGCCGCGGAGTTCCTCGGGGAGCGCCTCCTCGTCGTCGATGTTGGCGGCGAGCGCGCGAACCTGCGCGTCGGCCGTGCTGACGAGGTCGTCCATCAGGTCGGGGCTCTCGATCGCGGCTTCGAGACCGACGCTCTTCGCTTCCCCGGCGGCCTTGCGGAGCATGTCGGGGACGGTGGCGGCGGTCGGGTATTCGGCGTTGATGGAGAGGTTCCGCGCCGAGGCGACGGCGGACTGGATGTCCGCGCGGTACTCCTCGACGTCGATCGCGAGGTCTTCGGGGTCGAAGAGAACGCCCTCGCTGAAGACGCTCCGGAGGTCGAGACCGACCTCCTTCGGCTCGATGCCGAGCTCACCGAGGACGTTCGCGACGTCGTCGGAGACGACGTCGCCTTCCTCGGTGACGACGGAGTCGGAGAGCACCTGGATGGAGCCCTCCTGAATGCGTGCGTCGGCACCGATCTGCTGGAGTTCGCCGACGAACGGACCCGGATCGATTCCGGTGTCACCCTCGGGGATGACGATGTCGTTCGGGGCGACTTCCCCGGCGTTGATGGGCGCGGGCGTCTTGGACGCCTCGAGCTGCTTGTAGAGGCCGAACGGGTTGTCGTTCGTGCCGACGAGTCCGACCTGACCGTGTGCGAACTCGGTGAGGTCTTCGAGGCCGTCGTCGACCTCGCGGAGCGCACGCTTCAGGAGCGTGTTCCGGCTCATGCGGAGCTCGGCGCTCCCGTGGAGTTCGCGGCGCATGTCCTGCAGCTGGCGCGACGGAATGCCGGCGACGTTGACGACGCCGACGGAGTCGTAGGACTCGAGGAACTCCACGAGCGCCTCGACTTCCTCCTTCTTCCACTCGGGAATGGTCTCCGTCGTGCGCTCGGAGTCTGCGGACATTTAGGCCACCTCCACGGAGGGACCCATCGTCGTCTTCACGTAGATGGAGTCGACGTTCATGGGCCCCTTCTCGAGGTCGGCGTGCAGTCGACGCACGATGACGTCGATGTTGGACGCGATGTCGTCGGCGCTCATGTCCTCCGCACCGACGCGGGTGTGGAAGGTGCGCCGGTCACGCGACCGGAGCTGCACGGTGTTCTTCATGCGGTTGACGGTCTCGACAACGTCGTCGTCGGGCTGGAGCGGGGTCGGCATCTTCCCGCGCGGACCGAGGACGGTACCGAGGTAGCGACCGATGTCCTGCATCATGGACGCTTCGGCGATGAAGAAGTCGGTCTCATCGGCGAGGTCCTTCGCAGCGTCATCGTCGTCACCGAGGTCTTCGAGCTCGTCGCCACCGAGGACGTCGTCTGCGACGTCTTCGGCTCGGACGGCCGTCTCACCTTCGGCGAAAACCACGATACGCGTCTCCTGTCCGGTGCCCGACGGCAGCACGACGCTCTCGTCGACGCGGTTCGACGGGTCGTTGAGGTCGAGGTCACGGAGGTTGATCGCGAGGTCCACCGTCTCACGGAAGTTCCGCTCTGGGGCCTCCTCGATCGCTTGCGCGACTGCCTCTTCTATGTTATCTGCCATCTTTCACCTCCGTAGTGTGTCTGCCCCCTCAAGGGGAGCTTCTACGGGTCAGTGAAACAGGCTACGCCTGTCTCGTCTGGGATGAGGGGTATGCCGTCCTTAAAGCCGTCGTTTCCGAGGCCGTATGGGGCGTCGTAACGCCCGTGGCGGCCGCGCTCGCGTCGTTCGTGTCGTCACGCGCCGCCGCCGTTCGCGGGTGCACGACCGTCCGAGACCGGGTGCGTGCCCGGACGCCGATTCGTCACGCGGACGCCGCGTGACGCGCGTCGTATTAGCCGCTACTTTTATGCCGGGATGGCCGCCACGGGCGAACGTTCGGTTTTCTCGTATGAGACGTCGTTCACTCGCCGCACTCGCCGCACTCGCCGTCGTCCTCGTCGTCGCGAGCGCGGCGGCACCGGCGGCCGCCCACGCATCGCTCGATGCACCCGTGCCTGACGAGGCGGGCACCGCGCCCGCACTCGACGCCCTCGGCGCCAGCGACGCGAACACCTCGACCGTCACGCGGACGCCGTCGGCCGCCTCCTTCGAGGGGACGGTGACGAACGTGACGCTCGTCACGGGGCAGACGGTCCACGCGGTGACGCGCAACGGGACGACGCGTTACTACACGGACGCGGCCACGACGACGTACACGCTCCGCACGCCCCGCGGGACGTACGTCGTCCCGGCCGGCGTCGACTTCGAGACGTTCGACCCCACGCTGTTCAACGTCGACCTCCTCCGCGCGCAGGGGTACGACGACGCGAACAGCACGTCGATCCCGGTGATCGTGCGCGACGCGGACGGCACGGGCGACGCGCGGCGGTCGGGGGAGCCGTCGGCGGCCTCGACGGACGCCCTCGACTCCGTTCGCGGTCTGGAGACGGAGCGGCGTCTCGGCATCATCGGCGCGGCCTCGACGCGCGTCGCAAAGGCCGACGCGGCGTCGGTCGCGGAGCGCCTCCGGAACGACGGCGACGTCGCGCACGTCACGCTCGACGTGCGGTACCACGCGGCGAACGCGGAGGCCGACCGCATCGTCGACGGCGAGCGCGCGAGAGCGGACTACGGCGTCAGCGGCGCGGGCGTCACCGTCGCCGTCATCGATAGCGGTATCGACCAGACCCACCCGGACCTCGACGAGGGGAAAGTCGTCGGCGAGTACGACCTCGTCGACGGCGAGGCACCGGCGGCGGACGAGACGGGGCACGGGACGCACGTCGCGGCGACGATCGCGGGGTCGGGCGAGGCGAGTAACGGCACGCAGGCCGGCATCGCGCCGAACGCGAGCCTCGTCGACGTCCGCGTCTTCGGGACGGGCGGGGCACCGACGAGTCGCGTCGTCGCGGGTATCGAGGCCGCCGTCAACGACAGCGCGACGGACATCGTCTCGATGAGCCTCGGCGGCCCGGCGTACATGCTCCGCTC
Organism: Halarchaeum grantii; assembly: GCF_014647455.2. Classification (NCBI taxonomy): domain Archaea; kingdom Methanobacteriati; phylum Methanobacteriota; class Halobacteria; order Halobacteriales; family Halobacteriaceae; genus Halarchaeum; species Halarchaeum grantii. The sequence goes on along the minus strand of NZ_BMPF01000001.1, from coordinate 130,152 downwards.
GAACGACCCGTACACGGACGCCATCGAGGCGGCGACCGGCGAGGGGATTCCCGTGGTCGTCGCGGCCGGCAACGACGGCGAGTACCTCTCCGTACAGAGCCCCGGGGTCGTCGCGGACGCCATCACCGTCGGCGCGACCGACAACGACGGCTCGGTGGCGTCGTTCTCCTCGCGCGGGCCGACGCCGCGCGGCTACTACGTCAAGCCCGACGTCGTCGCGCCCGGGTCGCGCGTCGTGAGCGCGAACGCCTTCTACGAGGACGGGCTGGACTACGTCGAAAAGAGCGGCACGTCGATGGCGACGCCGGTAACGAGCGGCGTCGTCGCGCTCGTGCTCTCGAAGAACCCCGCGCTCACGCCACGCGAGGTGAAGTCGCGACTCGTCTCGACCGCCGACCCGCTCGGCGACGCGGACGCGTACGTGCAGGGCGCGGGGCGCGTGAACGCGACGGACGCCCTCGAAGCGGTCGGTGTGAACGCCTCGGACGACCCCGACCCCGACATCGTGGTGTCGCCGGGGTCGACTGACGTCGGGCGCTACACGTCGAACACGACGGCGAACGCGACGCTCACGGTGGCGAACTACGGGGAGTCGAACGCGACGCTCGCGATGAACGCGAGCCTTCGAAACGTCGTGAACCCGGGCGAGGGCGACGCGTCCGTGTCGCTGAACCGCTCGACGCTCGCGCTCGCGCCCGGGGAGCGCGCGAACGTGACCGCCACCGTCCGAACGGGGTCGGTCGTCGGCGCGTACGCCGGGCGCGTCTCGTTCGACGCGAGCGACGCGACCGGGGTCTTCGGCTTCGCCCGCGCGTACGCGGTCACGGTGGAGAAGCACGGGATGGGCGGGACGAACGTCACGGACGACCCCGTCCTCCTCTACCCCGAGCGGAACGGGCCGTTCCAGCGCCCGCACTCGGTCGCGCTCTTCGACCGGATAGGCTTCTCGGACGGAACGGTCACGCGCTACCTGCTAACGAACGGGACGTACACCGCGCTCTCGGCAGGCGTGAGCGAGAGCGGGGGGAACCCGGTCATTACGCGGCGAACCGTGGCGATCGACGGGAACACGACGGTCACGCTCGACGAGGACGACACGTACGCACAGCGCGTCGCCGTCGCGAACACGTCGACGCGCGGGCGCTACACGCGCGTCGCCGCGACCGAAGTGGAGACGGACGGCGACGGCGACGCGTACGCCTACTCGGTGAGCGCGGCGACGGGGACGGACGGCGCGAGCACGGTCTACGCGAGCAACGCCACCGACCTCTCCGTCGAGCCGACGTGGTTCCTCGGGACGAACGCGGACGCGAGCCTCGACGCCGCGGGCGTCTACTACCTGCAGCGAACCGCGTCCGGGATCAGCGGCGCGAACACGTGGACGGTGCGCGAATCCGACCTCGCGCGGACGAACGTCACGTACGCGCGTGCCGAGGCCGGGACGACCTACGACGTCGCGTACCGCGACGCGTACGGCCGGACGCTCGAGGCCGGGTCGCTCGGCGACCGGCGAGTGCAATCGGTGTACCGGACGGCGGGCGCCGCGCTCGGCGTGGTCGCGACCGGCGCCGACAGCTCGTGGCGGGTCGGACCGCGCGCGCTCGCGCTCCCCGCGTACGGGACGGCGGCCGAGCAGTCGGTCCTCCGACAGCCGTTCACCGGCACGTACACGGCGTGGGGCGCGGACGGCACCGTGACGCTCGTACCGCAGGCGACGCAGAGTGCCTACAGTGGCGTCGGGACGCCGTATCGCGACGCGGCGAACGACACCGTTCGCGTCCGAGTGAACGGGAGCGAGACGCGCGTCAACAACACGACGGGGACGCCGACGCTCGAGGTGCCGACGGACGACGGGACGACGGTCGCGATTCGGGTGAACGCGCGCAACGACGCGCTCGCGCAGTCCTCGCGAACCGTCTCGACGTACGAGGTGACCTATGAGGAGTCGGCGGACGTCGTCCCGCCACAGCTCCGGCAGGTGGACGTCGAGCGCCTCGACGCGACGAGCGACGCGCCGAACGGCTCGACCGTCGTCTCGGTCAGCGTCGTCGACAACGCCTCGCTCTCGGCGTTCACGGTGGCGCACGCGAACGCGAGCGCGACGACGACGCCGTTCGACGGCGACGCGAGCGAGTGGGAGAACGCCACGCTACTCGACGCCACCGAAGCGGGGGACGTCCACCGGTACGCCGTCGCGTTGAACACCACGGGCGACGACGGGAACGTCAGCCTCGCGGTGCGCGCCGTCGACGCCGGCGGGAACGCGATGACGTCGACGACGTTCGACGCCTTCGAGGTGCACGACGTCCCGCCCGAGCCCCGGTTCGCGCTGAACGAATCGGGGCCCGTCGAGGTGGGCGAAACGCTCGCGTACGCCGACACCTCGTGGGACAACCTCGGCGTCGCGAACTCGACGTGGCGCTTCGGTGACGGTACGACGGCGAACGGCACCGTCGTCACGCACGCCTACGACGCCCTCGGGACGTACGCGCTGACTCACTCGGTGACGGACACCGGCGGGCACACGGTCTCGAACGAGACGGCGATCGAGGTCGTGGACCTGGCGCCGACGGCGGCGCTCACCGCGACCCCGTCGACCCCACGGGTGGGCGAGTCGGTGACGCTCTCGGCGGCCGACGCAACGGACACGCAGGGCATCGCCGAGTACCGCTGGGACGTCGACGGTGACGGCACGATCGAGCGGACGACGAACGCGTCCGAGGCGACGATCACGCACGCCTACGCGTCGGCGGCGACCGCCCACCCGCGCGTCACCGTCGTCGACACCCGCGGGCAGACGGCGAGCGCGTCGACCACGGTCTCCGTCCAAGCGCGAGCCACGACCACCACCACCAGTAATGACGGTGGCGGCGGCGGAGGCGGCGGTGGCGGGGGCTTCGCCGGCGGCGGGAGCGCCGGCACGACCACCACGACGGCCCCGACCACGACGACTACGACGACGCGGACCGAGACGACCGCGTCGTCGAACGGCACGACGGTCGTGGTCTCGGCGCCCGTGCGGAACGGGACGGCGACCGTCACGCTCACGGACGCCACGTCGGACGGCGTCGGCGTCACCGGGGCGACGCTCTCGCTGACCGGGAACGCGTCGCGCGTCACCGTGACGGTTGCGAGGCCGACCGGCTCGGCACCGAGCGGGACGCCCGCGCTCGACCGCTCCCGGGCGGTGCGCTACTTCGGCGTCGAGGCGGACGCCGGGGATGCGGCCGTGCGCTCGGCGACGCTCCACTTCACCGTCGCCGACCGCGCGCTCCCGGACGGCGTCGCGCCCGCGGACGTCACGCTCTACCGCTACCACGGCGGGACGTGGGACCCGCTCCCGACGGCGTCTCGCGGCGGCGACGCGTACGCCGCGACGACGCCCGGGTTCTCCGTCTTCGCCGTCGGCGGCGCGCCCTCGGAAGCGACGCCGACGCCGACGGCCGCCCCCGTCGAGACGGCGACGAGTCCGTCGAGCACGACGGTGGCGGCGGGCGAGACGACGAGCGGTGGGTCGCCCGCTCCCGGTGTCGGGGCGGTACTCGTCGCGGCGGCCGCCGCCCTCCTCCTCCGCCGCCGCTGAGGCGGGTGCCCTCCTCGGCGGCGGTCCGAGTCGACCGCAAGCGTTCACGCCCCGGCGTGCGAAGCGGCGCGCGTGAAGCGAACGCGAGTCGAGTCCGAGCGCTGGTTCGACGTGCTGATGGAGACCGAGGACGCGCAGGCCGCAGTGATGACGCTCGACGCGGGCGAGGCGACGGGCGGGCCGACGAACGCTCACGCGGGGAGCGACCAGTGGCTCTACGTCATCTCGGGGTCGGGGAGCGTCGTCGTCGCGGGCGAGCCGCTCGACGTCGAGGAAGGCGACCTGCTCGTCGTGGAGGCGGGCGAGACGCACGAGGTGCGCGCGAGCGACGAGGGGGCGCTGGAGACGCTCAGCCTCTACGTCCCGCCGCGCGCCGAGGTCGGCGTCGCCGGGTCCGAGAGGGACGGCTAACGTCGGGATAAGACACTTGTAAGCCGAGCGACGACTTCGAGCGTGCAGCGCCACCAGTGGGCTCTCCTCGTCGCCGTCCTCCTCGTCGGTGTCTCCGTCGCCCTCCTCGCCTTCGGCGTCGCGCCGCTCGGCGACCAGTCGAATCCGAGCGAGACGCACGCGTTCACGGACGCGATAAACGAGAGCCACTGCTCGGACGTCGTCGCCTACGAAACCCTCACTGAGCGCCAGCGGTCCGTCGTCGCCCGCGCCGTCGAGAACGGCACGCTCCCCGAGAACCGGAGCGCCTACGATTTCTGGGACGACTGCGTCCGGTACGAGAACCGGACGTACGTGGTCGTTCGGGCGGTCGCCTGACGCGTCACTCCTCGTCCCGCCGGAGTCGTCAGGTCCGCGGGTAGCCGTACTCGAGGACGGCCTCGTCCTCGGCGTCGAGGACGCGAATCGTGTCGCCGTCGTTCCCCCAGACGGGGGTGTCGAGACCCCAGTAGAGGTCGTCCTCGTTCCACTGGCCCTCGCCGGTGTGCAGGCGGACCGACGCGCCCGCTTCGAGCGTGAAGCCGTCGGGCAGGTGGAACTCCCAGCCCTCGGCGTCGACGACGGTGTAGCCGGTCATGTCGAGGGGGTCGTCGCCGTCGTTCGTGAACTCGACGTACTCCGAGGCGAGGTGCTCGCGGTCGCCGCCCTCGGGGTCGACGTTCATGTCGGTGACGACGAGCTGTGAGGGCTCGCGCTCGGTGTTGTCGAAGCCGCCCGGCCGGACGGTGTCGCGCCCCCGGAACCACGTGTTCGACCCCGTCTTTCCGACGAGGTAGCCGTAGGCGGAGTCGAGGGAAAACTGCGCGCTCTTCGTCTTGTACTGGAGGTAGAGGTCGCCGTCCTGCCGGAAGTGCTTCTGCGGGGAGGCGCCGTTCTGCCCGGCGAGGTAGTCCTTCGACCCGAAGTAGACGGAGTAGTTCCCGGGGTCGACGTCGCTCGGGGCCACCCACTCGCTCGCGTCCGCGCCCTCGGGCGGTTTCTTCACGACGACCGTGAGCGTCGACGTCGCGTACGGGTCGAACTCGTTCGGGTCCTCGTCGGGCATGATGTCGACGTTCGCGCGCTTCACGGAGCGCCCGTCGGCGGGCTTGAGTTTCGCGGGTTTCTCCGTGGAGAGGTCGAACGCCGTCGTGTTCCCGGGGTCGCCGGTGAGGAAGCGCCACGCGTCGACACCCTGTAGGGTCTTCGGCGTGATTGTGATGGTCTGTGCGTCCTCGACACCCCAGAACGCGCCGCCGTCGGTCGTGTTGGCGTCCCACTGCCACTTCACCTTCGCGTTACCGCCCTCCCACTTCTCGAAGTCGTCGTCGGTCCCCATCGGGTCGTCGCGGACCGCCCACTCGCCGGCCGAACGCGAGAGGCCGGAGAACGTGAGGAACGCCGTCCCGCCGTGGTCCACGTCGGGGCTCCCGTGGAGGAAGACGAGCGACGTGCCGACGGGGCCGGCGTAGAGGAAGACGCGGGAGGCGGCGGGCCCGCTCGTGACGTCGACGGCCGGACTCGCGGACGCCGAGCGCGTCTGGTAGTCGTAGAACTCCTCGACCGTCGCGTCCTCGTGGGAGAGCGGGTCGACCTCCCAGCGGAGGTAGCCCTGCTGGAGGACGTACATCGACTCGCTCGACCCGCGACCGGACGTGGAGAGGTAGGCGCCCGCGCCGCCGAGCGCGAGTACGCCAACCCCGCCGAGCGCGAACTCGCGCCGGGAGAGCGACGACGCGTCGTCGGCGGTGGCATCCGAATCCTCGGTCATGCAACGGAATTGCCCGCCGCGACGGAAAAGGCGAGTGGCCGGCTGTGGCGCGTGATGTCGGGTGTCACGACGGAGGTCGCCGAGGCGACTGGCGTCTCGACGTGCGGACGTCAGTCGGACGTGTGGGGGAGCGAGAGCGTGATGCGGTTCCCCGATTCGGTGGAGCGGACGGTGATGTGGCCGTTCGAGAGGTCGACGCTCCAGTAGACGAGCCAGAGACCGATGCCGGTGCTGTGGTAGACGTCCGTCATCTCGTGGTCGCCGGTGAGGACGTCGGCCTCGACCGAGGGGAGCGGCGGCGCGTCGTCCGCGACGGTGATTTCGACGTGCGTGTTCGTCTCCCGCTGTCGGACGCACACACGGGGGGTGTCGCTCCGGCTGTGCGTGATGGCGTTCTCGAGGAGTTCGACGACGGCCGCCTCGAGTTCGGGGCGACCGCGTATCCGGGTCGGTGCCCGCCCGGAGCAGTCGACGGTGGCGTTCGGGTGGCGCTCGCGAACCGTCCGGACGGCGTCCTCGAGGAGGGACGCGAGGTCGACGGGGGTGCGGCCGGGCTGCTCGCAGACGAGGTCGATGAGGTCGCGCTGTTTCTCCGCGCTCGCGAGGAGGTCGCGGCTGGTCCGGCGGATGACCGCCGTCCGGTCCGCGAGCGCCGGGAACTCCGAGGCGATGGAGTCGGCCGTCCCGATGATGACGTTGAGGTCGTTGCGGAGGTTGTGCCGGAGGAGGTTGTCGACGACGACGAGTTGGCGTTCGCGGCGTCGCCGGTCGGAGACGTCCTTCGTGAAGCCGGCGATGCGGACGGTCTCGCCGTCCTCGACGATGGGTTGGCCCTGCACCCAGACCCAGCGGTCGCGACGCCCGTCGCGGACGATGCGGTACTCCATGTCCAGCGGTTCGCCGTCGGAGAGTCGCGCCATCGCCGCTTCGACGGCGGACCTGTCTTCGGGATGGATGCGCTCGAGGAACGAGTGTGGGTCGTCGCGGAGGCCGTCTATCGACGCGCCGTAGAGCTCCTCGTAGGCGGGGTTGACGAAGAGGAGCTCGGACCAGTCGGCGTCGAACATCCAGAGGACGTCGCCGGTGGCCGTCGAGAGCTCGTGAAGGCGGCTCGCGGCGGTGTCGCGGTCGTGTTCGGCGGTGACGCGGTCGGTGACGTCGCGCGAGCTGACGACGTAGCCGTCGAGGGTGGCGTCGGTGAGGTTCGACATGTGGCTCTCCAGCCAGCGCCAGTCGCCGTCGCTCGTCCGGTGGCGGTACTCGACCGTCACCTCGACGAACGAGTCCTCGGCGATCGTCTCGTCGAAGGTCGCGCGGACGCGCTCGACGTCCTCGGGATGGACGTAGTCGAAGACGCAGTCGCCGAGGAGGTCGTCCGGGTCGAAGCCGAGCATCGGCCTGACGGCGGCGTTCACGTAGGTGACGACGCCGTCCTCCTCGAGGAGCAGGATCTTGTCTTGGGCGTGGTCGAGGAGGATGCCGGCCGGGTCGGCTTCCATATCGGCCCTTCGGTCGCAACTTGCATAAGCGTATTCCGGGCCGACTGTCATGGGTGGGTGCGACGGCGGGCGACGCGGCGGCCCGCGCGTCGCCGGGGTGGCCTCAGAAGGAGACGGGTTCGTGACCGTCGACGCCCATCGGCGTCGGGTCGCGGTCCGAGTAGCCGACGCGCCCGACCGCGTCCTGTCCGACCGCGCCGATGACCGCGTGCACCGCCTCCGTCGCGTCCGCGAACTCCTCCTCGCCCGTCCGTGCGAGAACCTCGTCCAGCGACTCCTCTCCCGTCGGGTGCTCGATCCGCACGTTCCCGTACGCCTCGCGGAGTTCCGCCGTGGTCGCCGGATAGTGCGCGTCTTCGAGCAGGTCGGTCGCCGTTCGGAGCGTCATTACAGCCCAATCTATAGTGAACGACCATTATGAATGTGTCGAGAGAGGAGTTAACACGGAGCACGATCGCGGTGGTGACACCAAAGCGACGGCGCGTTCGGCGACGGAGAACAGTCGGTTCGGAACACGTGACAGACACGCGAGAGGTTTATGGTGGGCGGGGATGAATACGCGACTCAATGCCACGCGCACCCGAGGCGCTCGCGGCGGCCGTCACCGACCGCGGCGTCCCCGACCGCTACGCCGCGCCAGCGACGCCCGCCCACGACCGACTCGCCGACGCGCTCGCCGACGCCATCGAACGCATCGACGCCGCCCTCGAGACGTTCTACGACCGGTTCCCGACGCCGTCCAGCGACGACCTCGCCTACGGCACGACGGACAACATGGACGGCTGGACGACGTCGTTCTGGACCGGCCTCTGCTGGCTCGCCTACGAGGTCACCGGCGCCGCGCGCTTCCGCGACGCCGCCGAAGCCCAACTCGAGACGTTCGAGCGCCGCCTCCACGCCGGCGAGACGGCGACCCACGACCTCGGCTTCCTCTACACGCTCTCGGCGGTCGCCGGCCACCGCATCACCGGGAGCGAGCGCTACCGCGACGTCGCGCTGTCCGCCGCCGACCACCTCGCAGAGCGCTTCCTCGACGCGCCCGGCCTCGTTCAGGCGTGGGGCGACCTCGGCGACGACGACTGGACATCCGGGCGGATGATAATCGACACGATGCTGAACCTCCCGTTGCTGTTCTGGGCGAGCGAGACGACCGGCGACCCCTCGTACGCCGCCATCGCGGAGACGCACGCCCGGACGGCCGCCGACCACCTCGTCCGCGCCGACGGCTCCACCTACCACACGTTCCAGTGCGACCCGGAGACCGGCGACCCGCTCGGCGGCGAGACCGCGCAGGGCTACGCCGACGACTCCTGCTGGGCGCGCGGGCAGGCGTGGGCTGTCTACGGCTACGCGCTCGCCGCCGATTACCGCTCGCGGGCGCCGTACGCCGACCTCTCCGCGACGCTCGGCGACTACTACCTCCACGAGATCCCGGACGACCACGTTCCGCGCTGGGACTTCGACGCCCCCGAGCCCGAGATCCGGGACACGTCCGCCGCGGCCATCGCCGCCTGCGGCTTCGACGAACTCGCCAGACGGCTCCCGAGCGCCGACGAGCGCGTCCCCGCGTACCGGCACGCCGCGCTCGCGACGCTGGAGAGCCTCACGGAGAACTACGCCGCCGGCCCGGACGCCGACGGCCTGCTCACCGACGCCGCCTATCACCGCACCGAGGGCGACTACGACGAGTGCTGTCTCTGGGGGGACTACTTCTACGTCGAGGGCCTCGTTCGCGCGACCGAGCACGCCGACTGGGAGCGTTACTGGTAATGAACCCGCTCTCCACCACCGCGCCGCGCACGCGCGCCGAGTTCGAGACCGTCGTCCGCGAGCTCTACGAGCCGCTCCGCTCGCACTTCAGCCCGGGGAACGCCCGCGTCCGCCCCGTCGCGACCGGCTCGCACTGCGCGAGCGCGGCCGCCGAACTCGAGGGGTTCTCCCGGCCGCTCTGGGGGCTCGTCCCGCTCGGCGTCCACGGCGACTTCGACGACTGGGCGCGATTCAGGGAGGGGCTCGTCAACGGCACCGACCCAGACCACGACGAGTACTGGGGGCCCGCCGACGACCACGACCAGCGTCACGTCGAGATGGCCGCCATCGGACTCGGCCTCGCGCTCGTCCCCGAGGAGCTCTGGGAGCCGCTCTCGGAGACCGAGCGCGCGAACCTCGCGGACTGGCTGAACCAGATAAACGACGCCGACCTCCCCGACTGCAACTGGCTGTTCTTCCGCGTGCTCACGAACCTCGGACTGCGTTCGGTCGGCGCCGAGCACGACCCCGACCGGACGGCGGCGAGCCTCGACGAACTGGAGTCCTACGCCGTCGGTGACGGCTGGTACACGGACGGCCCGCCCGAGGAGGGCGCGCCCGTCGATTACTACGTCCCGTGGGCGATACACTACTACGGCCTCCTCTACGCGGTGCTCGCCGAGGACGACGACCCGGAGCGCGCCGCGCGCTTCCGCGAGCGCGCCCGCTCGTTCGCCACCCACCACCGCGCGTGGTTCGACGCTGACGGCCGTGCGCTCCCCTACGGGCGCAGCCTCACCTACCGCTTCGCCCAAGCCGGCTTCTGGGGTGCGCTCGCGTTCGCCGGCGTCGAGGCGCTCCCGTGGGGGCAGATTCGGGGGCTGTGGGCGCGGAACGTCCGCTGGTGGCTCGACCAGCCGATCTTCACGGACGGCGGCGTCCTCTCCGTCGGCTACCGCTATCCGACGCTGAAGACCTCCGAAGAGTACAACTCCCCGAACTCGCCCTACTGGGCGCTGAAGGCGTTCCTCCCCCTCGCGCTCCCCGCCGACCACCCGTTCTGGCGGGCCGACGAGGCGCCCCTGCCCGACCTCCCGGAGACCACCGCCCAGCCGGAGCCGGGTCTCGTCGTCTGTCGCGACGACGGCCACGTGTTCGCGCTCTCGGCCGGCCAGCGGAGCGTGCACGGCCGCGCGAAGTACGCGAAGTTCGCCTACTCGAGCGCCTTCGGGTTCTCCGTCGGGAGCCGCCGCCACGGGCCCGGCCTCGCCGGCCACGACAGCACGCTCGCCCTCTCGCTCGACGGCGAGAGCTACCGGATTCGCGGCGACCTCGACGAGACGGCCTGCGAGGACGGCGTCCTCCGGTCGCGCTGGACGCCGTGGGACGGCGTCCGCGTCGACTCGTGGGTCGCCCCCGCGCTCCCGTGGCACGTCAGACTCCACCGCGTGCGGACCGAGCGCCGACTCCACGTCGACGAGGGCGGGTTCGCCATCGCGCGCCCCGACGGACCGCGACACGGCACCGAAACCACCGACTCGGGAGCGGTCGTGCGGAGCGACGCCGGAACGAGCGCCGTCCGCGACCCCCTCGAGGCGCGCGAGGCGTGCGTCGTCCACGAGGAGCCGAACACGAACCTCTACCACCCCCGGACGAGCGTGCCGACGCTGCGCGCGACGCTCGACCCCGACACGCACTGGCTGGCGACCGCCGCCCGCGCGCACCCCGACCGGGCGGTCGACGCCGACGCCCCCCGGCCGACGGTCCGGCACACCGCCGAGCGCGTCGTCGTCGAGCACGACGGCGAACGCGTCCTCCGCGTCGAGCGGTAGTCGCGACCCGAGGGGCTAAGGCGCGCCCTCGTGAACGACCAGTCGATGACGACGCTCGCGGAACCGACGGTCCTCGCGGCCGCGAAGGACGCCCTCTATCCCGACGTCTCGGAGCGCCCCGACCGGTACGCGGTCACGGAGACCCAGTTCACGACCGCGATCTGGGGGTCGGAGCCGATTTCCCCGACGATACACGAACGCCTCCAGCCGTTCAACTCGGTGCGCCTCGAATCGGGCGAACCCGACCTGCTCGGCGTCGGGATGCCCCACGGCGAGGTGCTGAACGACGGCGTCGCGAGCGCGCCCGTCGTCGCCGTCGAGGCGAAGGGCTACCGACGCTCGGGGGCGGTCGACGTCGCGCGTGGTATCGAGCAGGCGCACTCGCGGCTCTCCGAGGTGAACCTCGGCTACGTCGCGGCGCCCACGGCCGGCGTGAGCGAGACCGCCAGAGCGCTCGCGCGCGAGCTGAACGTCGGCATCGTCGGCGTCGAGGACGCGCACTCGGCGACGGTCCTCGAACCCGCGCGGGTCACGGGCGCCGGTGAGTTCTCGCGTGGCGTCGAAGCCATCCGCTTCCAGGCGCGCACCAACCAGTTCACCGCCGGGAGCTTCCCCGTCAACCACCCGAAGAACTACCTCGGCTACGTGCTCGCGGCCGCCGCCGAGGGGGAGACGGATGCCACCTACGGCGAGCACGTGATCAGACTCCCCGAGAGCGGCCGACGCGGCGCCGCACTCTTCGGCCTCCTCGACGTCCGGGGCGAGGACGAACTCACGCACCTCGGCGCCGAAGTCGTCCGCTTCGCCCGTACGCGACACGGGAGCGTCGAGCGCGCGCTCGAGGAGTTCGACGCGTGGACCGGTCGCTCGACGCGCTTCACGGACCTCGCACCGCGCTGGGCGCAGCTCGCACGCTCCGTGATGATGCAGTACGAGCCGACGAAACTCCTCGTCGACGCCCTCGAAGCCCTCCACCGCGAGGGCGTGCGCGAGGCCGGCCTCCCCGAGCTCGTCGAGCGGGCGTGCGCCATCAATCAGCCGCTCGCCGTCGAAGTGTGCGTCACCGAGGACGCACGCGAGGCCGTGCTGACGCGCGACGGCGACCTCGACACGGACGCCCTCCGAGACCCGCACGTCTACAAGACCGGCCTCCACTTCCAGTACAAGGCTCAACTCTACCACGTCGGCCTCGTGACTGACCGCGGGACGGACGACAAATCCGCGGTCCTCGACGACACGTGGCGACTCGAACAGCCGGTCGGTCACGTCTGAGGGTTCTTCACCGAGGAGGGAGCCACCCCTCCTCGATGGAGCGAACGTGGCGGCTCGACGACGGTGAGCGAGTGCGGACGATCACGGGCGTGCGCCGCCCGGACTGGCAGGGCATGACCGACCCGTGTCCCGACTGCGGTGCGCGGGCGTTCCGACACGTCGCGACATCCGGCGGGCGCTACGAGTGCGTCGACGGCGTCGTGACGCGACGCACCGACTACTGGGACGCCGGAGCCGACCTCCTCACGCAGTGCCTCGACTGCGACGCCGTCCTCTACAAGCACCCCGCATTCGAGTTGTGTGTCGCAATACTGGACGGCGCCGTCAAATGGTGACTCGACCGTCCGCGACGAAAGGCGACACTCGCCGACTAGCGTGGTCGGACGGCGCGGCGTCGAAGTACGAGTGGGGCACCGAATCGGAGTGGTCGGGAAAGCAGAGTGGAGCGGCCGCTCCGAGTTGTAGCGTGTCGGAAAAGTGCTCCGGCAGGGATTCGAACCCTGGTCCTTGCCGTGAGAGGCCTCGCTTTTCCGACTAGCGACCGCACGACTGGAGCACCTTCGGGTCCGCTCGATCAGCGGTCTGGGCTGCTACTGAGAGATACTATGTGCTCCCATGTACATAAAGCATCCAGCACGTTGGCCACCGGGCAAAGCCGGTTCGAAGGGTGACTCGCAACGATACGGTCGCATTCCGAGCTACGAGTACGACGGATCCCCCTCGAACCCAGCACTAAAGAGGGAGCCGGTGCGCCATTCCGCAACCGAGAAGGTCCTGCCGGGGAGATAGCATCGTAGATGGCGAGCGACCTCCCGACCGCGCGTGGCATCCTCGACACTCACGACGAGGTCGTCGACCACTGGGATCTGAAATATCCCGGAGCTCGCGTCGCAGCGCCGCGCCTGAAGTTCAAACGCCTCCTCGAAGACATTCCCGAAGCGAACACTGACGACGAGGCGTACCAGTCCGCGGCCCTCCTCATGCGGAACATCACGACGTCGCACTACTTCGAGGACGGGAACAAACGGACGGCGTGGCTAACGATGCGGACCTACCTCGACCGGAAGGGCCTGGAGCCGGCGGAGCGGGGTGAGCGCGCGGAACGCGTGATGCGGCGCATCCGCAGGTTCAGTCCGTCCGAGCTTGCGGACTGGTTGCAAACGGGCGATATCGACGAGGATCGTCTCACACCGTGACGCGAGGGGAAGACTGAAGCGCCTGGTGGTAGTAGTAGTCGATATGAGTCTGGAGCCAGAGGCAGACGACGCCGACCGAGAGCGTCACCGCGAGCGGGTTCGCCGGTTCATCGAGGAGGACGAAGACCTCCTCGACGCGCTGCACGACTGAGGTCGCCTTCAGCAGCTGGCACGTTACCGATCTCTCGTTGAGAGAGTGTATCGACGACCCGGAGCGTCAGCCGTGAGTTTCCTGCGCTACCCGTGACACCGCCGACGCGATATCTCGACTGTGCTGACCGCGTCGGCCTGGTTCCTCGGCCCAGAAAGTACGCACGCGTGGCGTCGCTCGTTCGACCCGTATGTCCACGGAGACACCGATGCAGAGCGAGAGCGAAAATCGAGCGAGCACGACTCCCGGAGAAGCAGACGACGCCGATAGCGAACAATCAGACGCGATAGTTGGGACGTGGGAAGAGATCGGACGCGAACTCCTCTGCGCACGCCTCGAACGTATCCGCGAGGAGACCGTGCGCGACGCCTTCCGGCAGGCGACGTCGCGGATCTCAGATGGCGACGAACTGACCGAAGACGACATCGACGCGATGTACCGCGCGATTCAAGAGGCGAAGCGAGCCACCGAGATGGCCGCGGGGACGTCGCCCGAGACCGCGCCGTTCCCCGACCGGTGGGGCTTCCTCAACGAGGATGGTCGGGAGGCGTATCTCGAAGAGGTCGAGCGCCGACGCGGTCACTGAGAAACGACGCGAGCACCGGCCGTTTCGGCTTCATACCCGACCGTCTACATCACTGCGTAGAGTACCGGGCGTTCGAGTGAATCTCCCTCGTTAGAGAGGGCACGTCGGTTCAGTCGTTACGAACCGACGACTCGACGATCTCGATCTCTTCCTCGGACAGGCCGTACAGGTCGTAGACGATCTCGTCGATGAGGTCGTCGGTCTTCTCGATCTTCTCGTCGAGTTCGTCAGCCCGTTCTTTGGCTTGGAGGTAGCGCTCCAAGTCGTCCGCGACGTCGTCGGGGTCCGGTAGCGTGATGGCTTTCAGTCGGTCGATAGGTGAGTTCGTCTTCGTCGCGTTGTCCCGGAAACCGGCGAAGCCGTCGGCCTCCTCTGCGGCGACGGGGACGAACGCTTCGACGAGTGCGGCTTCCACCTCAGTGAGATCAGTGAGCGTAAACGCTTCCTCGTATCCGGTCTCCGTGTACTCCCACTGGTCGGTTTCGAAGGCGTCCTCGTCCTCGGGCTTATACCGCGCCGTCGCGGACAACGTCACACTGGACCCGTCCCGCTCGGTCTCGACGTCGCCGACGCGGAGTTTCTCGTAGTCCTCCGCCGTCGCATCGAGGATATTCGACGACGTTGGCTGAAAGAGCCCGATATCGGGGAGATTCGGGCCCTCCGTGTAGTTTCCGAGGTGATCTAAGAGGGAGCGGTTGATCGAGTGATAGCGGCTATTGAGTTCCATCATCTGGTCTGAGAGGTATCCGAGGCTCGCCGCGGTGTTCTCTTCGGCGGTCTCGATCACTTTAGACCGATCTAAATTCCCCTGGAGGAAGGCTTCGATAGCGGGTTCGTAATCTCTCTCTCTCTCTCCGGGACTCTTCTGGCTCACCTCGGGTATCGAAAACGGATTCAGGTAGTCCGTCTTGAACGTGAAGTAGCCGCCTCGAAGTGCATATCCGGTGTTTTTGAGGAAGAACCAGAGAACGGAGGAGTTCAAGATAGAGAGGACGTAGCGCCGGGGTGCGACTGATCCATCGATCAG
The DNA here is from genome assembly GCF_014647455.2 of Halarchaeum grantii. Taxonomy (NCBI): domain Archaea; kingdom Methanobacteriati; phylum Methanobacteriota; class Halobacteria; order Halobacteriales; family Halobacteriaceae; genus Halarchaeum; species Halarchaeum grantii. The sequence goes on along the minus strand of NZ_BMPF01000001.1, from coordinate 115,057 downwards.
AATCCCGTAAACCTTCGTCTTGTGATAGTATCCGGAATCGTCGTACGTGAAATTCGATCCGCGACTGATCTCAGGAGTCACGATTTTCTCCTGCTCGAATTCGGTTAGGTTCTTCGGGTAAACGTAGTCGTACCAACGGTCGTGGTCCATCTTCCCGTTTTCTCTGCCGCGAATCTCTGTTTCGAATTCCTTGAGATACTCATATGTATGCGGGTACTTCTCCGCGAGATCACGTTCTTCTACAAACTCCGCCTCGGCCCCATCCTCAGACTGACTCAGCGTGTAGGGGAATATAACCACGTTTTGGGGATCCAGAGGGGCGTACCGATGGACATCTTCTCCCTTCAGTAGCGGCCTGAGTAACTCCTCTTCTAACACCCATTCGCTATCGTCTTCACGACACCTGACTCTCACATAGCCATCTGTAGGTTCTCCTAGCTTCTCTAAGAGGTAAATTGAGTCTCCACTCGTAACCAATCCCTGATAAATCCGGTCGCATACTTCGGAGAGAGTCGGCCCAGCGTCGTCGATCTTCTGGAGAACCTCCATTATCTCCTCTGTCTGTAGTACCCAGGGTTCGGATCCGTAGTCCGATTCGACTGTCCTGGGCTCAATTAGTTCGTCGTTCAGGAGTGTCTCCGGAGAGACTTCATCGTACTCGAACGACTCAGACGCCTCCCTGGAGAGAAATAGGAGACACGTGTACACCGAGGCGGTGGGGAACACCTGATCATGGCCGAAGGACAGAATCTTCTTCAATGAACCACGCTCAGAGATATACCGTCGGATGCCCTCCCCGAACGTACTCTGGAAGAACTTGTGAGGTTCGATGTACCCTAACTCACCGCGATCACTAAGCAAGCTGTGTCCTTTCTCCGTGAAGACAACATATACGTCGTAGCTCCCGACCGCGGAAGCGTAATGTCGATTGAAATATTCCGCCTGGCCCGGGGAATGATTTCGTAATTCCTGAATCCGAATGTACGGGGGGTTTCCGATCACAGCGTCGAAACCCGCGTCGTCTAGCTTCGTGCCGTCTTCACCGTAGAACGCCATCGGATACTCAAGCTCCCAGTGGAAGAACTCTCTCTCGTCGGCCATCTTCTGTGCGTCCTCAAACCAGCCTTGCTCTTCGATCTCTCCCCAGGAGTCGTCCCGGAGTGATTCGGCCATCCGATTGTACGCGTCACTGGGGACGTGTAGACCGAATTCGTCGGCAGTATGTACGTTCGCCATGGAGAGGAGGTGCTGGTAGAGCGGGTCGCTACGAATGTCTTCGTACACCGCCTCCATTCGCTTGATACCGTCTAATGTCTCGTTTTCAATAGAAAGCAGGTCGGTGAATCTTTCGAGAACGTGTTCGAGAGCTCTCGCACGAGTGTGCTCGAAGGATTGTTGAAGCGTTAACTGGCCCGAATCAGCCCCCTCTAAGTCGCCATCGAGGACATGTGCGATATCGCTCCCGATTAACGAGTTCCCAGATTTGAGATGATGATCGAGGAACGCAAGGGGCTGGTCGGTAGCGAGAGTCTCCAACCACATCGAGAGCTTCGCCAACTCGACCGCCATTCCGTTGATATCCACGCCATAGATGCACTCACGGGCGATTTCTCGCCTGAGATCTCGCTCGCTATATCCCTGTATTTCCTGCTCCCGGACCACCGCCATGACACGTTCGGTCAGGTATCCGGTTGCAGCGGTGAGAAAATGAGCGCTGCCCATCGCTGGATCGAGGATTTTCAAATCGAGGACCTCCTGCCAGAACCGGCGAAAGTATTCCGAGTCGCTACGAGATAACCCCTCGACTTCTAGATCGGCTTCGATGTCGTCGACGAGAGATCCGACTGACTCCTCGACGATGTACGAGACGATGTAGTCGGGAGTGTAGTACGCGCCCGTCGCTTTGCGTTCCCCGTCGTCGTTTACGACATACAGATCACCCTCGTCAACGGTTTCGACGGCGTCGGCGACGCTCACCTCTGTCGCGGGCTTCCAGACCTGTCCGCCGTCCTCAGAGACGGCCGCGTACTCGTCAGGGGCGATCCGGAACTCGTGTTCGAGGAGCCCCTCGTAGATGGTACCGAGGTGGCGGGTGTCGAGGTCGGCGTAGTCCGCGAGGACGAACTCACCGTCCTCGGTCTCAGTGGTCCCGATCCGGTAGATCACTTCGGCGATGTAGCGGTCGGCGACGGCGTGCTCAGCGAGGAATTCGTGGTCGTCGGCGTCGAAGAGCCCGCCGTTGTACGGCGGGATGCCGAGCGATTCTTCGCCCTCGTCAATGAGGGTGAAGAGCTCGTCGAGCCGCCCCCACATCTGCGTGGATATCTCGCTGTAGTCCTCGAAGTCGTCGCCGGACTGGACGTCCTCGTGGATCCGCGACCGGAGGTGATTGAGCCCGAAGTGCTGGTCGTACTCGTCGCGCATCGCCGGGTTCTCGGGATGAATGAGGTCCCGCGACTCCGCGTAGAGCACGAACATCAATCGATAGAGGAGCACGAGCGACTGTTCTTTGAGCTCAGCGAGATCATCTTCGTCCTCAGGGTCAAGTTCGAGTCCGTCGTTCGTCCGAAGGAACCCCTCGCCGAGGATGCGGAGCGCCGTGAAGACGTTGCCTTGGAGGTCTTCTCCGAGTTCCTGTGAGGCGGTCTCGCTCTCGTTCCAGACCGTATCGAGGAACGACGTCCCGCTGGTTTTCCGGAAGGCTTCGGGTCGGAAGAACACGTAGAAGTACTTGAACTGCTCCAGCGTCCCGGATTCGAGGAGTTCGGGCAGATCGACCTCGTAGTAGATCTCCGTGGCGTAGTCCTTCGTCCCGTAGAGCCGCCACTTCCGGCCGTTCGTGAGAACGCCCCACTCGACGTCCTCCGGCGTGTGTTCCAGGTAGTACTTGATCTGGTGGGACGCGTCGCGGTACGAGCGCTGCTCGCTGAACCGCGTCGTGAAGTCCGCGTCCCACTGCTTGGCTTCGAGGAGTGCGGCGCTGAGGTTGTACGCGGCGTCTTGATCTCCGTCGCGTTTCCGCGTCGCCGCCTTCCGGCGGACGTCCGCCGACTCGAACAACAGGCGATCGTTGTACCCGCCACCGGCGGGGAGGGTCGTCTCGGAGAGCGTCCCGAACCCGAGAATATCGAGGACCTCGTCGATCCACGAGTCGAGCAGCTCGTCCTCCTTGTAGGAGGCGACGAGGTCTCGTTCGAGATCCCAGAGCTCTCGGAGCTCCGCGAGCGCTTCCCGCGCTCCCTCGTCGCAGTCCCACCCGTCGAGATCGTAGACGCGTTCGTCGAGATAGTAGCCGGAGAAGAGACTCGAATTCTGGTAGGCCGAGCCCAACGTCGCCTGGCTCATCGATGGCCATCCGTGCACAATGTAGCGTGCCGATTGCTCGTATCTACGCGTATTCTAGCAAGCGTGTGAGGTATTTCGAGGAATACTAGTGATACAGAAAAGATGATATACGCCCCGATTGAGAATATCTATCCACTGATGCAACTCCGTTTCCTCGGTGCTGGACCCAGTCTTTCGGTTGGTGTCGGCTATGACAACTTGGGCAATCGGCACGCTCTCTAGCCCGTCTTCTATCGCCTCTCTGCTTCTCGTAAGACGGGGGCGCGGGCAATCGGCACGCTCCGTAACGAAGGATGTCCGCGAACTCTTCCTCGGGACAGACCGCTTTCGTCGCCCGGGAATTCGAGACGTCCGTTGACGCTGATGCGGTCGATCAGGCCATCGAGACGCTGGACGCCATCGTTTCGAATCTCCGTAAGCAGATAGACGACGACACGCTGGAGAGGGTCCTTCGCGCGGACTCCGGAAGTTACCAGCTCAAAGCGAGCATGACGCGCGACGGTCTCCAACCGGAATCGTTCACGCAGGACGCCGTCGTCGATCCGCTTCTCGACGCACTCGGATACGACTACGCGACCGAAGCCGGTGGCCTCTCGGGAGGTCGGACACGGGTCGCGGATTACGCGGCCTCGCTCCGCGAGCACGACGAAATCGACTCGACGAGACTCCTCATCGAAGCGGAACCCATTAACAAGGACCTGCACAGCCGAAAGCACGGGCTCGGGCAGGTCCGGGACTGGCTCAGTCAGCGGGAGTTCGAGTCGGACTTCGGCTTCGCAACCGACGGCCTCCGCTGGGTCTTCGTTCGGTACGACCCGGACTCGTACACCCACAACGTCATCGAGGAAGTAGACCTCCGCCCAGTCCTCCTCGCGCTCTTCGAGAATCAGGTCGGACGGCGCGAAGATCCGACCGAAGCCGTTCTCGATGCCGACCGTGACCCCGTCTCTCGTCTCCTCCGAACGTTCGAATACGAGAACTTCGTCATCATCGCGGGCGACGCCCGCCAAGTCATCGAACGCAAGCGCGAGGAGATAACGGACGAGTTCTACGACGACTACGTCCGGTACGTCTTCGGTGTCGTGGACGACGACGAGACGACCACGCGCTCGCTCGTCGGTGACGGCGTCGTCGCAGCGGACGGGGCGAACGAGGACGACGTCAGGCTGTTCTCGGTCGAACTGATGAACCGGCTCGTCTTCATCAAGTTCCTCGAAGACAAGTCCCTCGTCCACCCCGACCTGCTCTACACCCTCAAGGACACCTATCGGGACGGGGTGTATCCCGGGTCGTTCTACGAGACGTTTCTCCAGCCGCTCTTCTACGACGTCCTGAACGAGGAACGCGGGAACCGCCCCGCCAACGTTCAGAACATCGACCTCTTCGAAGGTATCCCCTACCTCAACGGCGGGCTCTTCCGGGCCACGATTGAGAACGAAGCGGACTTCGACGTCCGGAACTCCGTCCTCCTCTCCATCGTTGACCTCCTCGAACGGTACAGCTTCTCGGCGGGAGGCGCGCCGACCGACCTCGACCCGAGCGTCCTCGGGAACGTCTTCGAGAAGACGATCAACTACGTCACGAGCGACAACGCCGACACGAACAAGGAGCTCGGAGCGTACTACACGCCTAGCGAGATAACGCGATTCTCCGCCGAGGAGACCGTCCGGCCAGCGCTCCTCGACCGGTTCGAAACCGCGCTGGTCGAACGCGCCGACTGGCCCGAACACGAGGCATGGGGTTTCGACTCGGTGTACGACCTCATTGAGGAACTCCCGGGGCGCTGGAGTACGATAAGCGCGCTCCTCGCCGAGGTTGACGAGTTTCGCGTGGTCGATCCGGCCTGCGGGAGCGGGCATTTCCTCACGTCCGTCCTCGAAGAGATCGTCAACGTCCGCCGAGCGCTGTACGCTCGGTCCGATTCCTACCCCGACGCGTACAAACTCCGCAAAACGACCGTCCTCAACAATATCTACGGCGTGGACCTGATGGGGCCGGCGGTTGAGATTGCGAAACTCCGATGCTGGCTCTCCGTCATCTCGGCGCTCGAAACTGAGAACGTCGACGACCTCGCCGGGGACGACGCGCTCGCCCTCCCGAACGTCGCGTTCAACCTCCGCGAGGGGAACAGCCTGATCGGATACACGGGCTTCCCCGAGACGACCGATGAGGGTGATTACAGACTCGGGAGTTTCAGCGAGGACAGCGTCCGCGACCGCTATCAGGACATCATCGAGGAAATCGAAGCGCACGAGAACGCGCTCGACAGCGAGACCGCTGAGGAACACCGAACGCGAGCGAATGAGAAACTGGAGATCGCCCGCGAGGAGCTCATCGGCGATATACAGCGGGACTTTGAGGAAGCCGGCATTGAAGACATAGCCACGGAGACGGTCGCCGAGATGGAACCGTTCAACTGGGTGCTGGAGTTCGCTGAGGTATACGCCGATGGTGGCTTCGACGTAGTCATCGGAAACCCGCCGTGGGACAGAATCACTCCTCAGCGTGACGATTACTTCACCCGGTTTGATCCCGAGTTCAGGACGCTCCTCCCGGAAGCGAAAAAGGCCCGGCAAGACGAATTGATGGAGGATCCTGATATCCGGGAGGGGTGGGAAGAATACAAACGGAGCGTGGAGATTCAGGCGGATTACTTCAACAACACAGACGACTACGAACTTCAGCGGCCGACGGTCGCAGGTAGAACTCAGGCAACTGAGAACGATCTCTCTGCGCTGTTCCTCGAACGGGTCTTCCAGATAGCCCGTGACGACGGATACGTCTCGCAGGTACTACCGGGCGCGATTTTCAATGGCTCGTCGACCAAAGACCTTCGACTACATTTACTCGATGAGACAGAGATCAAGTCACTCATCACGTTCGAGAACAAGGGGATCTTCCCCGAGATAGACAACCGGTACAACTTCGGGGTTCTCGCTTTCGAGAATAGAGGTTCAACGGACGAACTCAAAGGAGTCTTCCAGCAAAACGATGTGAACGTGCTGAAGGAGTTCGAGAAGCACGCCCTTTCTATTCCACGCCGTGTCTTGCGAGAGTATTCCCCTGAGGCCGCTATCTTTCCGTATCTCGATTCACAGGAGGAAGTGCGGATTTTGAATACGATACTCCAACACCCACCAATTACGGAACAGATAGAGTCCAGTTGGTACGTAGAACCATATCGAGAATTAGATAGGGGAAACGATGTTGACCGCTTCGTTGAGTCCGATGAGAGTGGCGACTATCCGGTTCTCGGCGGGAGTAACATCTACCAGTTCATGTATGACTCGTCTGTCTTGGCTGACTTGGAGGAGCCGAAGTTCTGGAGCGTTGACGAAGAGGAAAACCCCGAGCTGAGCGCAAAGCGCCGGATTCGAGAGAAAAGCCTCCCGAAACTGAAGCGTGGTCTCTACGACGCCTTCGATGGCTCGGGTTCGCAAATCGGCTTCGTAAACGACCTTCTCGAAGAGCATCGCGGGGAGCCGCTGTCGGAGGACGACGTGCTTCTCGATTGCACTGAATATCGTATCTCCTATCGGGATATCGCTCGCTCAACTGACGAGCGAACGCTCATCTCGACGGTTCTCCCGAAAGGAGTGGTCTGTCACGATAAGGTCCCGACCCTCCGGCCTTACGAGGTGTCTCCCGAGGAAGACGACCTCTCCGAAATGCCGCTTCACGGCGCTTACGAGCGCATTTACTCTGATGAGGAACTGTTCGTGACGGTCGGTCTCCTCAATAGTCTCCCGTTCGACTTCCTCATGCGGACGAAGGTAGACTCGACTGTCGTCTTTTACAAACTGAAAGAGTCACAGGCACCCCGCCTTACTGAGGGCGACGAGTGGTTCGACTACATCTGGACGCGGGCCGCGCGGCTCAACTGCTATGGGGAGGGCTTCGAGGAGATGCGTAACCGCCTCGGCGGTATCGAACCGGCGACGGAGATGGCCGAGCGCCGCGAGGTGCAGGCCGAACTCGACGCCGCTGCGTTCCACGCCTACGAGCTCGACCGCGATCAGACGGCGTTCGTCCTCGACGACTTCCACCGCGTACACAACCCCCGCCTGATGGACGAGGAGTACTTCGAGACGGTGCTGGCGAAGTACGACGACCTCGCCTGAGAGCGCTCTCCCCACATATCTACTGCTGACCGCCGTAACGTGTCAGTGGATACTGCTGAGCGCGCGGCGCGTCATCGCACCGTCGACGTTGAGGTACTGTTGGGCGGTTTCGAGGTCCTTCCAGCCGAACATCGCGCGAAGCGCGGGCATGTCCAAACCCCGACTGGCGTGATAGGAGGCCGCAGTCGCGCGGAGCCCGTGCGGTGACGTCGCGTCCGCCGGTAGTCGCGGCGCGTGATCGAGCGTCGTGTTGAGGCGGCGCTGTACCGTAGAGAACGAGTACGGCCAGCCGTCGTGGCGTTCGTCGAGGAACTCCAGTGCGACGTGGACCCGGGGAGAGAAGTGGAAGGGGACGGCGCGCGCGCCAGCGGTCGTCTTCGGCTGCCAGTACTCCCGTTCGAGTTCCGCGAAGCTCCGGTCCGACGACTGGACCTGCTGTTCGATGACCTGCCGACAGTACCCACAGAGACTACCGTCTCGGCCCTTCGTACACTGGTGGTGGCTCGGGATGCGGATCATCTGGCGTTGCCAGTCGATCCACGACGAGGAGAGGTGCGTGAACTCGCCGGGCCGGAGTCCGAGGCGACCACCGACGAGGACGAGCGCGCGCGCTTCGAGCGCCTTCTCGTCGTCGTCGATCCGGTAGGTCGCCCGGATCAAGCGTTCGAAATCGCGCTCCGTCAGGGACCGCTCCCGAGTTGCTGGCATAGACCGTGGTACGCCGATACGGTACACCACACTATCGCTCCGTTCGGACGAATAGGGCGAATTATTGGGGGATCGATCCCAGGCAGATCCGGAGAGATATGCCAGTCCGAAACGCGGAACGGTTCCAAAACGGGCGAGAATCTATACGGGTCCCTGGCGTAGATCCGCTCGAACGATGAGTCTGGACGAGGCCGTCGAGGAGATGCTTGCGACGTACGGGATGTCGCGCAGCGAAGAGGCCGGCCGGACCGTCACCACGCTTCAAGACTGATTCGCGCCGCCAACTCGACTGACGGATCGCTTCTGTGGACTCTGACTTCGAGAGTTCCACTGCAGTCAGTAATACCAGTCCCCGACGAAATACTAACTCAGATCACGGGCCGTCTCGGTAGCGCGACCGCGCGTTTTTCAACGATAACGCACCAGAACGCCCGTGACGAGTACACGGCGCGTCTTCGTCGAACGGCTGCTCGACTGGTACGACGAGAACGGCAGGCACGCGCTCCCTTGGCGCGAGGACGCCAGGACCGCCTTCGAGATCCTCGTCGCCGAGGTACTGCTCCAGCGCACCACCGCGTCCGCCGTTGAAGGCGCGTACGTCCCCTTCGTCGCTCGGTATCCGACCCCCGCGTGTCTCGTCGCCGCGCCCTCCGACCGGCTCGTCGACGCCGTCGAACCCCTCGGCCTCACGAAGCGCGCCGGCCACCTCGAACGCTGCTCCGCGCAGTTGTTGGAACGACACGCGGGAACCGTTCCCGCCGAACGAACGGCATTGCTCTCGCTACACGGCGTCGGCGAGTACACCGCCCGTTCGGTCCTGATACACGCCTACGGCGAGCGGACAGTCGCCGTCGACACGAACGTTCGTCGGCTGGTCTCCCGGTTCTTCGGCGTCGATCCGGACTCCGACGCGCTTCGAGAAATCGCCGCCGCTCTCGCGCCCGAAGATCGGATCGGTGACTTCCTCCACGCCATGTTGGACTTCGCGGCGGACGTGTGTCGAGCGCGCGAGCCGAGGTGCGACAGCTGCCCGCTCCGGACCGGCTGTCGTCGTTTCGAGAGCGGGTGCGCGTCTCGGAGCGAACGCTCCCAGTGAGTGCCGCGGTTCGAGCTAGTCAACTACGCGATGGAAGGATACCGTCGGGGCGTGTCTCGCAGAAAGCGACTAGCTCGGGAACCCTCGAAAGAGGGCCGTATCGATGCTATCCGGGCCACATGCGATATTATAGTTGGATGGGATACAAGACTTATAGGATTCCCAGAGCCACTGTATCTCGTGTTCCTCTCGAAACCCACACGAACACAGATCGCTGCGGTTGCCTGCGCACTTCTCATACTACTCGCGGGCTGTTCATCGGCGGGGACTGTAACGACGACACAGCAACAGACGGAGCGGCCAGTCAGCCAGCAGTCGGGCACGACGACGGTCACCACGTCAGCGAAGACTACCACGGAGCCGACGACGACCGTCGGTCCCCGAGCTCAGATACCACTTCAGCAATACGCCCTCGAAAAGGCTCCCGGAGCGGCCGGGATCGATAGCCTGGACAGAGTTCGCGCGATGGCGCTGATAGCGTCGTTCTACGACAACGTCGATACATCGGAGGACAGGCGGAACGCGTCGGTCTCCGCAGCGACGAACCTCTGCCGAGAGGACGAACAACTCGGGGACTCGATTTCATCGCTACAGCTCGCCCACGGAGCGAGTATGACGGGCACGATGGGGCGTCGGCTCGACTACGCGACGCAGATCGTCCGGGAACAATTCACGTCGGACGTACCCCGCACTGAAGGGTTCCGTTCCATCACGGGGAAAGCCGCGAAGTACACGCCGCTCGTCGGGAGCTACAATCGGATGGCCGACGCCGCGTGTACAGTCCGAAACGAGAGTGAGGAGGGGAACATCTCGGACCGAGCGCTCCGACGGTACTACGTTTCGACGCTCGTCTTCGGCGTCGATGCGCTCCTCCTCACGGAGGGCGCGTTCTACAAGCCCGCGTTCGCCGGCACGAGATACGTAACGAACCGGGCGAGCGAGGTCGGCCTCTATCGCCTCCGCTACGTCCTCGGAGACCGAGCGTGGGCCTTGGGGATGAGCGAGATACACGCCACGCTTCGAGGGTCGATGCTCGGCCTCGTCGATCAGACGATGATGACCGCCGGCGAAATGGGTCTCAAGTTGAGCGCGCACGACGTGGACTGGACGTACATCGCCGAGGCGCAAGGCGTCGAGCAGACCCGGCTCCTCTCGAACACGACGGAAACGATCCCGAGCCACGTCTCGTGGAACTTCGCTTCAGCGGGCGCGAACAGAACGATGAACGTCACCATCGGGAACGCGACACGAGAGGTCGCTATCCCGAAGAACACCTCCGTCGACGACGCGATCAACCAGAGCGAACAGATCACCGGGATGCGCGTGACGAACGTCTCCCTCGCAAACACGGGCGCACGCTCGGCCGTGAACCAGACGCTGAACGCTACCGAGCTGGTCCAGAACAGTTCTGTCTATCGGGATGGTACTACGAGGGTAGCGAACGCGACGCGTGACGCCCGAGACGCGACCAACGAGACCCTCTCCCGACTCAACGACGCGGACAAAAACGTGTCCTCGTGCGTCTCCGAGCACGCCAACGACTCGACCTACTCCGGTTTTTGGGGAAAAGCGAAGTCCGCGGTCGATTCCGCGACGCACTGCGCGGAGTCAGCGGGGAACTCGACCGACCCCAGCGGCTGGCTGATGGTGAGCGCTCCTCGGCCGTTAGCTCCCGTCTGAACAGCTACGAAACAGAAATCGTTCATGTGTCGTAGCTATGTGTCGCTCCAGCGCTAAACCGGGGTCTCGAAGCGTTCTGGACCGCGTAGCTACCGCGCTGTTTCGCGGATCCGGCGCTCGATCTCGCCGAACGCGTCGGTGTCCTCCGCAGTGATGAACCGGACGTGCTCATCGTCTTCACAGTCGAGTTGCAGGACGGTCCGCTCGCCGTCGTCGAGGCGGTACATCCACGGCGTCCCCAGCGCGCTCAAGACGGCTGACAGCCCGGAGCCGAGACCGATCACGGAGAACACCCCGCCACCGTGGACGATCACGTACTTGACGAAGACGTAGGCCATGAGGAGAGTGACGACGGCGAACACGCCGGCAATCGACCGGAACCCCGCGACCGACTTATCTTGGTCTACCCGGGCCTCCGTAACGGTGGTATGGGAGATCTCGACTGACTCGTCCGGGCCGCGATACCGGAGCGTCCCGTTCGCGCAGACCAACTCGCCGTCGGTCTCCCCCAACAGGGCTTCGTCCTTGAACACGCCCGAAACCCGGATCGGTTCCGGGCCCGCCGCGGGGTCTCCGGTCATGTGTCGATCTAGGCCTCTACGACGCCGGTTGCGAGCGTCGATACCGTTCCCACGACCAGACACGCCGTCGCACCGACGAACGGGACGTCCGGCGTGGGGAGGGAGAACAGGCTGATCCAGCCCCACCACGCGAACAGGACGACGCTCGCCGCCCGCACCGCGCGGCCCCGCGGGGTCTGACACCGGTATCGGAGCAGGGAGACGAGCATGTACAGGAACCCGCAGACGATCACGAGCGACAGGACCATCATCACGGCCTGTACCGGCCACGACGCGTTGTCGAGCGACGACGCGCCCGACAGGACGCCGAGGACCCAGAAGACGCCGAACAGGACGAGAACGAGCGCGCCCGTCCCGGAGACTTTCTCCTCGACGTCCAGATCCTCGTTCACGGCGACGAGCTCGCCAATACCGACGGCCGCAACGCCGACGACGAGAAGAGATAGCACCGGATGCGCTTGGGTCACACCGGCAATCGCGTTGAAGACGTCGCGGAGGAGGTAGAGGACGCCGACGAAGACCAGCAGCCCGCCGAACAACAGCGCGATCTCCGGCGGGAGTGACGGCCCGTCACCGCTCCCGCGACCCCAGAGATAGCCCACCCAGAAATCACTCACCGCGACCACCCCGAGCCCCGCTCGCTCGACGGAGACGCTGCTGGTGGGTTATCTGCCCGATATCGGACCGTATGGCCGTGCAACCGACCGATAGGTGTGCTGTCATGGTCTGCTCTCTCGTCGGGAGCAAACCGCGAGCGACCTCCGGACGGGGTCACGATGTCGAACGTCGTCACACTGGACCACGTCGTCAACGCGTTCGAGGATTACCGCCCGTCGAGCCGCGGCTCGACGAGCGGGCCCTCACAACTCACCATCGGAGACCTCTTCCACGACACGGCCGAGCAGGCCGCTTCGCGTGGAACCCGACAGGCAGAGGATTGGGTCGAGATCTGCGAGCGCCTCGCCGAGAAACGACGCGCGCGCGGGACGCCCTACCCGCTGTGAGAGCGTGTATCGAGCGCTACTTCGAACTGGACGTCGCCGCCTACGAGCTCGTGGACAGCGAGCGCGAATTCGAACTCGACGTCGACGGCCACGAAGTCGTCGGGTTCATCGACGCCGTCTACCGGACGCCCGCGGGGGAGCTCGTCGTGGTCGATTACAAGGCGACCACGCGACGCCGGGACGTCAAGCGCGACAAGCAGCTCCCGATCTACCTCTTGGCGTGCCGGGAGATCTACGACGAACCGATTGAGCGCGCTGGCTATGCGTACGTCGGCGATATCGGCCCGGAACTCGACGCGCGGACGTTCAGTGACGAGAGGCTCGCGGCCGTCCGCGACGACATCAGCGAGACGATGGCGCGGATCGAGACGTCCACGTTCGACGAGTACGCGAGCGGAACGCACTGTCGATGGTGTCGGCACAACGGGCTACCATGCGCGGCGGATGTAGTTACTCCAGATTCGCTATGACGAGAATGGACCGGTAGACCGGATCCAAGCAGGTATGATAGTACCGTGACGCCACCTTGTTTCTTCGAGTGAGTAGCAGTCACCGAGACTATATGCTGGGGTGAGTGGTTGATGACACATGAGGATCGAGGGGTATCAATTTAGCGAGATCTGTACTGACTTGAGCGAGATTTCGTCTATCGACGTGGGGGTGTACGTAGTTCTTTGTCTCATCTCGGAGCGTCCGCACTGCGTACTGTATATCGGGACGTCCGAGGGAGGGACACGTGCAGACGTCACGCCGACCGGTAATCTACAGTACACGCTGTCTACCCACGAGAAGCGAAGGTGCTGGGAAGACAACGTACACGAGGAAATCGGATACTGCGTCAAGCACGTTACTGATGTGGAACGGCGCATCGATATCCGGGATGAGCTCCAGTGGAAGTATACCACTCCGTGCGGTGTCGACCCGTGGGACGCCCCCCAAACCGGCGACGAGTAGGGCGAGTTCGTCGAGGAGTTCGGCCCACGAGGTTCAACGTCGATCTGAGATAGCAGCGGATACGGGAATCAGTCCATATAGGCGAAATTACAATACAGCCCATCTCGACGTACCGGTACATGCAGCCGGACGATCTACAGCCCGTAACGGACCTCGGGCTCTCCGAAGTATGGGGGCACGAGGAACACGATTTCACACCGTGGCTCGTCGATCACATCGAGAAGCTCGCCGGAACTATCGCAATCGAACTTGACGACGTCGAGCGTGAACGAGCGGTCGGGGGCTACCGCGCCGATATCACCGCGACGGAGATGAACACGGACGGTGACGTCGTCGTCGAGAACCAGTTCGGAGACACGGACCACGACCACCTCGGGAAACTCCTCACGTACGCCGCCGGAACGAACGCCGACTTCGTCATCTGGGTCTCCGAGACGTTCCGCGACGAGCATCGTTCCGTCCTCGAATGGCTGAACGGCGGCGACGGGAACGGCGCGATGTTCTTCGGTGTCCGACCGCGCGTCGTTCGACTCGCGGACTCCGATCACACCGGTTTCGAGTTCACCGTCGTCGTCGAGCCGAACGACTGGGAGCGCGAACTGCAGGATTCGCGGAGCCCGCGCGAGACAGCCAGCACCATCGTTGCAGGAACCTATAATACGACACGCGAGACATACATCACTCGAACTGAATGCCAGTCTTAGACGAGCTCTCGTGGTTCGAGTTCGAGGACGTGATGGAGGACGTCTTCCGGAACCTCGGCTACGAGAACGTCCACTAGGCCGCCCGTACTGCCGACGAGGGCCGGGACGTCCTGATGGAGGAGGGCGTGGACGGCGAGCGCCGCGGGATCGTCGTCGAGTGCAAGCACACGGACTCGGTCGGCCGTCCCGTCGTGCAGAAACTCCACTCCGCGGTCGCCACCTACGACTTCGACGGCCCGACCCGCGGCATCGTCGCCACGACCGTGCGGTTCACACGGCCGGCCCGCGAGTACGCCGAACGCCTCCGCGAGAACGACGACCCGTACCCCATCGACCTGCTCGACGGGGAAGACTTGCGCGAGTTCGCCGACGAGATCGGCCTCGACCTCTACAACGGTCGTATCGAGATCCTCGGCGACGACACCCTCCACCCGTACGACCCCGCGACGTCGATCGACGCGCCCGTCACCGCCGCGATGCGCGATATCGAGAACCTCGACGCGGGGGATGTCCCGGACCCCTACGCGCGGGTGACGTTCCGGCCGACCGTCATCGTCACCGCGGAGACGGACGCGACGTTCGAGACGTCCGTTGGCGTCATCCACCGAGTCCACGAGCGCGACCGACTCGCCGTGCGGGCCGAACGCGGGACTCCCGCGCCGCTCCCCACGTCGGTCGGCGAGCTCGTCACGAACAACCGGCACGCGACTATCGAATTGGACGAAACCGCGTTCGGCGAGGTCTTCGACGTGGTGGCGACGCGCCGCTTCGGCGAGACTCAGACCGAGTACAAGGAGTGGGCGATAGAGCGCCTCCGCGAGCACCACACGAGCACCGTCTCCTACACGGGCGACAACAACGTCACGTACGAGAAGACGTGTGAGCCGAACCGCTCGGACGTCACCGTCCATTCGGTGGAGGCCGTCTACCTCCCGGAGGTCCGCCAGACGGCCGAGCTCGGCGACTATACCTACCCGTTGGAGTACTACGCGGCCGGGCCGTCGCGCGTGACGACCGAGGACGGTATCCACGCCTGCGTGCACTGCGAGACGAGCGGCGCCCGCGAGACGTACACGTACTGCGCGAACTGCGGGAGCATCAACTGCGCCGAGCACGTCCGGACCGAGCGTCTAGAGGGCACGCCCGTCTGTACGGGGTGTGCCGTGACGGAGCGGTTCATGCTCTCGACGAAGTACTTCTACGACGAGGCTAATCGAAACGCGTTCCGCGAGGAGTACGACGCGATGCCGTTCTACGAGAAGTTCATGGAGGACGTTCCGCTCGCGGCCGGCGTGGTGCTCGGTGTGATAGTGCTCGTCGTCGGGTCGCTCTTCGCAGCGGGGGTTTTCTAACACGCACAAGTATTGTCGAACTCTGTAACGCGTCGTCTCAGAGGAATTCAGTCGTCTGCGGACCGTTGGTAATGTGGACTTCGAAGGGCTGCGTACTCGGGTCGTCTTGCTCGATGAGGTGCCAGTAGGTCTCGGCCATCCGGTCGGGGTCGAGGAACGTCTCGGGGTCGCGCTCCGGGGAGCGCTCCTGCGCGCCGGAGCCGCCGATCTGGCCGTCGATCATGACGTGCGCGACGTGCACGCCCTCGCCGCCGTACTCCTGAGCGATGTCCATCGCCATCCCGCGCGCGGCGAACTTCGCGGCGGTGAACCCGATAGCGCCGCCACGTGAGCGGACGGCGGACGTCGCGCCCGTGAAGAGGACCGTTCCGCCCTCGTCGTCGAGCATGTCGCCGACGGCCTCCTGCGAGCAGACGAACGCCCCGCGTCCGTTCACCTCCCAGGCGCGCTCGAACTCCTCGACGCTGCTGTCCATCAGTCCCGTCCACGACGCCGCGCTCGCGTGATTCACGAGGACGTCGACGGGACCGAATTCCTCGCGGACGGTTTCGAAGGCCTCACGGATCGCCTCGACGTCCGTGAGATCGACCGTGACCGCCAGGCCCTCCCCGGGGTCGGGCAGGTCGTCTGCGAGGTCTTCGATGTAGTCCGTCGAGCGCGCGAACAGCGCGACCCGACAGCCCTCACGAGCGAACTTCCGCGCGAGCGACGCACCCAGTCCGGGACCGACACCGGCGACGACGGCGGTTCGCGTCATGACCCCGAATTCGGTGTCTGGTCCGAAATGCGTTCGGACGCCGGCGACCCGCGCTCAGAGCGATTCGAGCGCTCGAATACTCTCGGGCGCGCGCCCCGCGTCCGTCCACGCGCCGTCCGCGGATCGCCTGACGAGCCGTCCCTCGTTCGTCCCGGCGTGGACAGGCTCGCCGTCGTGCGTCCACGCGAGCACGACCTCCTCCGGGCCACCGGGGTAGGAGACGTCCGCGAACGACTCGCCTCGGTCGGTCGATTCGAGGAGGACCCCGTCCGCGCCGGTCTCGCCGCGCCACGACCCCGGCGGGTCGCGGGCGGCCGCCGCGTAGAGCCGGCCGTCGACGAGTGCGGCCTCCCGGAAGTAGCGATGGTCGAGGTCGGTGTCGAGGCGCGTCCACGACCGTCCGGCGTCCGCGGTGCGGTAGAGGCCGCCGCCACAGGACGCGACGTACTCCTCCTGGCCGATGACGAGGACGTGGTGGACGTCGTCCTGGAGGCCGTTTCGGCGCTCCGCCCACGTCTCGCCGCGGTCGTCGCTGGCGTGGACGCCGCCGACCTCGACGCCCGCGATCACGCGGTCGGGCCGATTTGGATGCACGCCGAGACTCCGGACGTGCGCTTCGTTCCGGTGCCGCGGGGTGTGCCAGTCGTCCCGCGACGGGAGGTCTTGGAACCCGTCCAGTTCGCGCCACGTCTCGCCCTCGTCGGTCGAGACGGAGAGGTGCGCGGGGTGCGTGCCCGCGTAGAGTCGCTCGCCGTCTGGGCTAGCGACGACCGAATACACTTCCGCGCGGGGGACGTCGAGGTCCGCCCACGTGTTACCGCCGTCGCGCGAACGATAGAGTCCCGACGTCATCGCGGCGAAAACGCCCTCGACGCCGTCGAACGTCCGCACGCGCAGCGAATTCCCGCTGTCGAGCACCCGCTCGGCGTCGGTCCCGGCATCGTCCGCGAATCGATACACGCCGTCTCGCGTCCCGGCGATGATCGCCATGGCGAGAGTACGCTCGGGTCTCACTTGACTCTCGGGCGTGGTGGCAGGCCGCCGGGCGCGCGTGAACGGTGTCTCGACGCGGTCGTCAGCCCTTTTTGACGCTCTTCGAACTTCACGGTCCCCGCTCGCGTCAAGCGGTTACGAAAATCTCGTCGCGGTGTACGTGGTCGGTGGGGGCACGGCACCGCCGATCCCCGGTGGCTCCGAGGCGAGAACCGGGGAGCATACGCGTGGATCGCCACCGGTACCGGCCTGAATGCGGGATGAGAAGCGACGCGTGGCGAGGGTTGAAAAGGGGGTGGTTCATGAGACCGGATCAGACCGATGTCGAGTACCCCACGGACGCTCAAGCGGCCACGCGGCGACACGTACGACTCCGCCGCCACGCCGACGATACTCAGCGCACACGATACCGCGACCGAATCTACCGGTCGGCAGAACACGTCGTCGCAATCGGGCACGGGCTCACCTGCGGAGCCGGCACTGCGGACGTCGCCACCGAACCCCTCTGCGAGCGCCTCACGGCCGCCGCGACGGAACTCGAAGCGACGCTCGACGGAAAGGTCCCCGAGAACCTCGGAGAGGCAGCTACGGAGTGGTGCGAACTCCACGGGTTCAATCCGACGACGCTCTCGGACCACCTGCCGCGGCTCGCGCGTCACGCGGTTCTCTCAATCTTCCTCAAGGCCGTCGTCTACGAGCGCGAGCATCGCGCCGGGAACCTCCCACTGCTGACGACACCGATCCGGGAGGCGTTCCGGGAAGCGGACCACAAACTGGAGACCGCTGTGTTCGCGGAGACCGTCCTCGACGACGTCGCGTTCCGCCTCAACGACCGGGCGCTCCAGCGCGTTCTCGACGCTCGTGATCGATTCCTCGACGCCCGGTATCCAGCGGTCGCCATCGGCCGGCTCTACGAAGCGATCACGTCGACGGAGGCGCGCCAGCGACTCGGGCAGTTCTACACGCCGCGCTGGCTCCGCGACCTCATGCTGACGTGGGTACCCGCGGACGCGCCCACGCTCCTCGATCTCGGCGTCGGCGCGGGGAGCCTGTCGATGCCGTTCCACCCGCGCTTCGAGGTGAGCACCGAACCGGACCACATCGCCGGGATCGACCGGAACCCGCTGGCCCGCCTCATGGCGACGGTAGCGCTCATACTCAGCCGGCAGCCCCACGAAGTCCATGTCGAGGACTTCCTCGAACTCGCGCCCGACGACCTCGAGAGCGCGAGCCGCAACGGCTTCCGTTTCATCTTGAACGAGACCGACGCGCGTCACATCAACAATTTCTACGCGTTCGACGCTCTGATGCTCGACGAGACGGAGTTGAAGGCGCTCCTCGCGTTCCTGAACAGCGGCGTCTTCGACGACGTCGTGCACAGATATCGGTACGCGCGAGAAGGCGGCTTCGAGAAAATCGAGCCGAACGACCTAGAGGGGGTTCCAGTCCTCGATCCACGGGGGCTTCCCGAGGACGTCGTATCACGTCTCGCGGCGTCGTTCGACGAACTCTGCGAAACCGCACGACGTGGAGGGGACGACGGGAATGTCTTCGCTCGCATCGAGTCGCTCATTCGGCGGAGACTGTGAGCGGACGGAAGCTGAACCGACTCTGGTGTGGGGTTTACGGAGGAGTCGTTGCGCGACACTGGCGGGGACGTGTGGGGAGTTCGGTTCTTTGGTCGTGGATACCGCCCCCTGATCCCCCAACCGGGAGTGTCACATCGAAATGCGGAAATCGGGTATGAGAGCCTGTGTGATCAGGAATGCGGGTATCCGGTTGACCACCACGAGCATAGTGTAAATTAACTAAGGTCAAGGGTTTAAATACGACTGGATAATTTCCCGGTGTAGAACCGAGGATGCACTACGCTGCGACGTATCGGCGTATACCCTGCTGGGGAGGACTATCCACTATCACAATCCCCAGTTCAATCACTCACAAAGCACCCGCGTGGCCCGAGGTGCGGAGGCGACAGCGATGAGCGGCTCCGACGAGTCGGACACCACCAACCGGTTGAGCCACCGGCAGCAGGTGATGTTCGACAACACGGTCGAGCGATTCGAGGAATATCTCCTCACAGCGGGCAAAACCCCGCGGAAGGACATCGGCTACGCGACGGATACGGCCAGGGCGCGCAAATCGCGTGTACTACGCATCTTCTACTGGATATGGGAGCACGGGGACGTTTCGACCGAGCTATCGACGGAGCAGGCGGATCGAGTCATCGAAGCGCTCGATACCGACGAGCTTCGGCGACGGAACGGTGACCGGTACTCCGAGACGTCGAAGCGGAAGATGAGTAACGCGCTCGCGGACTGGTTCGCGTTCAAACAGGCGGACTGGGAGCCGGACATCTCGTTCCGCGACGAGCGAGCGACCGACAACGCGGATCCGTTCACGAAGTCGGAGGTGAAGAAGCTCTGGCAGACGTCGCTGACGTACAAGAACATCCCGAAGTACAACAATCTCTCTCCGAAGGACCGGGACCGATGGCGTCGCTATCTCGCCCAGTACCTCGGCAAACCGAAGGAGGAAGTCGAACCGGCCGATTGGAGGGAGGTGAACCGGAGTTGGAAGGTCCCCTCACTCGTTCGATCAGCCCGGGCCGCAGGGTGGCGTCCCGCGATTGTCGGACGCATGCGAGTCCACTGGTACGACCCGGAGAAACAGGCGATCACCATCCCCGGAGAGCACGCCGTGAAGAACGAGTCGAGGTGGAAGCAGGAGCTGCCGGGCGAGGCCGTGGAGGCAATCGACCGCTGGCTCGACCAGCGCGAGAACAAGTCGAAGTACGACGACACGGACTTGATGTGGTTGACGCGGAAGGGCCAGCCGTACAGTTCGAGTACCCTCAACGCGCTGCTTCGGAACCTGATGGACGAGGCCGGCATCGAGCCGCGCGGCCGAAACCTGGTGTGGTACTCGTTCCGCCACTACGTCGGGACGTACGTGTACGACGACTGCCAGGATCTGAAGATGGTCGCCAAGATTCTGCGCCAGAACAGCATCGCGTCGGCCGACCGGTACGTCCACCCGACGGTGGAACTCCAGCGCAATATCGTCGACGGACTCTAGCCTGCGCGTCGCTGTCCGCCGCACACGACGCACAGACCAGTTCGTGCTCGACGTATCGAAGGTCGTAGCCGGAGAGCATACTGGCGCATAATTTTCAACACGTAGCAGTTGGTAGTCGTCTTATGTATGATGAGACGCCGAATAAGGAGAAGATCGATTGGATAGCTGCGCGAGTGAGAGAAATCTACGATTACGACCAGTTGAAAGACTGCGACATCGAGTACCTGTATAACCAAGATTTCGGAGTGCGGGCGGGGAACCAAGCTCTTCGAGACGCTTTTCCCCGACGAACGCAGTCTCGTACAGGGTTCCACGATGGCAGCCATACTCGATAACGAGAATGCAGACAGGGAACCGTTAACAGAAGCTGAGAGGATCCGTCTCCGTATGCTACAGAGAGAGGCGGAGGTAGAGGTCTACCGCGCGTATGGGCATCGAATAGAGTTACGCCGGAAACAGCGAAACAAGCTTGCTAACGCGGTTTCAGACGCGATCAGTGCGCTCGGATCGATTGTTCCCTGGTGATGAGCTTCTCTGGACCTAGCTGATGGCAACGACGGGAAGAGGGACGGGCAGTGAAACCGGCCCCGCCCGTCACAGGAGGCCGTTTGTTAGCCCATCCGGTCCAGTGCGTCCTGGCGGTCCTCGACGGGTGCTTGGTCGTACTTCATCGTGGTCTCGGAGCTCTTGTGTCGGAGTTGGGCTTGTGCGGCGGCGAGGTCCTCCTCACGGGTCATGTAGGTGCCGACGGAGTGCCGGATGGCGTACCAGCTCATCGAGCGGTGCGTCGTGTCGATGTCGGCAATCTCGCAGAGCCGCTGGAGGAGATAGCGGAGCGACGAGGTCTGGTAGCGATTGGATTTCCGGGTGAGCCAGACGGCGTCCGTGTCGTCGTACGCCGGGTACGCGTCGCGCTCGTCGAGCCACTTCGACAGCGCGTCCGCGGTGCGCGAGGAGAGCCCGACGACCCAGTGATCTCGGTTCTTCGAGCTGTCCTCCTTCGGGATGCGGAGGACCTCGTTGTCGGTGTCGATCCAGCTAGCTGTCGCCCACTCGACTTCGACGGGGCGGAGGCCCGCGTCGAGACTCGTCCAGACGAGCGAGGGGATCTTCCAGCCGTTCGCGCGCTCCCAGTCGGCGGGGGCGACGTCCGATTTGGGCTTCTCGAAGCGCTGGGCGAGGTACTGCTTCCAGCGGTCGCGCTCGGCCGGCGCGAGGTTGTTGTACTTCGGGATCGCCCGTACTCTAAGGCGGCTTCGCGGACTTTCCCGCGCTCCTCGCGGGTGAGGTAGTCGCGGGGGTTCGTACTGGAGTCCGGGGAGAAGGTGATTTCGGGGTCCCACTCGCCGAGGCCGTGTTCGTGGTGTCGCCACTTGAACAGCATCTTGATCGACTTCTGGCAGTTGCGCTTGTGGGTGGCGCTGACGTCGCGCTTTGCGAGGTGGGTCATCCACGCGTCGGCGTGGTCGTGGGTGACGTTGGCGGTGTAGCCGCCTTCGAGTTCCTCCCAGACGTACCGATAGAAGCGGTCCATGCGGTAGCAGCGCGGTTTGACGGTGCCCTCGGCGTAGCCGGTGGCCGTGTCTGGGTCTTTCCCGAAGGTGAGGAGCCACTCGATGCAGGATTCGCGTTCGGCCTCGTAGTCGAGTCGTTGGCGCGGGTTGAGGAACTCGTCGGCGGGTTGGGTGACGAGCGGGAACTCGTCGAGGTCGATCATCGATCCCGCCTCCGTCTACGGGTTTCCCCGATTTTGGTGAGTCCTTCGAACCGGATTGGTGCGACAAACGGCCTAATCGCAAGACGGCGTCGGGGTGTCCGAGTCCGCCTGACTTTGTTGCCCTGGAGCAATGGTGATCACACTCATTGTTCACAGACCAGAATCGCAAGACGGCGGAAGGAAAGGAGTGCTCCGGCAGGGATTCGAACCCTGGTCCTTGCCGTGAGAGGGCAAGATGATTGGCCGGACTACACCACCAGAGCACGGTGGTCCAACGCACGCGTCGTGCGTCTCCATCCGATAGGAAGGCCGGGTTGTATAAAAACTCGTTGAACCATACCGGCTCTGCGGTACGTCCCCATACGGCATTTACTCCTCGTCGCGCCCCGTAGTGGGCTCGTGGCCGGGGAGGCTGACGACGTTCTCGCGACCCACCCGGAGGCGGGAGATGCGGTCGTCGGCCTCCATCTCGGAGAGGAGCATGCTGACCTTGGACTTCGACCAGTCGGTCTCCTCGACGATGGAGGCCTGGCGCATCCGGCCGCCGTGCTCGCGGAGGAGGCGCTCGACGCGTTCGTCGTCGGCGAGCATCTCCTCGTCGCTGACCGCGGGGTCGCCGACCGGCGGGGCGTCGGCGTCCGGGTCGCGACTCGCGTCGGCGGCGGGCGACGCGTCCGCGTCCGATGCACCCCCGAGCGCGGCGGCGAGTCGCTCGCGTCGCCAGTAGGCGACGCCGCCGACGGCGAGGAGCGCGAGCAGGCCGCCGAGGAGCGCGACGGGGAGGCCGGTGTCGCCGTCGGTGTCGTCGGTGGACGACGGCGAGCCGGTCGTCGCGCCGGCCTCGCCCGCGCCGACGCTGTCGTTCGGCACGAGGACGGCGCGCGGGCGCTCGTCGGTGAACTCGCGCGGGCCGAACCAGGTGACGCTGTCGCTCGCGGCGAGCGTCGGGTCGGCCGTCGCGTTCGGCGTCGGCGAGACGGACGCGAAGGCGAGCCCGGGGTCGGCGGTGACGACGAGGCGCTGGTTCGAGCCGAGGTAGAGGCCGCCGTCGAAGAGGTCGCCGACGACGACGCGCTCCCCGTCGGTGCGCGCGAAGTTCGTCCACGTGAAGGAGAGCTGGACGACGCCGAGGTCGTCGCTGAGGCCGCGCGTGAACGCCGCGCGCTCGAAGTTCGTCGCGTTCATCTCCCGGCCGGTCACGCCCTCGCCGTCGGCGACGAGCGAGCGGGCGTTCGCGCGGAACTGCTCGACGAAGCGCGTCTCGTTCGCCTCGAAACTGCGGGCGTACTCGCGGAAGCGCTCGCGCTGGGTGTCGTTCTCGAGCTGCGTGCGATACTGGAACGTCCACGTCGCGGAGCCGTTCGGGTGGACTGCGATGCGAAAGTGCGTCGAGGAGAAGCTCGGGCTCTCCGCCGCACCCACCGGTGACTGGACGGCGGGCGCAGCGCTATCGGACCCTATGCCGGCGGTGGCGAGCGGTGCCGCACCCGCCGACGCGAAGAGCAGGACGGCGGCGAGGACGACGGCGACCGACCGGACCATATTGCTCACTCCACCGCCCGTGAAGAAAGGGTTTCGGACATCGGGAGGTCGTGGGACGTGGCGTGCCCGACGCGCGCTCAGGGTTCCGTTACGGCGCGAGGCGGTTCTTGCGGTTCTTCATCTTCGCCTCGTAGTAGTCGAAGGTGACGGGACACCACTCGGCGGCGAGGTCGAGGACGTCCTCGGTGAGGGTGCGGATCTCCCACTGGGCGTCGGCGGCGGCGCGCATGTCCGCGACGTGCATGAGCATGCGGGCGTTGAGGCTCATCACGACGTTCACTTCGGTGCCGATGGGGAGGACGAAGCGCGCGTCCTCGGGCGGCATCCCCAGTTCGAGGAGCTCCTGGTAGTCCTCGACGGAGCGCTTGACGGACTCGGTGAAGACCTCTTCGCGTTTCGCGACGGTTTCTTCGTCGACGCTCCCGCCCTTCTGGTTGCGCCCGACCCAGTCCGGGTCGCTCGCGGAGGGCGGCGTGACGACCAGCTCGCCGTCCGCGACGTCCTCGGGGTCGACGTCGTCGAAGGCGACGTAGCGCATCGACTGGACGTCGAAGGAGACGTGTCGGTGGCGGGTGAGTTGCGCCATACAGGAGCGACTCATCCCCTCGACGTGGAAGGTGGCCTGCGCGTGCTCGAAGGGCCCGAAGTGGCCGTGACTCATCAGGTGGCCGATGAGGGTGCGTTTCTTCTCCTCGAGCGTGTCGCCCTCGACGGACGCCATGACCGTCTCGAAGGACTGTTCGGCGCCGTACTCGCTCATGTAGTCGTTGCGCGCGGCGCGACAGATCACCTCCTCGGGGTCCGGCGTGGCTTCCAGGAGTTCGACCTTCATGTCGTGTACGTCGCACCCCCCGAGGCTAAAGTCGTTCGCACCCGAATCGCGCATCTGACAGCCGGCGAGTACTTTGAAGGTCCAGCCGCGTCGATACTCAGGTATGCCGTACACGAAGGCGCACGTCAGCGACGCCGAATCGGTGCTCCCGGACGACGTGCGGGGCGAGATGTGGATGCTGCGCGACGAACTCGACACCGAGAGCCTCGGGTTCACCGTGCTCGCGCTCGAGGCCGGCGAGGAGACGATGAGCCACACCCACCTCGACGAGGACCGAGAGGAGATCTACTACGTCGTCGAGGGCGGCGTCGACGTCGACTTCGGCGACCGAACCGTCTCGCTCGAGGAGGACGAGGCCGTCCGCATCAGCCCCGACGAGGAGCGCCAGATCCTGAACCGCGACCAGTTCTCGCAGCTCGTCCTCGTCAGCGCGCCCGTCTAGAGCGGGACGCGACGGCCCTTTGGTGCGCGCCCGCCTACCCGGGGTATGGGCAGGGTCCGAAACCCCTCGCGCGGTCGTGATGTGTTCACGTCGAACGCCTTCCTCGTCCCCGGCGAACGCACCGTCCTCGTGGACGCGGGCGCGAACTACGACGTCGTCGCGGCCGTCCGCGAGCACGTGGAGACGCTGGACGCCGTCGTCCTCACGCACACGCACGACGACCACGTCGCGAACGTCCCCGCGCTCCGCGACGCCTTCGACGCCGAGACGTGGGGCTTCGACGCCGACCACGAACACGTCGACCACGCGATCGCGGACGGCGACAGGCTCACCGTCGGCGACCACGCCTACGAGGCGCTGCACACGCCCGGGCACAAGGACGACCACCTGGTCTTTCGGTCGCCGGCGGCCGGCGTCGCGTTCGTCGGCGACCTCGTCTTCGCGAACGGGTCGTTCGGCCGCACCGACCTCGCGGAGGGCGATTCCCGCGCGCTCGTCGAGAGCATCGAGCGCCTACTGGACGCCCTCGACGAGGCCGACGACGTGCTCTACACGGGACACGGACCCGCGATCACTGACCCGCTCGCGGGCGTCGAGGCGTCGCTGCGCGCGGCGCGCTTCAACGCCTGACTACTCCGTCTTGAGGCCGTAGTAGCCGGGGTCGTCGTCGTTCGGAGGCTCCGCGACGACGAGGGCCTCGCTGTTGCGCATCACCCACGGAATCGCCCAGTCGAGCAGGATGTCCTCCGTGCCGGGTTCGAGCGCGGCGTCCGGGTCGAGGTCCTGTAAGAGGCGCGCGATCTCGTAGACGGTGTACATCTGGTCGTCGTCGAGCAGTTCCTCGGGCGCGTAGAAGTCGCAGGGGTAGAGCGCGTCGAACTCGTCCTTCGGGCGGGGCATGGTCGCGATGACGGCGCCGTCCCCCAAAAGCGCCTCGCCTCCCGAAACGACGACTGAGTCGCGGGGAGGGTTTTTGTGACACCGAAACCCACGCTCACCGTATGGCGGCAGGTGGACACACGGGCGACGGCGGGCGATACGACGAGGAGATGATGGCCGTCGTCCGCGACTTCGACGCCTCCGCGCTCCGAACCTGCTGGGCGTTCGACCCGGACGCGTACGAGCGCCACTACGTCCGCGCGGACGTCCCCGAATCGGCCGTCGACGTCGCGGGCCTCATCGACAACGAACGCTACGGCTTCGTCACCCGCGACATCTACGACACCCTCCACCCCGCGTCGTATCGCTACACCGTCCGGGGCTTCGACGGCATCGAGTTCTTCCGGTGTTTCTTCGAGGACTCGCGCGTCGGCGTCCTCTGCAGCTTCGACCACGACGGCGCGCGCGACTACGCCCGCCTCGACGAGCGCCTCCGCGCGTTCGCCGGCGACGACCCCGAACGCCTCACTCCCGAGTAGCCGTCGCTTCCGGCGTGACACGCGAAAGAAAATCGGTGGGTCGCTACGACGCGGCTGGCTCGCGGGTCGCGTGCGCTCCCCGCTCGTCGATTCGCGACGCCTTCGTTGACGCTCAGTTGTCGCGTTTGCTCGCGGCGTTCGCCGCTCGCTTGTTCGAGACTCCGAGGGAGTCTCGTTACTCGAAGCGGCTGACGGCTTCCTCGTAGCGGTCGGCGGGCGTCTCCCAGTCGACGACGTCGAAGAAGGCGTCGATGAAGTCGCCGCGAGCGGGACCGTAGTCGTAGTAGTAGGAGTGCTCCCAGACGTCGAGGGCGAGGATGGGCTGTGCACCCCAGAGCGCGCCCTGGTCGTGCTTGTCGACGACGAGGTTGCGAAGCTGGTTGCTGTGCGTGTCGTAGACGAGCAGCGCCCAGCCGCCTGCGGCGCCGGCGGCCGCCTCGAACTCGCCCTTCCACGCCTCGTACGACCCGAAGTCCTCCTGAATCGCGGCGGCGAGCGCGCCGGCGGGTTCGTCGCCGCCGTTCGGGCTCATGCACTCCCAGAAGAGGGAGTGAAGGACGTGGCCGGAGCCGTTGTGGGTGACGTTCCGAATCGCGCCAGCGGAGCCGGAGAAGTCGCCCTCCTCGCGGGCCTCTTCGAGGGTTTCCTCGGCGGCGTTCCAGCCGTTCACGTAGCCCTGATGGTGCGTGTCGTGATGCCAGTTCAGCACCTGCTCGGAGATGCTCGGTTCCAGTGCGTCGTACTCGTACGGTAGCGGCGGCAGTTCGTAGTCGCTCATAATGTATCCCTCCGGATAGTGGTGCGCCCGGACTCGTGTTAAAGCTTGAGGCAGCGGGCGTTACCACGACTCACACAGGGATTTAGGTCGCGGCCGGAGAACCGCGTAGGCGTGTCGTACGCCGCCGCGTTCGTCGACCTCGACGGGACCGTCTGGCGCGGCCGGGAGGCGATTCCCGGCGCCGCGCGCGGCCTGCGTGCCCTCCGCGAGGCGGGCGTGCCGGTCGTCCTCCTCACGAACAACACGGGCGTCCGCCGCGGCGAAATCGCGGCGCGCCTCGACGGGATCGACGTCGATTATCGCGGCGAGCCGGTGGTGACGGCGTCGTGGGCGACCGCCGCCTACCTCGCCGAGCACCGCCCGGACGCCGACGTCCACGTCCTCGGGCAGGACGTCGTCGAGGAGGAACTGGAGGCCGCGGGCCTCACGGTGACCGCGAAGGGCCCCGCCGACGTCGTGGTCGCCGGCTACGACGAGCGCGTGAGCTTCGCGCGCCTCACGGCGGCGCTCCGCGCGTTCGAACCGGGGACGGTGTTCGTCGCGACGAACCGCGACCGCGTCACTCCCGACCCCGACGGCCTCGTCCCGGGCGCGAACGCGTTCGTGAGCGCCATCGAGGGGATGGTCGAGCAGGACCCCGTGGTCGTCGGGAAGCCGGAGACGCGCATGGCCGAGCTCGCGGCGGGGGAGGTGGACGCGGACGTCGACGTCCACGACTGCCTGATGGTCGGGGACAACCTCGACACGGACATCCTGATGGGCGAGCGCGCGGGGATGGACACCGCGCTCGTGCTCTCCGGGGTCTCCTCGCGCGAGGACGTCGCGGCCTCCGACGTCGAGCCGACGCACGTCCTCTCGGACCTCGGCGAGGTGGAGACGCTACTCTGAGTCGCCGCGCGCGTCCTCGAACGCCGCGATGGCGTCCTCGCGGCGCTCGCCGTGATCGACCAGCGGACCCGGGTAGTCGGGGGCGTGCTCGGCGCGCTCCTCGGGCGTGAGCGCCGGCCAGTCGTGGATGGCGTCGGCGGGCACGCCCTCGAGTTCCGAGACGTACGCGCGGACGTACTCGGCGTCGGGGTCGTACTTCTCGCCCTGCGTCTGCGGGTTGAACACCCGGAAGTAGGGCTGGGCGTCCGTCCCCGTCGAGGCCGCCCACTGCCAGCCGCCGTTGTCGTTCGCCGTGTCGTGGTCGACGAGGTGCTCGCGGAAGTGCCGATAGCCGACGCGCCAATCGGTCAGCAAGTCCTTCGTGAGGAAGGACGCGACGATCATCCGCACGCGGTTGTGGACGTACCCCTCCTCGGCCAGCTGGCGCATCCCCGCGTCCACGATGGGGTAGCCGGTTTCGCCGCGCTTCCACGCCCGGATCTCCTCGGGGTCGTTACGCCACGCGATGGGGGTCTCGTACTCGCTGTAGTTCTCCGTCACCACCTCGGGGTTGAAGTAGAGGACTTGGGTGTAGAACTCGCGCCACGCAAGCTGGCTCTGGAACTCCGCGACGCTCTCGCGTTCGTCTTCGTCGTCGGCCTCGGCCATCGCCTCGACGGTGCGCGCGTACGCCTCGCGGACGCCGAGCGTCCCGAAGGAGAAGTCCTGGCCGGTGTGCGACGTCGCGTCCATCGCGGGGTACTCGCGGGCCTCGTCGTAGCGGAAGACGTCCGCGTCGCAGAACGCGTCGAGACGTTCGACGGCGGCGGCGTGGCCCGCGTCGGGGAGGTCGACGGCCGGCGGGTCGAAACCGAGGTCGGCGACGTCGGGGAGCGCGTCGCCCTCGACGGCCGCGAGCGCGTCGCCGGCGGGCGCGTCGAACGGGTCGGCCTTCTCGCGGTCCTGCCACTTCTTCCAGAAGTAGGTGTAGACCTGATAGGGGTCGCCCGCGTTCGTCCGGATGTCGCCGGGCTCGTGGAGCACCGCGTCGTGGTGCCGGTGGCTCTCGACGCCCTCGGCGGAGAGGGCGTCCGCGACGGCTTCGTCGCGCTCCTGTGCGAGCCCCGAGTAGTCCGCGCTCCAGTGGACCGCGTCCGCCCCGCGCTCGTGCGCGATGTCGGGGACCACGCTCGACGGGTCGCCAAACCGTAGTAAGAGGTCGCTCCCGCGCTCGCGGTAGGCCTCGCGCAACGCGTCGAGGGCGTCCAGCATGAACGCGACGCGCCGGTCGCTCCCGTGCTCGAGGACCTCGTCGTCGAAGACGAACACCGGCACGACCGCCCCGTCGCCGGCGTCGGCCGCGGCCGCGAGCCCGCGATTGTCGTGCACGCGGAGGTCGCTCCGGTGCCAGAAGACCTGCATGGCGGGGGCGTCGCGCGGCGGTCGGATAACGCTTCGGCTCGACGTCAACGCGGACGGGTGCGCTCGGCGCACACGGTGGCTGCTGCGCCTTACGCGTCGGGCGTCTCGTAGGTGTTCGGCGTCCCCGTGACGTTCACGGACTGGCCGTCGACGAAGGAGGCGGCGTCGCTCGCGAGGAAGCGCACCAGATCGGCGACCTCCGCGGGCGTCCCCCACGTCCGGTCGGGGTTCGCGCGCTCGAGGTCGCGTCGGAGGTCGTAGGCCTCGCGGAGTTTCTCGGTGGCGACGAAGCCCGGTGAGACGGCGTTCACGCGGACGCCGTCGTCCGCCCAGTCCCGCGCGAGCGTCCGCGTGAGCGAGACGACGCCGCCCTTCGCGGCGCTGTACGGGCCCATCCCCTCGACGCCGTACTCGCCGGCCATGCTCGCGACGTTCACGACGGCGCTCGCGTCGCCGTTGCGGAGGGCGCCCGCGAACGCGTGCGTGACGTTGTAGACGCCGGTGAGGTTGACGTCGACGACGGAATCCCAGAGGTCGCCGTCCACCTCGTCGAGCGGCATGAGGCCCGCGCCGCCGCCCGCGTTGTTCACGAGGACGTCCACGCCGCCGAAGGCCTCCACGGTGGCCTCGGCGAGCGCGTCGACGTCGTTTCGGTCGGTGACGTCGGTCTCGACGGCGACGACGTCGCCCGGGAGGGCGGCGAAGTCGTCCGCGACGGCCTCGACGTCCGCGAGCGTCCGCGAGCAGACGACCACGTCCGCGCCGTCCGCGGCGAACGTCTCGGCGATGGCCTTCCCGATGCCCGAGGAGGCACCGGTGACGACCGCCGTTTTCCCGTCGAGACTGCTCCGCGACCGCACCGACTCGGTGGTCTCCGTCATCGCCTCACCGTAGGATCGGCGGGCGATTAAGCCCCGAGGACGCGGAGAGGCCTGCGGGCTCTCGAGTCGTATTGGCGGCCGTCAGTCGCGTGCGCGCTCCGTCCAGTCGCGCTCCTGACGGCGCTCCTCGACGTGGCGCCGCCCATCAGCGAGATCCTCAGCGACCTCGTCCTCGAAGGCGAGCACATCCTCGAGGAAGGTCTCCTCGTAGGTCTCGAGGACGTCGTACGACCACCGGCCGTCGCCCTCGCCGTCCCCGAGGACGCCCCGTGGGAGGTAGTCGTCGCGGATGGCGTCCGCGAACGCCTCGTGACCGGCATCGCGGAGGCACCCCTCAGCGGTGGCGAGGTGGTCCATCGCTCGGCCGGTGCTGTGGTGGAACGCAACGAGGTGGCCGTGTGCGCGCTCGAGGTGTTCGACGCCGTGCTCGAGGGCGTGCAGCGCCTCTCGTTCCGCGTCGGTGAGGTCCGCTTCCTCCGAATCCATAGCGTGTGCTACGGATTCTCGTGGCTTGGCCCTTCGGGCCCTCAGCCGAGCGCGTCGAGCCACGCGGTGTCGCGGTAGCCGTCCAGAACGCCGTACGTCTCGCCGCGCCGGCGTTCGAGCCACGAGAGGAGGCGCGCCGCCCACTGGAGCTTGTGACGCTTCGCCTCGCTCGGGGCGTCCGCGAAGTCCCAGCCGGCGAAGACGAGCGACGCCGCGCCGACGTGGTCGGCGAGGAACGCCGCGCGGTCGCCGTCCGTGAAGCCGCCGAAGTCGTGGACGCCGTCGACCGGTCGGGCTTGGGTCGTCCCGAGGACGTGCGCGTCGTCGAACTCGGGGAGCCACTCCGCGACCAGCCCGCGGTTGTCGCCGTGCGCGTGCGCGGCGACGGGCGTCCCTTCGCGGGTGAGCGCGCGACTCGTCTCCGGGTTCTTGTCGAGGTCCGTGACGTGGACGTCGACGTCGATGCTGTGCTCGCGCAGGACGTCGGCGGCGGTGGAGGCGGCGAACACCCGGTCGGCGTCCGCGGCGACGTCGAGGTCATCCACGAGCCGGGGCGCGGCGCCGACGACGGCGACTGTCTCCCCGGTCGCGTCGAGGCGCGAGACGTCGAAGTCGCTCACGAGTCGTGCGAGTTCGTCACGCGCGGCTTCGTCGCCCGTTCTGTCGTACTCGAAGTCCGCGAGGATCGCCTCGTAGGCGGGCGCCCACTCCGCGAAGTTCACCTATCGCTCACCACCGTTGCGTCGGGAAAAATCCGGAACCTGGTGGTTCGAGCCGAGGCCCCGCAGTTGTAGTGTACCCCTACCGATGCGGGGGCTCGGCCTCCAGTCCGGGATTGCGGTGCTTTCGGCATAAGCTTTCCCGTTACCGGAGACTCGATCGGATCTCGCCCGCGACGCCCGCTAACGCCTTCGACGCCTGCGTGAGGCGGTCAGCGAACACTTCGAGGTCGGCGACCGTCCCCGCAACGAAGAGGTCCTCGCCGCCCGTACAGACGACGCCGGTGTCCGCCGCGACGTCGACGAGCGTCTGTCGCCTGTCAGACGGCGGCCGAACTTCGTAGGCGCGCGCGACGCTCGCCTCGGCGGCCGCGCGGTCGCCCTCGAGGCGGTCGATGTGGCGCTCGGCCTCCTTCGGGGTGGTGACGTCGAGCTCCTCGACGGCGCGCTCGCGGTGTCGCTCGCGCGCGAACTCCGACCCGATGAGCGCGGCGTCACGGGTCTCCGCGACGTCGTGCGTTCGAATCACGTGCGCGCCGCGCTCGACCGCCATCGCGGTCGCGGCGAGCGAGACGGGGAGGGCCTCCTCGGTGGCGCGCCCGGCGACGTCGCGCAGGAAGTTCTTCC
Organism: Halarchaeum grantii; assembly: GCF_014647455.2. NCBI lineage: Archaea > Methanobacteriati > Methanobacteriota > Halobacteria > Halobacteriales > Halobacteriaceae > Halarchaeum > Halarchaeum grantii. The sequence goes on along the minus strand of NZ_BMPF01000001.1, from coordinate 82,953 downwards.
GGTTGATGGAGACGAGGATCGGCTGGCCGTACCCCCGGAACTCGCGGAGGCGGCGAAACGTCTCGCGGTCGTCCGCGAGCGTCTTCGCCTCGGACCACCCGCCGAAGGCGGGGTCGACGATGGTCTTCTCCGTGAGGCCGTTGCGCCCGAGCGCCTCGTAGATGTCGTCGACCGCCTCGACGGCGCCGGGGCGTTCGAGGTCCGGCGGGGACGCCATCTTCACGACGGCGGCGTCGTGGGCCTCGCAGACGGCGGGCATCTCCGGGTCCGCGAAGCCGCAGATGTCGTTGACCATGTCGAAGCCGGCCTCGAGGGCGGCGTCCGCGACGTCGGCGTAGCGCGTCTCGATGCTGAAGACCGCGTCGCCCTCGACGCGCTCGATGGTCTCGACGGCGGTGTCGAGGCGGTCGAGTTCCTCCTCGGCGCTCAGCACCTCGAAGCGCTTGTTCGCGGATTCGAGGCCGACGTCGACGATGTCCGCGCCCTCGCCGATGAGTTCGTCATCGACGTAGGCGGCGGCCTCGTCGGGGTCGTCGAAGACGCTCGGCGAATAGGGCGACTCCTTCGAGACGTTCAACACCCCCATGATTCGCGGGGGGTGGTCGTCGCCGATTCGCAGGCCGGCGGCGTCCACGGTGTTCATACGTGGGTGCGAGGGTGCCACTACAATAGTACCCGTGGTCCGTCGCCGCCTCGGGACGGTGACGCGTAGCAGAGTGCGCCCGCCGTCGCACTACGTGCCGCGCGGCGCTCGGTCGCGTCGTGACGCGCGGTTTTTACTCGCGCGGCGGCTACCCGGGGAGCATGGGAGACAGTGCGCCCGCCGTCGCCGTCGTGGACGCGGAGACGCCCGGGAACGTCGGCACGATCGCTCGCGCGATGAAGAACTTCGGATTCAGCGACCTCTACCTCGTCGACCCGCCCGACCTCTCGCGGGAGTCCGAGGCGTACGGCTTCGCCGGGCAGGCGCGAGAGGACATCCTCCCCGAGGCCGAGGAGGTCGAGTTCGACTACCTCGTCGAGAACTTCCACACGGTGGGCTTCACCGCCATCACGAACGAGGACGCGACGAAGCACGTCCGCTTCCCGTTCCGCACGCCCGACGAACTCGCGGGGAGCCTCCGCGACGTCGAGGCCCCGACCTGCCTCGTCTTCGGGCGCGAGCGCGTCGGCCTCCACAACAGCGAGATGGAGCGCCTCGACGAGATCAGCTCGATCCCCGCGAGCGCGGACTACCCCGTCCTGAACCTCGGGCAGGCCGCGACGGTCGCGCTCTACGAACTGCGCGAGCTGACCGTCGACGAGACCCAACTCCCCGACGTCGCGGTCCACCGCGCGAAGGAGGAGGAGATAGAGGCGTTCTACGACCACTTCGCGGACTTCCTCGAGCTCGTCGACTACCCCGAGGAGAAGCAGGCGAAGACCGGGCGGATGGTCCGGCGCATCCTCGGGCGCGCACACCCCACGGGCCGCGAGGTCAACACCCTCCACGGCATCCTGCGCCGCGCGCGGTGGCACATCGAGGGGAACGGCCGGAAGGACTCCGTCGAGGACGAGGAGTACTGACGGCGTCTTCTCGCCACAGCCGTCCTGAACGCCCGCTCCGTCGATACGGATCTGTCTCGATACGGTGGGCTGTGTCTCCGGGCCACAGACCGCCCGGCGTCGCGCCGAGCGAGGAGACGGGAGCGACGCCGGGCGCGGCGTCCGGTCAGGCCTCGCTTCGCTCGCGGTAGAGCGCGAGCGCGGCCCAGACGAGAAGCGAGATGCCGACCGCGTAGAGCGCGAGTTTCGGGATGGTGAGCGGGTCGGCGACCTGCGTCGTCCCGGTGGCGCGCACGAGCACGTAGCCGCCGTCGGTGCGGACGAGTGTCGCCGGCAGTTCGTCGGGGCTCGTCGCGTTCCCGTCGAGGGCGTCGCGGACGACGGCGGGGGCGTCGCCGGGCGCGACGGCGAGCGCCGCCGCGACCGTGCGTGCGTCGACGGCCGTCGCGTCCAGCGTGAACGTCTCGCCGTCGATGCGGGCGTCGACGCGGTAGTAGCGGTCGCCGACGTCGTCGGCGAGGAACCGGACCCCGGTGAGGCGCTCGACTTCGGGCGGGACGTCGCTCACGGGCCGGGTGACGGTGTCGTTCGCGGCCTGTTCGACGAGCGCGATCTGCGAGTCGACGCCGTACGTGACCTCGGGGAGGTGGTAGAGCGACTGGACGGTTTCGCCGTCGTCGACGTCGACGGCAGTCGCCTCGTAGGTGTGCTTGGTGTCGAGGCCGGGCGGGTCGCCGACCACGGGGTGGGTGAGGAGCGCGAGGCCGACGAGGAGCGCGAGGAGCGTGCGTGCGGAGACCATACCCGGGCATGTGGGCGCGCGCCCGATAACCCGACCGGAGTCGCCTCGGGCCCCTCTTCGGTGGGCCGTCAGTCGTCGGCGTGCTCGTAGCTGCGCCGGCCGTCCGGCGAGACGTGCTCGCTGTGGACGAGGCGGACGTAGGCGAGGCGGGCGCGTTCGCGGGTGGCGTCGAGGACGGCGAAGCGATCGCGCTCGACGACGGCGAAGCCGGCGAAGACCGCGAGGAAGCCGACGAGCGCGCGCGGGCCGACCACGTCGCCGAGGACGGCGAAGCTCATCAGCGTCGCGACGACGGGTTCGAGGTAGCTGACGAGGTGGACGGTGCTCGGGCCGGCGCGGTCGAGGAGTTCGAAGTAGATGAGGAACGCGACGACGCCGGAGACGACCGTGAGGTAGACGAGCGAGACGATCGCGTTGGGCGTCCAGTGGATCGCGGCGACGGATTCGCCGCGGAGGGCGGCACCCGCGAAGAGGACGCCGGCACCGAGGAGCATCGTCCACGCCTGCATCGAGCGCAGCGGGAGGCTCGTCTTGAGGGGGCGCGTGAGCACGCCGCCGAGGGCGAACGCGACGGCGCCGCCGAGGATGAGGAGGACGGGGACGACCGTCGCGGCGCCGATGGCGTCACCGCTCGGCGCGGCGATGACGGCGACGCCGAGGACGCCGAGACCGAAGCCGACGAGCTCGACCCGGCCGAGCGACTCGTCGGGGAGGAGGACGCTCGCGAAGACGGCGGTGAGCACGGGCGCGATGGAGATGACGACGGCGGCGACCGCGCCGGAGACGTGGAGTTCGCCGAGGTAGAGGAGGGCGTGGTAGAGCGCGATGACGAGGACGCCGCTCACGCCGACGCTCAGCCACTCGCCCCGACTGCGGGGGAGCCAGCGGTCGGTCGTGAGAACGGCGTACAGGAGGACGATGCCGCCGGCGATCGCGTAGCGGAGGCCCGCGAAGAGGAGGGGCGGAAAGGCGTGAAGCCCCGTCTCGATGGCGACGAACGACGTCCCCCAGAACGCCGCGAGCGCCACGAACATCGCGGCGGTGCCGCGCGGACTGCGGAGGGTGTCGGTGAGAGACATCTGACTACACCATCCTACTGGGCGCATCTTGTTAAACTTGTCTACAACCTTCGGGAGTATTTCGATAGTATTCTCTAAGGTAATCCATGATGGTGATAGTTGCGGGGTGCCATATCGCTCGATGCGGGCCGGCGCGAGCGGGTCGGACGCCGAACGCGGCTTCGGTGGGGTATTTAGGCCGCGCCCGCGAACCACCGAACCATGGACGAACGGGACGTACGCCTCCTGAAAGCCATCTCCGACCTCGGTACCGGGAGCCCCGAGCGACTCCACGAGGAGACGGACATCCCCGTCTCCACCATTCACTACCGACTGAACAACCTCCGCGAGCGCGGCGTCATCGAGAACGACCTCTACGACCTCGACCTCGACGAACTCGGCCTCGGCGTCACCGTCGTCCTCGAAGTCTACACCACCTACAGCGGGAGCTACAGGGGCGTCGCAGCCGAACTCGAGGAGATCGAGGGCGTCACGCAGGTCTTCTTCACGATGGGCGAGTACGACTTCATGGTCGTCGCGCGCCTCCCCAACTCCGACGCCGTCGAGCGCCTCATCACCGACTTCGAGGCCGTTGAGGAAGTCGACCGGACGAACTCCACGTTCGTCACCTCGCGCACGAAGGACACGCCGCGCCCCCTCCAGACCTACTCGCTCGACACCCTCCTCGAGGAACTCGTCGACGACGGGTCGGAGTGATCTCCAAGAAGGACTCGCAGATTCGAACGCGCCCTAGCGCGTCGGGTACCACGCGAGCGCGTGCTCCGCGTCGATCGAGAGCACCACGGGCGTCCCGACGGCGTGGCTCTCCGTGTGGTTCTGCTGACAGCGCACCCGGTCGCCGTTCGTCAACTCGACGTGGTAGACGAACGACGGCCCCGTGTACTGCCGGCGAACGACGACGCCGTCCGCCTCCGCCTCCGACGTCGCGGGCGCGAGCGAGACGTCGTCCGGGCGGACGAGCACGTCCACCATCGCGCCGACGTACCGGTCGGTCGGCCCGGTGAGTTGCGCGCGCGGCACCGACCCGACGGGCGTGTCCACCGTCTCGTCGTCGATGTGCCCGGAGAGGAACCCCGCCTGCCCGAGGAAGGACGCGACGAAGCGCGACTCCGGGTTCTCGAAGACGGCCTCGGGCGCGCCGACCTGTTCGAGGTGGCCGTCGTGCATCACGGCGACGCGGTCCGAGATGCTCAGCGCCTCCTCCTGGTCGTGCGTCACCGACACCGCAGTCACGCCCGTCGCCGAGAGGATGCGCTTGAGGTCCTCGCGCATCTCCACGCGCAGGCGCACGTCCAGACTGGAGAAAGGCTCGTCGAGGAGGAGGACCTCCGGCTCTGGCGCGAGCGCGCGAGCGAGCGCGACGCGCTGTTGCTGGCCGCCCGAGAGCTCGCTCGGATCGCGCTCCTCGAAGCCCGCGAGGTCCACGAGTTCGAGGAGGTCGGCGACCCGTTCTGTTTTCGCGTCGTCGCTCGCGTCCGCGATGCCGTAGGCGACGTTCTCCGCGACGCTGAGATGCGGGAAGAGCGCGAAGTCCTGGAAGACGAGACCGACGTTCCGCTCGTTCGGCGGCCGCGAGGCGTCCGCGTCCGCGACCCGGGTGTCCGCGATGCGCACCGTGCCCTCGGTGGGGCGTTCGAGGCCGGCGAGCAGGCGGAGCGTCGTCGTCTTCCCGCAACCCGAGGGGCCGAGGATGGTGAGGAGTTCGCCGTCGTAAACGTCGAGGGAGAGCCCCGAAACGGCCGTCTGTTCCCCGTAGCGTTTGGTAACGCCGTCGATTTCGAGCGCGACGCGCGCGTCGTCGGACGCGTCGCCGCCGTCCGTCGGGCGTGCGGACGCGTCGGCTGACGCGGCGTCGGTGGACTGGGCGTCGGCGTGCTGGAGTGGCGTGTCGGTCATGGCTTACTGTTGGGTGCGTTCGCGTGCGAGGATGACGAGCATCGAGAGCGCGGAGACGGCGAGGAGCGCGAGCGCCGGGACGGCGATGCGGCCGTAGAATCCGGACTCGCGGGCCGTCCAGATGTAGGTGACGAGCGTGCGAAAGTTCGCCGGTTGGAGCAACAGGGTCGCGGGCAGCTCCTTCATCGTCGTGAGGAAGACGAGCGCCGCGCCCGCGGAGACGCCCGGGAGAATGAGCGGGAGGGTGACGCGCCGGAACGCCGCGAGCGAGGAGTCCCCGAGCGTGCGGGCCGCCTCCACGAGGCGCCGATCGACCTGCACGACGCTCGAGCGCGTCGTCCCGATGGCCTGTGAGAGGAAGCGCACGACGTACGCGAAGACGAGCAGCGGGAGCGTCTGGTAGAGCCCGCGGACGTATCGCACGCCGACGTAGACGAGCGCGAGCGCGATGACGATGCCGGGGGCTGCGTAGCCCGCGTAGGTGACGCGCTCGAGGAGGCGTGCGAGTCGCGAGTCCGCGTAGCGCCCCGACAGATACCCCATCGGGACGGCGGCGAGCACGGCGACGCCCGCCGTGAGCGCGGCGGCGTAGACGGAGTTCCACGCGTACCCCCACGAGAAGCTGTTGCCGTACGCCGCGACGTCCGCGCGGAAGAACCACTGCGCGAAGACGCCGAGCGGGACGAGGAGCGCGAGCGCGACGACGGCCGCGCACGCGAGGAGGGCGGGGACCTTCAGCCACCCGAGGCGGAGGCGGCTCGCCGAACGGCTCTGCCCGCTCGCGTAGCCGGAGCCGCCCGTGTCGGAGACGCGCGATTCGAGGAGGAGGATGACGGCGGTGACGAGGAGGAGCTGGACGGAGAGGAGCGCGGCGGTGTCGCGCGAGTAGGAGTACTCGACGTAGATGACGCGCGTGAAGACGTCGACGTGCATGATGGTTGGCGTGCCGAAGTCGCTGAGCGCGTAGAGCGCGACGAGGAGCGCCCCCGCCGTGACGCCCGGAAGGATCCGGGGGAGGGTGACGCGCCGGAACGCCGCGAGCGAGGAGTCCCCGAGCGTGCGGGCCGCCTCCACGAGCGAGGCGTCCATCGTGAGCAGCGCCGCGCGCGTCCCGAGGAAGACGTACGGGTAGACGTAGAGCATGAGGACGAACGCCGCGCCCGCGAAGCCGTAGATGGTGGGGAGCGAGGTCACGCCGAGCGGCGCGAGCAGGTCTGCGAGCGTCCCGTTCGGCCCGAACGCCGCGACGTACGCGAACGCGCCGAGGTAGCTCGGCACCACGAGCGGGAGCGCCAACGCCACCGTCCAGAAGCGCGGGAACGGCAGGTCGGTGCGGACGGTGGCGACGGCGAGCGGGACGCCGAGCAGCGTCGAGGCGACGGTGACGGCCGCGACGAGGCCGACGCTGTTCGCGAGGACGGTGAGCGTCGATCCGCTCGCGAGCAGGTCGAGCGCGCGCGCCTGCGGGACTTCGAGCGCGCGGACGACCAGCCACGCGATGGGCGCGAGCACGGCGAGCGCGACGGCGGCCGCACACGCGAGCAGCGCGAGCGGCGGGGCGTCCGCGCCGTCCTCGCGGCCGAGCGACTCGCGGAGGCCGGAGAGCGAGTGGATGATGCCGTCGTCGCGCTCGCCGTCCGCCATCGTCTCAGAGGACGCCGGTGTCGCGCAAGAGCGCGATGGTTTCCTGGACGTTCCCGAGCGTCGCGAGGTCGATGTCCGGTGGGTCGAGGTCCGCGAGCGACGGCAGTTCGATGTCGCCGCCGTCCGGCGGCGCGACGCCGGGCGCGAGCGGGTAGGAGTAGACGTGCTCGACGAGGTAGGTCTGTATCTCCCGGGTGAGGAAGTGGCGGACGAAGTTCGTCGCGAGGTCGAAGCGCTCGGTCGAGTCGAGGACGAGCGCGCCCGCGACGTTGATGAGCGCGCCCGGTCCACCACGGGTGAACGCGAGGTCGACTGGCGCGTCGGGTTTCGACTGCTTCAGGCGGAGCGCGTAGTAGTGGTTGGCGAGCCCCGCGTCGACGGTGCCCTGCGCGACGTCGTAGGTGACGCCGAACTCGCCCGGATACGACTGGACGCCGGTGTTCTGAATTCCGGTCAGCCACTCGCGGGTGCGCTCCTCGCCTTCGAGGTGGCGCATCGCGGTGACGAACGCCTGAAACGACCCGTAGGAGGGCGCCCAGCCGAGCGCGTCCCGGAAGCGCTCCCGGTCGGGGATGTCGAAGACGCTCGCGGGGATGTCGTCGGCGCTCAGTGCCTCCGTGTTGTAGGGGATGGCGCGCGCGCGGCCGGTGAGGCCGACCCAGCGGCGCTTCGAGTCGCGGAACTTCGCGGGGACGACGCCCGTGAGGTCGCTCGGGAGCGACGCCGCGAGACCGTTCTTGGCGACGAGAGCGAGCGAGGCGGCGTCGATGGACCAGAACACGTCCGCTGGCGATCCGCCGTTGTCCGCCTCGGTGAGGATGGTGTTCGCCAGCCCCGATGACGGTCCGCGCTTGAGCGTGACGGAGAAGTCGTCGTAGCGGGTGTCCTCGAGGTACGAGACGAGGTCGCCGTACGCGCCGCCTTCCCCGCGTCCGAGGTAGACGGTGAGGTCGCCCTCGAGGTCGGGCAGGTCGTCGATGGACGGCGCGCCGCCCGCCGACGCGTTCACCGTGCCGTCGGCCGTCGTGACGGCCGGGCTGGTCGTCGTCGACTCGCCGGACGAGCCGGTGAGGGCGCTACAGCCCGCGAGCGCGCTCGCGGTACCCACGGCGCCCGCGAGGAACGCGCGGCGGTTCGTGAATCGTCGTGTTCGGTCCTGTGTCATGGGTTGTGGGTGTCGTCAGTTCGCGCGCCGACGCAGCGCGACGAGCGCGGTGGCGAGCGCGAGGAGTGCCGCCCCGACGCCGAGGCCGGGCGAGGAGCCGGTCGTGGTCGTCTCGGACGTGGCGGACTGCGTCGTGGTCGTCTCGGTTTCGTCGCCGAGACTGATCGTCGTCTCGGTCTCGCTCGACAGCGCCGTCTCGACGGTGCCGAGCTTCTTCTCCATGGACTCGACTTCCGCACGGACCTCGCTCACGGAGGCGTTCCGGTCGATGAGACCGGGGAGGTCCTCGTTGAAGTCGGCTTCGAGTTCCTCGACGAGTTCGGGGCGCTTCTCGATGAGGTCGCCCTCGAGGCTCTCGAAGTAGGAGAGGTAGGTCTGACGGATTATCTGCTTGGCTTCCGCGTCGTTCCCGTTCTCGTAGGCGGTGACGGCCTCTTCGAGGTGCTCGTTGATCTCGTCGACGGTCTGCTCGACCTGCGCTCCGCCGGTCTGGGACTCGACGCCGGTGTACTCCGCGTACTCGGCGGCGATGCTGGCGGTGATCTGCTCGACGTCGCTCGGCGCCGCCGCGCCGTCGATATCCCCGTGGAGGGTCTCGAAGAGCTCGTCGAGTTCTTCGCGGGCGTGCTCGGAGAGCGTCGCGCGGACGTTGCTCTCGTAGAGCGCCTCGGCGCGGAGCGCGAAGCCGCGAGCGTCGTCGTACTCCATCTGCTCGACGACGGTGCCGTTCGCGGCGACGCCCTCGCCGTACTCCTGAACGGCGCGCTGGAGGAGGTCACGCGAGACCGCCGCCGAGAACGTCGCGTTCTCCATCTGCTCGCCGGCGACGGCGCGTTCGGCGGCGTCGAACTTCTCGAAGAGCGTCTCGTTGACGTAGGTGGCGTACTCGCTCGCGGAGTCGTTGCGGGCGTGGTCGGGCGCGGCGAGGAGCGCGGCCTCGAGGTCGGCGGCGAGGCTCGCGTTCGCCTCGCTCAGCGTCGCGTTGACGGCGCTCCAGTACTCCTCGTGGGGATGGCCGGCGTGGTGGGCGGCCATCTCGGTGTCCCCGGCCTTCGCGTACTGGACGGAGACGGTGAGGTGGCCCTTCATCTCCTCGATGGTGCGGACGAAGGCGACGTCGCCGTCGGCGCTGGCCTCCGCCTCGTGGCCGGTGTCGAACTGCGTTGCGGATGTCCCCGCCGCGTTCACGTCGGCGGGAGCGACCGCCGCAGCGCCGGTCGGAACCGCCAACAGGACGGCGAGTACGAGTGCGGTGAGCGTGCGGAGCCTCGGTGTGTGTGCAACCATACAGGCCAATCTTTTAGGCCGGCCTAAAACAATTGTGGTTTCGGTGGCGGCGGTCGAATCCGATCACGGGGAAGGCCACGCGTCGCTATCGGGTAGTTAGGGCGGCCTAAAAACGGTGGCGGTCGGCGTGCGGGCTACGCGCGCTTCTGGATCTCCTCGCGGAGCACCTGACTGACGAGGTCGCCCTCCGCCTTCCCACGGAGCGCGCCCATCGCCTCACCCATCAGCCCGGAGAAGGCGCCCATGCCCTCCTCCTCGACCTGCTCGGCGTTGCGCTCGACGACCTCGACGACGGCCTCGCGCACGACGTCCTCGTCCGCCGAGCCGAGACCCGCGTCCTCTGCGGCCTCCGCCGCCGTCCGGTCGGGCTCCTCGGCGAGCGCTTCGAGCAGCTCGGGGACGCCCTCCTGCGTGATCTCGTCCGCCGCGACGAGGTCGAAGACGCCGTGGAAGTGCTCGTCGGCGAGGTTTTCTACGGGTATGCCGTCGCGGCGCAGACTCGTCACCGTCGACTCGACGGTGCGCGCCGCGAGGTTCGGGTCCACCCCTCTTGAGACGGCGTCCTCGAAGAGCCGCCACCGACGGCCGTAGGCGACCTGCTCGGCGACGTCCTCGTTCAGGTCGAAGTCCGCGACGTAGCGCTCGACCTTCTCCGTGAGGAGCTCCGGCGTCTCGACCTCCGAGGGGTCGGGCTCGACCGGCGGCACGTCCGTCTCCGGGTACATCCGCGCCGCGCCCGGGAGCGGGCGGAGGTACTCCGTCGTCCCGTCCTCGTTCGCGCCCCGCGTCTCCTCCGGGACGCCCTCGAGCGCCGTCCGTGCGCGGTCCGCCGCCGCCTCCGTCGCGCCCCGCGCGACGTCCGCCTCCGCCGCCACCATCGCGACGGCGTCGTCCTCGCCCGCGCCGACCGCCTCGCGGAGCGCGGTGACCTCGTCCTCGGTGACGCCGTACGCCGGCAGTTCGTCCGTGTGGAAGATACCGCCTGCACCGTGGCGCTTCGCGTGGTCGGAGAGCTCCGTCCCCAGCCGGCGGTCCGGCTGGAGCTCCCGCCCCACGAGACCGTCGAAGCCGTAGAGCGGGACCGCGAAGACCAACCCATCCGATTCGAGCGCGCCGCGAACCACCGCGGACTCCGTCTCCGCGAAGACGTCCGTCACGTCCTGCACCTCGCCGACGGAGGCGTCGCGCTCGGCGAGCTCGTCCGCGACCTCGAGGAGGCGAACCTGTCGCTGGACCTCGAAGCGCACCAGGTCGTCGATGTCGTCGAGGCTCTGGACGCCCTTCATCTCGACGCGCGCGCCCTCCGCGATGGAGACGTTCACGTCCTGTCGGATCGTGCCGAGGCCGCGTTTGACCTTCCCCGTCGAGCGCAGCAGCATGCCGATGCGCTCGGCGGCCTCGCGGGCCTGCTCCGGGCTCCGGATGTCCGGGTCCGTGCCGATCTCGACGAGCGGGATGCCCAGCCGGTCGAGCGCGAACGTCGCGCCCGAATCGTCCTCCTCGACGCGCGCCGCCGACTCCTCCTCCAGCATGATGTCCTCGATACCCACCGAGCCCTCGCTCGTCTCGATCTCGCCGTCCTGCGCGACGAGCGACGAGCGCTGGAAGCCCGAGGTGTTCGAGCCGTCGATGACGACCTTCCGCATGACGTGAGCCTGGTCGAGCGCCGTCATGTCCATCAGGTTCGCGACCTCGAGGGCGACGTCGAGCGCCTCCTCGTCCAGCCGGTGTGGCGGCTCGTCGTCCTCCTCGACGAGGCACGTCGAGTCGAAGGCGAGGTACTCGAACTCGCGCTCGACCTGCGACTCCTCGAGGGCCGCCTCGTCGATCTCGCCGAGCTCGCTCTTCGTCGGGTGGAGGTAGCGCGTGAACGTCCGGTCGTGCTCCTCGGGTTCGCGTCGCGTCGTCGGGCACGCACAGAAGAGCTTAGTCGCCGTATCCAGCTGCTGGTGAATCTCGAGGCCGGCGACCAGCCCCAGTTCCTCGTAGTCGAACTCGCCCGTAGTCATTACCTCAGGCGTGGCGGCGGAGGGACAAAAATCCGTCCGGTCGGCACCGACCCCCGCTCGCCGCCCCCGCCCCTCACTCGCGCTCGCGGCGCGCGGCCAGCGACGCGCGCACGCGCTCGCTCACCCTCTCCACGAGGGCGGCCGCGCGGTCGGTCGAGACGTCGATTGCCACCGCGTCGCCGCTTCCGAGCCCGCCGCTCCCGGCGGTGTCCACGACGACGGACGCCAGCCCCCAGCGGCGCTGGAAGAGCGTCGCGCGCTCGACGAGCGTCTGCACGCGGTCGTGCGGGACGACGTGCGTCCGGCGCGTCCAGAAGCCCGAGCGCGTGAACGCGTGCGCGTCGTCCACCGCGGCGCCGAGGTGTACCCACCGGTAGTGGGCGGCCGCCGGCACGAGGGCGAACAGTGCGACGGGCGCCCACCAGAACGGGTAGGAGACCACGAGCGCGTTCACGAGCGCCGCGAGCGCGACGATAGCACCGACGCCGATGGCGTAGCGGCCCGCGTAGCGCCGCCGCGCCCGCGTCGGCACGCCCTCGAACTCCGGAACGTCGAACGCTTCGAGGTCCCGCGCGAGCGCGAGCACCTCCGAGCGCGTCGCGAGCGGGACTGCGGCCTCCGAACCGCCGGACGGACCCGACCCGGGCGCGTAGCCCGCCGTCTCCACCGACAGCGACGCGTAACCGAAGCGGCGCTGGAGCACCGTCTCGCGCACCACGAGCGTCTGGAGTTTCTCGATGGGGATGGTGCCCGTGTAGCGCTGTCCGAGGCCGCGCTCGTAGCGGAGGTCGTCGCCCGCGCGCGTCAGCCGGAAGCCGTAGAAGCGCGCGAACGTCCGCGCCGCGCTCGCCACCCAGAGCGCGAGCGCGAGCCCCATGACGCCGAGAGCGCCGACGGCGAGGAGCGCCATCCCGCCCAGGTCGCCGACCACGGGCGCGAGCGCCGGCCAGACGAACGGCTGGGCGACGAACACCACGGAGACGAGGCGCGCGTCGAAGGAGAGCGCGCTCGCCAGCAGGAGGTGGCGCGTGTCGAGTGCGAACACCTCCGTCTCCTCGTCCTCGACGTCCGCGCGCGTCTCACCGGTCGCCGCCTCCCCGTCTGCTCCTTCGGCCGACGCCGACTCGTCGTCGAGGCGGCGTTTCAGCCGCCGGATCTCCGTCTGCAGGCGCTCGGCCTCCGCGACGCTCAAGCAGTCGAGGACGGCCTCGGTCGACCCGCCACCGGCCGTCTCCACGTGGACGGTGGCGATGCCGAGCACGCGCTGGGCGACGTTTCGCGAGACGTCGACGTTCTGCACGCGCCGCAGTGGTATCTCGCGCTCGCGGCGCGCGAGCACCCCGGAGGCGACGTCGAGCGTCGACTCCGTGAGCGCGTACGTGAAGCGGCGATAGCGCGCCACCTCGTAGCCGGCGAGCGCGAGCACGCCGAGCGCGCCGAGCGCGGCGACTTCGGCCGTATCAAGGAACGGCACGACCGCCGTCCCCGCGAACGCCGCGACGACGAACCCCCACGCGAGGCCGGCGACGCGCGTCCCGACGCGGTAGACGACGGAGAGCGGATGCAGTCTCATACGGCGTCGGCGGGTTCGCTCTCGATCGCGAGCGCGCGCAGGCGCTCCTGCAGGTCGCTCGCGCGGGCGGCGGCGAGACCCGGAATCGCGACGTCCGCGCCCCGCGAGCCGGCCGTGTAGACGACGACCGTACTCAACCCGAGGACGCGTTCGAGCGGCCCGCGCTGGCTGTCGACGTGCTGGACGCGGACGTAGGGCACGACCGTGCGCACGCGCGTGAAGACGCCGCGTTCGAGATAGAGGGTGTCCTCGCGCACCTCGAAGCGCCACGCGCGATAGCGCGCGCTCGCGTACCCGATGCCGAGGACGAGCGCCGCACCGAAGACGACGCCGCCGACGAGCACGGGCGAGAGGCCGAGCGAGAGCGGGTCGACCCACGTGAACGCGCCGGCGATGGCGGCGAGAACGGCGGCGCTGATGGCCGCACCGGCCGCCCACAGCAGGCGCACGCGGGGATGGAGTGCTTCCATGCGTCGGCGTTCGGTCGGGAGTCGGGAAAGCAGTCCGGTTAGCGCTCGATGCGCTTCAGGTCGTCACCGAGGCCGCGCTCGCCGCAGTCCGGGCGGGCGCAGTGCCAGCGGTCCGTCGTCGCGCGGTCACGCTGCTTCGCGTACGGCTCGCCACATGCTCCGGGGTTCGGCGACAACCGGACAGTGCGTTAGTTCCGCCGCGAGGGGGTATCCGACGTCGAGCACGGTGTGGCGGGGTCGACGGCGAAGCGGTCGGGCGACTCGGGTGTCGCTTCGCCGCCGCTTCCGCTCGCGTATCCGGTCGCGCGACCGACTCGCGGGTCGTTCCTCCCCGCTCGTCTGTCCAGTCGGCCCTCCTACGCTCGGCCCGACTCACTCGCGGGTCGTCCCTCCCCGCTCGTTTCTCTCCAACGGCTTCGCCGTTGGATTACTCCTCGCCGAGGATGCCGCGATGCGTCATCTTCTCCGGGTCGAGCACCTCGTCGGCCTCCGCCTCGGTGAGGTAGCCCTCGGAGACGGCGACCTCGCGGACGGTCTTGTCCTCCGCGATGGCCTTCTTCGCGACCTTGCTCGCCTTGTCGTAGCCGATGGCGGGGTTGAGCGCGGTCGCGAGCGCCATCGAGCGCTCGACCTGCGATTCGCAGTGCTCCTCGTTCGCCTCGAGTTTCGCGACGAACTTCTCAGCGAACGCCTCGCTCCCGTTCGCGATGAGCGTCGCGGACTCGAGGAAGTCGAAGGCGAGCACGGGCTTGTAGAGGTTGAGGTCGATCTGGCCCTCGGCGGCGCCGGCGGAGATGGCGGCGTCGTGACCGACGACCTGCTTGTGGACCTGATTGACGGCTTCCGCGACGACCGGGTTGATCTTCCCGGGCATAATCGAACTCCCGGGCTGGTTCTCGGGCTGCTCGATCTCGCCGAGGCCGTTCCGGGGACCGGAGGCGAGGAGGCGGAGGTCGTTCGCGATCTTGTTCAGGCTCCCGGCGACGGTGCGGAGCGCGCCGTGGGCTTCGCTCATCGCGTCGTGGGCGGCCTGCGCCTCGAAGTGGTTGTCGGCCTCGCGGAACTGGACGCCGGTCTCCTCGCTGATGTACTCGGCGGCGAGTTCCGGGAACTCCGGGTGGGTGTTGAGGCCGGTACCGACCGCGGTCCCGCCGAGGGCGAGTTCGCGGAGGTGCGCCTTCGCGTTCTCGATGCGCGCGAGGCCCTTCTCGACCTGCGCGCGATAGCCGCCGAACTCCTGGCCGAGTCGGACGGGCGTCGCGTCCTGCAGATGGGTGCGGCCGGTCTTCACGACGCCGTCGAACTCCGCCTCCTTCGCCTCGAGCGCGTCGTGGAGCGTCTCGAGCGCGGGCCCGACGTCCTTCTCGACCGCTTCGAGCGCGGCGACGTGCATCGCGGTCGGGATGACGTCGTTCGAGGACTGCCCGAAGTTCACGTGGTCGTTCGGGTGGATCTCGCGCGTGCCGACGTCGCCGCCGTAAATCTCGGTCGCGCGGTTGCCGATGACCTCGTTCGCGTTCATATTCGAGGAGGTCCCCGAACCGGTCTGGAAGACGTCGACCGGGAACTCCTCGTCGTGCTCGCCGGCGATGACTTCGTCGGCGGCCTCGATGATCGCGTCGGCCTTGTCCTCGGGGACCGTCCCGAGGTCGCGGTTCGCCTGCGCGGCGGCCTTCTTCACGACGCCGAGCGCGCGCACGAAGCGCGACTGGAAGGTGCGCCCGCTGATCGGGAAGTTCTCGACGGCACGCTGGGTCTGCGCGCCCCAGTAGGCGTCGGCCGGGACCTCCATCTCGCCGAGGCTGTCGGACTCGATGCGGTAGTCGTCGTCTTCGCTCATATGCGGGTGACTCGCGGCGGCGCGCGTAAAACCCACCGGTCCCGGTCGACCCGACCGGCAAGTTTGGCAGGCCGACTCACTGTTTACTCGATCTGTGGTTAATAATAACTATTTAGTACCCGAGAGACGGAGTAGAGGACGGAAACGGAAGCCTATGACAGACAAAAACACTGACAGCTCGATGACGCGGCGCCGGTATCTGACCGCAGCGGGCGCGACTGGCGTCGCGGCCCTCGCGGGCTGTACTAACGGCGGCAGCGGCGGGTCGAACGAACTCGAAATCCTCCACGGCTGGAGCGGCGGCGACGGGGCGGCCGCCTTCGACAGCATGCTCGAGGGCTTCAAGGAGGCCTACCCGGACGTCACGGTGAACGACAAGGCCATCGGCGGCGGCGGGAACACCAGCCTCAACACGCGCATCAACACGCGCCTCGGTAACAACAACCCGCCCAGTTCGTGGGCGGAGTGGCCCGGCAAGAACCTCATCCAGTTCACCGACGCCGACCTCCTCGGCGACATCGAGGAGTCCGTCTGGAGCCAGAACAACATGAAGGAGGCGTACCTCCAAGGGCCGAAGGACGCCGCCAAGCCCGCCGGAACGTACGTCGCCGTCCCGACGAACATCCACCGGATGAACAACCTCTTCTACAACCAGCAGGTCATCGACGAGGCCGGGGTCGACGTCGCGTCCATCGAGACGCCGAGCGACCTCACCGCCGCCCTGCAGAAGGTGGAAGAGAACACGGACGCCATCGGGATGGCCCAGTCCAGTCAGTCCCCGTGGACGACGCTCCAGCTCTGGGCGGCCGTCTACCTCGGGCAGGCCGGCTGGGACACCTACCAGGACTTCGTCGCGGGCGAGGCCGAGGCCGGCCCCATCGCCGACGCCTTCAAGACCATCAACGAGTACAGCGAGTACTTCAACAGCGACGCCGGCACCGTCGGCTGGCAGGAAGCCAACAACCTCATCATCAACGGTGGGGCGGGCTTCTTCCACCAGGGCGACTGGGCCGCCGGCATGTACTCCGGCACCGAGGACTTCGAGTACAAGACCGACTGGAACCAGGCGGTCTTCCCCGGGACGGACGGGCTCTACTCGCTCAACATGGACTCGTGGACGTACCCGGCGAACAACCCGTCGCCCGAGGCGACGGAGAAGTGGCTCACCTACGTCGGCTCGAAGGACGCGCAGGTCCGCTTCAACACGGAGAAGGGCTCCATCCCGCCGCGTAGCGACGTCCCCATGGACGAGTTCAGCGAGTTCCAGACGAACCAGTACAGCGACTTCCAGAGCTCCAAATCGCAGCCGCCGAGCGTCGCGCACGGCCTCGCCACCACGCCGGGAGTCCTCAGCGACCTCAAGACCGCGATCAGCCAGAACTACTCCGGATACACGGACTCCGCAGCGGAGAAGACCGCGCAGGCGTTCGTGGACGCGTTCAGCAACTAACGAGCGATGCGTGGAAAGCTAGCGACGTTCGTCCGGCGCGCGCTCCGCCGGAAGCGAGCCCGCACCGACGGCGGCGAGGTCGCCACGACCTCCCGCTCCGAGGGGTTCCTCAGCGACGAGTTCACCTCCTCGCTCCCCTACTGGCTGCCGCCGTTCGTACTCATGGGGCTGGCGGTCTACGGGGCGATCGTCTGGAACTTCTTCCTGAGCCTCACGAACACCACGGGCTTCGCGGTGCCGAACTACGCGAACCTCGACTTCGAGATGTACACGCGGGCGTTCGGCGACCCGGTCTTCCTCGGCGCGCTCCAGAACACGTTCGCGCTCCTCATCGCGTTCACGTTGCTCTGTCTCGTCGTCGGAATGCTCGTGGCGATCCTCGTCGATCAAGGGATCCGCTACGAGAACACCTTCCGAACCATCTACCTGCTGCCGATGGCGCTCTCGTTCGTGGTCACCGCCCAGTTCTGGCTCTGGATGTACAACGAGCAGAACGGGCTGATCAACATCATCCTCGGCGTCGTCGGGCTGGGCCCCTACGAGTGGATCGCGAACCCCCAGCTCGTCCTCGGCGCCGTCGTCTTCGCGCTCATCTGGCAGTTCAGCGGCTACGCGATGGTCGTCTACCTCGCGGGCCTGCGAGCGATCCCGACCGAGCAGTTCGAGGCCGCGCGCGTCGACGGCGCGAGCACCCTCCGGATGTACTGGCGCGTCATCGTCCCCCAGCTGAAGGGCGCGACGATCAGCGCGTCCGTCGTCCTGATGGTGTTCGCGCTGAAGGCGTTCGACTTCCTCTACTCGCTCACCGGGAGCTACTACCCGCCGAAGGGCTCCGACATCCTCGCGACGATGATGGTCCGACAGGCGTTCGTCGCGAACAACCGCGCGTACGCGGCGGCGATCGGGATCATGCTGTTCGCGCTCGCGCTCGTCATCATCGCACCGTACCTCCTCTACCAGTACCGCGCAGGTGAACTATGACAGACACGACCCCTCTCACCGGCGATAGCTGGCGGCGGACGGCGCTCTACGCCGTCCTCGTCCTCCTGGTGGTCTTCTACCTGATGCCCCTCTGGACGGGGCTGATGGCGTCCATCAAGGCAGACGTGCTCGCCACCGCACCGTTCCTCCCGCCCGCGCCCGGCGGGTTCACGACCATCCACTGGACGCGCGCCGCGAACGCGCTCGCGGGCGGGCTGATGAACAGCCTGATCCTCGCCATCCCGGCGACGATCCTCTCCGCGCTCCTCGGGAGCATGGCCGCCTACGGCCTGACGACGCTCGACTGGCGCTATCAGGTCCCCGTGCTCATGCTCTTCATCGCGGGCATCTTCATCCCGTATCAGGCCGTCCTCATCCCGCTCTCGAAGTTCTGGGCGTCCATCGTCCCGATCAGCGACCTCGTGGGCATCGTCGGCCTTCAGGGATGGGTCGGCGACCTGATCGGCCTCATCATCACGCACGTCGCCTACGGCATCCCCATCTGTACGCTGCTGTTCCGCACGTACTACAAGGACTTCAACGACGAGATGGTGGAGGCCGCGCGCATCGACGGCGCGACCACGCACCGCATCTATCGGCGCATCATCCTCCCCCTCTCCGTGCCGATGTTCGCCGTGACGCTCATCTACCAGTTCACGCAGATCTGGAACGACCTCCTGTTCGCACTCGTGCTCGTCGGCCCCGGCGCGGGCGCACCCGTGACGGTGCCGCTCAGCCAGCTCGGTGCGAGCCTCTCCGAGGTCGGCTTCGGCATCCGCATGGCTGGCGCGTTCGTCGCCGCACTCCCGACGATCATCGTCTACGTCCTGTTCGGCGAACAGTTCGCGAAGGGGGTGGCTACCTGACACTATGGCTCGACTCGAACTCGACAACATCACGAAACACTTCGACGACGACGGTCAGACGATCGTCGCCGTCGACGACGCCAGCATCGACATCGACGACGGCGAATTCCTCGTACTCGTCGGCCCCTCGGGGTGTGGGAAGTCCACGACACTGCGGATGATCGCCGGCCTCGAGAGCATCACTGACGGCGAACTCCGCATCGGCGACCGCCGCGTCAACGAGGCCAAGCCCCGCGACCGGGACATCGCGATGGTGTTCCAGTCCTACGCGCTCTACCCGCACATGACCGTGCGGGAGAACATGAGCTTCGGGCTCGAGGAGTCCACGGACCTCTCCGACGAGGAAATCTCCGAACGCGTCGAATCCGCGACGGCGACTATGGGCATCAAGGACCTCTTGGACCGCAAGCCCTCCGAGCTCTCGGGCGGCCAGCAGCAGCGCGTCGCGCTCGGGCGCGCCATCGTCCGCGAACCCGAGGTCTTCCTCATGGACGAACCGCTCTCGAACCTCGACGCGAAGCTCCGCGCACAGATGCGCACGGAGCTCCAGCGCCTCCAGGAGGACCTCGACACCACGACGGTCTACGTGACGCACGACCAGACGGAGGCGATGACGATGGGCGACCGCATCGCCATCCTGAACGACGGCGTCCTCCAGCAGGTCGCGACGCCGCTCGAAGCGTACCACACGCCCGCGAACCAGTTCGTCGCGGGGTTCATCGGCGAGCCGTCGATGAACTTCTTCGACGTCGACCTGCAGGGCGAATCCGTCGTCGGCGACGGCCTCAACTACGCGGTGAGCGAGTCGGTCCGCGAGAAGCTCACGTCGGACGAACTCGTCCTCGGGATTCGCCCGCAGGACGTCGAAATCGTCGGTGACGTCGAATCCGACCACGACATCCCCGTCACGGTCGACGTCGTCGAGCCGATGGGCGACGAGAACAACGTCTACCTCAACCTCCCGGACGCCCACGAGGGTGAGACGTTCATCGCGAACGTCGACGGCCGTGCACCGGTCGAGGCGGACGACGACGTCGTCGCGCGCATCCCCGAGCAGGCCGTTCACTTCTTCGACCGGCACACGGGGGAGGCGCTCCGCAACCGCGAGTTCGACGACGAAACCGCAGACCTCACGCTGTAGCGGACAGCGCTCGCGCTTCTCGTTTCTGGAGTCCGACGATAGCCGTGGAGCCGCGCGTCCCGCCCGGGTCGCTTACTCCTCGTCGGGCGTCTTCGTCGTCAGTTCGAGCGCGTGGATGTCCGTCGTCATCGCGTCGCCGAGCGCGTCGTAGACCATCTGGTGCTGGTCGACGATGGTCTCGCCCTCGAAGGCGGGCGAGGTGACCTCGGCGGCGAGGTGGTCGTCGTCGTGCTCGCCGCGCGCGCGGAAGACGTCCGCTGTGCTCTCCGGCAGTGCCTCCTCGATGAGTGTCTCGACGTCCTCGGGTTCCATACGTCGAGAGTGGGGGCGGGAGAGTAAAAGGGACGCGGAGGCGGTGCAGGGCGTGGGCGGGCTGCCTATAGCCAGTCGTCGAGGCCCGTCTGCGTGAGCGACTCCTCGATGCGCTCGAAGGCACGGTCAGTCTCCCCGGCGGGGATCTCCCACTCCTCGGTGAGGTAGTCGCGCGCGGCGTCGAGATCCGGGTCGACGGACTCGTCGTAGTCGTAGTCGTCCGTGACGTCCGGGTCGAGGAAGAGGTCGCGGATGCGGTCGGCGTCGTCGATGTAGGCGTCCTCGGCGTCGAGGACGCCCCAGAGGTCGCCGTGCTCCGTCACCGCCCGGAGTGCCGTTTTCGGGCCGTACCCCGAGAGGCCGTCGTTGAAGTCCGTTCCGCAGAGGATGCCGACGTCGACGAGTTGCTCCCACGTCACGTCGTGCTCCTCGAGGGTGGCCGCGAAGTCCATGCGCTCGACGGCGCCCGAGCTCGTGAGTTGGCGGAGGGTGACGGGCGCGCCCAACAGGAGGCAGTCGTAGTCGTCGCTCCCGACGTAGTCGACGTCGTCGTCCGTCCGCGCCATGTAGGAGGCCTGCGCTTCGCCCTCGGCGGGCGCTTCGACGACCGGGACGTCGAGGAGCGAGAGGAGTTCGCGCGTCGTCTCGTGGATGGTGTCGGTGAGGCGCTGGGTCTGCGAGTCGAGGCGCGCGACCTCGAGGGCGTCACCGGCCTCGCGGGCTTCTTCGAGGCGTTCCTCGCGTTTCTCGCGCTCCGCGCGGCGCTCCTCGACTTCCTCGTCCTTGAGGCCGACGACGCGGCCGTCGAAGACGAAGACCGGCGTGAGGTCGTTCTCGAAGAACTTCGGGAGGCCCTGCACGACGCCGATGAGGTTCGGGACCTCGACGCCCTCGCTCGTCGTGTAGGCGTCGTCGCGAGTGAAGCGAACGGTCGTGGTGAGGTACTTGTAGAGCCAGTTGTGCGCGTCGACGGCGACGACGTCACCGTCCAACTCGTCGAAGGCGACCTCCTCGATCGCCGCGAGCTGGCGGAGGTCCGCGTTTCCCATGGGGTCGCTACCGGCCGGCGGGCCTTAACGCTCGCCTTCCGGGGCATCCACGACGTCCGGCGGACCGTCGCGCGCGTCGAGGAAGGCGACCTCGTCGGGCGTGAGGTCGCGCTCCCGGTAGGCGTCGAGTCCCGCGGCGTAGTTCGCGGCGCGCGCCGCACAGGGCCGTTCGAGGACGAGTTCGTGGCGCCCGACGCGCTCGCCGGTGTAGCCGAACCCGGCCTTGTACGCGGCCTCGTAGGCGTAGGGGTTGTTGACGTCGATTCGGACGCGGTCGTGCATCCCTAGAAGACGGTCGGCGGCGAACGCGCAGAGGCGCGCGCCGATGCCGTCGCCGCGCCGGTCGTCGCGCACGGTGACGTAGCGGAGGACTGCGGTGTCGGCGTCGTCGCGGGAGGGACTGAACGAGACGGCGCCGAGGACGCCCTCGGCTTCGGCGTCCCGGGCGTCCGGCGGCCAGTCCGCCCGCTCGAGGACGCCGTCCTCGACGGCGACGGCTTTCCCGGCGTCGCGCGTGACGAACTTCCCGGCGTAGCGAAAGCGCCGCCAGTCGAGGCGGATTCGGGGGGCGTCAGGGGGCGCTCCGAGGACGGCGAACTGCACGCGTCGTCGAAGCGCCCGGACGGCCTTAGGTACTACTGTGATGGCGTGCGACGGGTGCGTATGGCTGACGTCGCGCGCTTCGATCGGCTGGCGGCCGTCTACGACCGGTTCGAGGGCGCCATCCCGCGCCCGGACGTCGCGTCGGGGTTCGCGTACGCGGAGCGGGACGTCGAGCGCGTGCTGGACCTCGCGGGCGGGACGGGCCGGACGGCCGCCGCGCTCCCCGGCTACGACGTGACGGTGCTCGACGCCGCCGCGGGGATGCTCCGCGAGGCGCGCGCGAAGGGCCTCCCCGTCGTGCGGGGTGACGCGACGCGCCTCCCGGTCGCGACCGGGAGCGTCGACGCGGTCGTGGTGACGGACGCGCTCCACCACCTCGACGCGCCGGCGGCGGTGGGGGAGGCGACGCGCGTGCTCCGGCCGGGCGGCGTGCTGGTCGCGTGCGACTACGACCCGCGCGGGCCGCTCGGGCGCGCGCTCGTCGCGGCCGAGCACGCCGCGGGATTCGACTCGACGTTCTACGCGCGAGGCGAACTGGCCGCCGTCCTCGCCGGGGCGGGCCTCGGCGTGCACGCGCTCGAAGCGGGGTTCGCGTACGCGCTCGTGGGGATAAAGCCGACGGAGCGAGCGGAGCGCGACTCGCGGGAGAGGCGAGAGCGCGGTGAACCGGTACGCGGTTAACGCCGCCGGGACAACCCGCGCGTATGTCGCTCCTCGACGTGGACCGGCGGACGCTCCGGTTGTTCGCGCTCCCGGACGCCGCCGCGATACTCGCGTTCGTGCTCGTCGGCGAGTACCAGCACAGCATGCTCGCGTACAGCC
Source organism: Halarchaeum grantii (assembly GCF_014647455.2). Taxonomy (NCBI): domain Archaea; kingdom Methanobacteriati; phylum Methanobacteriota; class Halobacteria; order Halobacteriales; family Halobacteriaceae; genus Halarchaeum; species Halarchaeum grantii. The sequence goes on along the minus strand of NZ_BMPF01000001.1, from coordinate 60,419 downwards.
TGACGCATCCGCTCCGCCTCGTCGGCGTCCTCCTGCCGTTCGTGGGCGCGTGGGCGGTGGTCGCGCCGGCGCTCCGGGCGTACAGCGCGCGAGCGCGCTCGTGGCGCGGGCTCCTCGGATGGACGGTGCTCTCGTGGCTCGTCGCGGACGCCCTCGCCCAAGCCCTCCTCGCGAGCCGGCTCTTCCCCATCGACTTCGACCCGATATTCGCGGTCGTGGTGGCGGTTTTCGGCACGCTCTTCTTGCTCGTCGCGCGCGGTCTCGCGTTCGCCGTCGCGACGTGGCGCTAATCGGCGCCGTCACGCTCTTCGCGCCGTGGTCTCGCTGTTTCATACACTCATAACTTATGGATACGCAACGAGTCAACTATGGAAAACACTTATATGACTATGGGGCATTGTATACAATACATTATGACGAGTTATTACGACCACATCCTGGGGCTCATCCCCGTCGCGTTCGCCGCCGTCGCAGCCACTCTTTACTTCACTGGCCTTCAGTCGGCGCTCGCGATACCCGTTGCGGGTAGTGTGGCCGTCGTGCTCGTCGGACACGCCCTCTTCGTCAACGGTCCCGTCGACGACGCGCCCGACGCAACCGTCGCCACCCAGTACCAGCACGCCGCGCCCGTCGGTCCCGTCGAGGACGGAAGCCCCGCTCCCGCCGCCGACTAACGACGCCTCAATCCTTTTCCGGTCCCTCCCCTAACGCGGGAGTATGACCGACGCCCTGTTCCTCACGAGTGACGACGTCTCCGACCTCGCCGACCCCGGCGACTACGTCGCGGCCGTCCGCGACGCCTACCGCCAGCGCGGCGAGGGCGCGCCGGCAGAGCCACGGACGAGGCTCGTCACCGACGACCCGCCGGGCATGCTCACCACGTACGCCGCCGTCCTGCCCGAAACGGGCGCGATGGGCGGCTACATGTACGGCGCGGGCTTCGGCGAGCGCGACGCCTGGTTCATGACCCCCCTCTTCGACTCCGAGTCCGGCGAGCCGCTCGCGCTCATCGACGGCGCGAGCATGAACCCCCACAAGACCGGGGCGGCGGGCGCCGTCGGCACCGACGTCCTCGCGCGCCACGACGCCTCCTCGCTCGCCGTCATCGGGAGCGGCGCACAGGCGCGGGGCCAACTCCGCGCCATTGACACCGTCCGCGACCTCGAAACGGTCTGGGTCTACTCGCCCACGAAGGAGCACCGCGAGGACTTCGCCGGCGCGATGAACCAGCGCCTCGACGCGAGCGTCGCCGCCGTCGCCTCCTCGGCCGCCGCCGTCGAGGACGCGGACATCGTCGTCACCGCCACGAACGCCTCGGAGCCGGTCTTCGACGGCGACCACCTCGAACCCGGGACGCACGTCACCGCGATGGGCCAGTACGACCCCGAGAAGCGCGAGCTCGACGCTCGCACGCTCGAACGCGCGACGTACGTCCTCGACCTCGAAGCGCGCGCCGACACCGACGCCGGATCGTTCATCCGCGCGAAGGCAGCGGGCGTCGTCGACGACGAGGACGTCCACGGCGAACTCGGGGACGTCATCGTCAACCGCATCGCGGGCCGCGAGAGCGCGGAAGAGATCACCGTCTTCGACTCCGGCGGCACCGCCATCGAGACCGTCGCCGCCGCGCACATGCTCTACGAGCGCGCGAGCGAGCGCGGGCGCGGGAAGAGCATCGACTTCGCACCCGCGAGCGACGCGCTCACCGGCGAGTAAGAGAGGGGAGCCCGACCTGCTCCCGCCTCGCTTCGCTCAGCGGTCGCTCATCCGGCCGCCCCTCACTCCGTTCGGCTCAGCCGGCCCGGCACCCACTCGCCGTCGAACTCCTCGTGGAGGAACGGTGTCGGGTCCTCGCCCGCGTAGGAGGCGACGAGGTGGCCGTCGCCCTCGAGGTAGTACTTGTAGGTCGTGAGGCCGTCGAGGCCGACGGGGCCGCGCGCGTGAATCTTCCCCGTGCTGATGCCGACCTCGGCGCCGAGGCCGTAGCGGTAGCCGTCCGCGAAGCGCGTAGAGGCGTTGTGGAAGACGGACGCGGCGTCGATGCGGCGCATGAAGTCGCCCGCGCGCTCGGCGTCCTCGGTGAGGATGGACTCGGTGTGCTTCGAGCCGTTCGCGTTGACGTGACTCACCGCGTCGTCGAGCGAGTCGACGACCTTCATCGAGAGCACGAGGTCGCCGTACTCCTGCGTCCAGTCCGCCTCGCTCGCGGCGTCGACGTCGACGACGTCCCGAACTCGCTCGTCGCCACGGAGTTCGACGCCCGCCTCCGCGTAGCGCTCGACCATCCCGGGGAGGAAGTCGTCGGCGACGGCCTCGTGGACGAGGAGGGTCTCGACGGCGTTACAGACGGCGGGGTACTGCACCTTCGCGTCGTAGGCGACGTCCGCCGCCATCTCGAGGTCCGCCTCGGAGTCGACGTAGACGTGACAGACGCCCTCGGTGTGTCCGAGGACGGGGATCTTCGTGTTGTCCTGGATGTACTGGACGAACGCCGAGCTCCCGCGGGGCATCACGAGGTCGACCGACTCGTCCATCTCGAGGAGGCGGTCGACGTCCTCGCGGGCCTCGATGAGCTGCGCCCAGCCGTCGGGCATCCCCTCGGTGGCGTCGCGGATGACCTCGTAGAGGACGCGGTTCGAGTGGCTGGCCTCGCTCCCGCCCTTCAGGATGGCGGCGTTCCCGGACTTGAGGCTGAGCGCGGCGATCTGGACGAGCGCGTCCGGCCGAGACTCGAAGACGGTGGCGACGACGCCGATGGGGACGCCGACCTTGTAGAGTTCGAGGCCGTCGTCGAGCCGTCGCGCTTCGAGGGTCTCGCCGAGCGGGTCGTCCTGCTCCGCGACGCTCCGAACCATCTCGGTGATGCTCTCGAGCTTCGACGGCGAGAGCTTCAGGCGGTCGACGAGCGCCTGCGAGTACTCGCCGGCCGCGAGTTTCTCCTCGCCCGCTTCGACGTCCTTCTCGTTCGCCGCGAGAATCTCGTCCTCGGCGTCCTCGATGGCGTCAGCGATGGCGTGCAGCGCGTTGCTGCGCGCCTCGTCGGAGACGTTCGCGAGGTCGAGCGCGGCCGACTCGGCGGCGCCGACCTTCGCCTCGGTGGATGGCTCACTCATCGTCTACACCGTCCACGGGGAGGAATATCGTTCCAACGGGTTCGGCCTCGGAGACGCGCTCGAGGACGTCCGGCGCTTCCGACGCCGCGATGATCGCGGGAGAGCCGTGCTCGGCGACCTTGCGCGCGCCCTCGACCTTCGTCTGGATGCCGCCGAACGCGCCGCTCGCCGTCTCGTCGACGAGGTCAGAGACCTCGTCGTAGTTCTCGCCGACGGCGGCGATGCGCTCGGCGTCGCCGTCGTGCTTCGGGTTGCCGGTGTAGACGCCGCCGACGTCCGTGAGCGTGACGAGGAGGTCGACATCGATGCCGACCGCGAGCGACGAGGAGAGCATGTCGTTGTCGCCGATGCGGACCTCCTCGGTCGCGACGGCGTCGTTCTCATTCACGATGGGGACCACGCCCCACTCGAAGAGCGTCTCGATGGTGTTCTGGAGGTTCGTGTAGCGCTCGGGGTCTTCGAGGTCGTGCTGGGTAAGGAGGAGCTGGGCGACCTGCGTGTCGTAGCGCGCGAAGCTCTCCGTGTAGCGATGCATCAGGCGGCCCTGCCCGATGGTGGAGAGCGCTTGGGTCTCCTCGACGGTCTCGCGGTCCTCCTCGAGCGCCATCATTCCCAGACCGGCACCCACGGCGCCCGAGGAGACGAGCAGGACTTCCTTGCCGCGCGCGCGGAGCGCCGCGATGTCGTCGACGAGCGTGTCGAGTTTGTCGTCGTCGAGGTTCGACTCCGCGTCCGTGAGCGAGTTCGTCCCCGCCTTCACGACGACGCGCTCGGCGTCCGCGGCGAGCGCCCGCGCCCGCTCGGCATCCGCGTTCGCGTTGCGGGCCTCAGACACGCCCCGCCACCTCGCTGGTCGTGGTGCGACTCGTGTTCGTCATTGTCACCGCAAAGGGGCCGAGTCCGACATACACCCTTTGGTTCCCCCACGGGTCTACGGTCTCGGGCCGCCGCTCAGACGTAGGCGCCGAGGCCGAGCGCGGCGACGACGGACAACCCGGAGGCGAGCGCGCCGACCAGATACCCCAGAATCGCGCCGCCGTTGAGGAGCGGGAGGCCGGCGTGCGCGCGGCCCTCGAGGACCATTCGGAGGAGGAAGAAGAGCCCGATCATCGTCCCGACGAGCGCGGTGACGGCGGGGAGCGCCACCCCGAGGACGGTGGGGACGTCGGTGAGGAAGAACGCCGCGGAGGCGGTCATGATGGTCGGCATGACGGCGTCCCCGAGGCCGATCATGATGCTGTCGCGGCCCGTCTCGCCGTGCGTCTCCGCCTCACCCTCGGGTTCGTCACCTGCCTCGGTCACGTCGACGGCTTCCTCGTCCGGGTCCGTCTCGGCGTCGTCGTCCGCTTCTTCGGCGGCGACTTCGGCGGCACGCTCGCGGAAGGAGAACTCCCGAGTGGTGGGGTAGACGAGGAGGACGGGGAGCTTGAGCGCGACGATGCCGGAGGCGAGCGTGAGCATGTGCTCGGTTCCGTAGACGCTGATGGCGTCGTAGACGGCGAGCGCGACGAGGAGGACGATGGCGGGGAGGATGCCGAAGCTGATGCCGAAGAGCGCGGCGGCACCGACGCCCATCACGACCCCGGCGAGGTCGATGACCCACCACTCGGGGTAGGCGAGGAGCGCGACGACCAGGAGGGCGGCGGCCGCCCACGGGAGGACGTTCACGCCCGCGAGGGAGAGCGCGGGGAGGACGCTGACGACGTACACCGTGATCATTGCGCCGGTGAGGAGGATGAACGCCCGGAGGACCTGCTCGCCGCCGTACTTCAGCGCGGCGAGGATGGCGCCGGTGGCGACGAGGAGGACGCCGAAGTAGAGCGCGCTGTTCGCGGGGTTCTGCGGGTCCTGAACGGTCTGATAGCCCGCTTGCTTGAACGGCTCGACGAGTGCGAGCGCGCCGACCTGTATCGCGAGGAAGGTGAGGAAGATGCCCCCGCAGGCGGCGAGCACGCCCGTGCGTTGGTCCATGGGCGTGACGTCTGGCGCGCGCGCCTTCGCCCTTTCGGGTTCGAGAGCGCGCCGCCGGAGCGCGGAAGCGCGCTATCGCGTGTAGAGCTTCGCGCCGAGGAGGTCGGCGGGGGTGCCCGAGTCCGGCGTGACTGCGAGGTAGGGTCGCTCGACGGGGCCGAAGACGTCGACGACGCGCCCGACGTCGCTGAGACGTTCGTCCACGACTTCCGCACCGATATCCGGGTGCTCCTCGTCGGGGCAGCGGACGATGGCGAGACCCTGCGCGCTCCGGACGACGTCGCCCGCGCGCTTCATTCGCGGAGCGTCGTCACGTAGGCGCCGACGGCCTGCAGGAGGTCGGACTTCCCGGCGTCGTCGGCGTCCTTCACGAGGACGCGCCCGGACTCCGTCCAGCCCTGCCGGGGGTAGGCCTTCTCGCGCTCGATGACGGCGTCGTAGCCGACCTGTCCGACGGCCTTCGCGACCTCGTCCACCGTCGGCTCCTCGACGGCGAGCGAGAGGGGGACGCGGCGGCCCTCGCGACGGGAGAGCGTCGCGTCGAAGTAGGCGGGCCAGATGACGTTCTCGACCATACGCCCGCTAGCCGACGTGATGGGTAAAGCGTGTCGGACACCGCGGTGGCCCCGCCACCGCGAAGACGCGAGCGGGGGCGCACGCGATACGCGAGTGACCGTGGCGCCGAGGGGGAGCGGCGAGTAGGTACTCCTTTCCCGGTCCCGTTCGACACCTCCCGGTATGCGGACACGCGCGCTCACTCTCGTGCTCCTCCTCGTCTGTGCGTCGGTCGCCGGGGTCGGTGTCGGCGCTGACGCCGCGCGGGCGTCGCATACCTCGACGATCACGCAGACGACGACGCTCTCGCTCACACCGGAGACGGCGGGCGAAATCACGGCGACCGTCCGCTACGACGTGCCGGAGAGCGTCACCGCGCTCAGCGTCACGGTGCCGTCCAGCCAGCGCGTCACGGCCACCTCGGGGTTCACGCACACGAGCGCGAACAGCTACGAGTGGGACGGTGAGACGGGGTCGCCGTCGATCACGCTCCGCGTGCCCGCGAACCGGACCTTCACCGGGAGCCGTGCGCTCGACACGGTGAGAGAACGAGACGGCGGCGTGACGGTCACGGGACCACACAGCGCGCGCACCGAGGGTGTGGTGAACGCGCCGGGGCGGGACGGGATGGCGGTGACGGCCAGTCGCGACGGGGGAGTTCGGAGTCGCACGGCTGACGCCGCCGACGGCGCCGCGAGCGACGACGGGGGATACTCGTTCGTCGACACGGGGGCGTGGGCGATAACCCCCATCCCCCAGTTCGGCACGCACTGGTCGTGGCGCGGCGTCGAGCACGTCGGTCTCGAGCGGCGGACGGCCGTCGACGGGTCCGGTGTCGCCGGGAACGCGATGGCGTACCTCGGCCCGCACGAGACCTACGAGCGCCGCGCGCACGGCCAGCGCCTCCGCCTCGTCGTGCCCGCCGCCGCGTCGCTTCGCGAGTCCCCCGAGTCGGTGCTCGACGCGCTCGCGGACGCCTCCGGCGCGATGACGGGCGGGGCGCGCGACGCCGAAGTCCGCATCGTCGCCGCGCCGACGAGCGTGAACTGGGGGCCGTCCGGTCTCGAGTACGGCGGAAGCGACGCGTGGGTGCGCGCCGACAGCCGACTCGACGCCCCGGAGAACGTCTGGCTCCACGAGTACGTCCACACGCGGCAGGCGTACACGCCGACGAACGCGACGAAGTGGACGCTCGAGGGCGGCGCGGAGTACTACGCCGGCCTCCTCACGCTCCAACAGGGCCGCATCACGTACGAGGAGTTCCGGTCGTACCTCGCGCGCGGGACGCGTGACCCGTACGCGGGCGCGGTGCTCGCCGAGCCGACGACGTGGCGCGGCCTCGCGAACTACCTGAAGGGCGCGCTCGTCGTCGGTACTCTCGACCGGCGGATACGCACGGCGACGGACGCCGAGCACAGCTTCGACACCGTGCTCGCGCACATGAACGCGGACGACGACAGGGTCACGCAGGCGGAGTTCCTCGACGCCGTCGCGGCCGCCGGTGACAGCGCGACGCGCGACGCCGCCGCGCGCTACACGGGGACGGACGCCGCCCCCGAGGCGTGGTCATACGCCGCGCACGAGCGGGCGTTCGGTGAGTCCCCGCCGCGCATGGCGTTCGCACTTGACGGCGACGCGCTCGCGGCGCACGGGCCGTGGCGGAACGCGTCGCTCGACGTGGCGACGGGGACGACGACGCTCGCGACCGGCGAGACGCTCGTCCTGAACGCGACGGTCACGAACCACGGCGAGCACGCCGGGGCGTACGAGGCGACGCTCCGTCGGAACGGCACCGTCGTCGCGGAGGCGGGCGGGCGACTGGACGGCGGTGCGTCGACGCGCGTCTCGCTCGACGCGACGCTCACGGAGGCCGACGACTACGTCCTCGACCTCGGTTATCGCGAGATCGAGATCGAGGTGGCGCGTCCGGCGACGCCGGTGGTTCGCTCGCTCTCGCTGAACCGGAGCGCGGTGAACGCGAGTCAGCCGGTCGGAGTGACCGTCGAGGTGGCGAACCCGTCGTCGCATCCCGCGAACGCGACGTACGCGATCACCGTCGACGGCCGGCGGACGGGAACGTGGACGCCCTACCTCGCGCCGAACGAGTCGGTGACGGGCACGTTCACGGTGACGTTCGAGTCCGGCGGCACGCACACGGTCCGCGTCGGCGAACGGAACGCGACCGTCGAGGTGAGCGGCGGCGCCCTCGTTCCCGGCGTCCCCGGGTTCGGGCCCGTCACGGGCGTTCTCGGCGTCCTCATCGGCGTCGTGCTCGCGATGGCGACTCGGCGGCGGTGGCGCGATTGAGGGTGCCGCGCGGACGAGCGACGCCACGATCGGGTGTGAACGAGGCGAGGCGGCGGGTGAGACGAGCGGCCGATAGCCGGGGGGTTAAGGCTCACGCGGCAGAACGACCGGGAGTGAACAGACGGACGCTTCTCGCGGTCGCCCTCTGCGCCCTCTGCGCGCTCGCGGGCTGTGGCGCGGTCGGGTCGCCGCCGGCGACGGGCGGGACGGACGCGACGCGGAGCACCGGAGTGACTGGCGCGGGCGCGAACGACACGGCGCTCGCACCGCAAGGCGAGACGCTGAACGCGACGGTCGTCGACGTCGCGGACGGCGACACGGTGGACGTCCGACTGGCGAACGGGACAACGGAGACCGTCCGACTCGTCGGCGTCGACACCCCGGAGGTGTGGGTGCGGAACACGCCGGCGGAGTTCCGGGGAATGGCGAACACGTCCGCGACCCGCGACTGCCTGCGGTCGTGGGGACACCGCGCGAGCGACTACACGAAGCGCCTCGACGGCGCGCGGGTGACGCTCGCGTTCGACCCGAACACCGACCGCCGTGGCTACTACGGCCGCCTGCTCGCGTACGTCTACGCGAACGGGACGAACCAGAACTACGCGCTCGTCGAGCGCGGCCTCGCGCGCGTCTACACGGCGAGCGACTTCTCGCGGAAGGCGACGTTCCTCGACGCGGCCGACACCGCCTACGACGCGCGCTCGGGCCTCTGGCAGTGCGGGGCTGACGGGGCTGACGGCGGAGCTACCGACGACGGAACGGAGGACCGCACGTCGACCGACACCGCAGGCGACGCGAGTCCCCTCGCCGTCGCGTCCGTCCACGCCGACGCGGCGGGCCCGGACGGCGACAACCTGAACGACGAGTACGTCGTGCTGCGGAACGGGGGGGACGCCGGAATCGACCTCGGCGGCGCGACGGTCGCGGATGAGGCGGGCCACACCTACACGTTCCCGACAGGCGCGACGCTCGACGCCGGTGCGTCGCTCACGCTCCACACCGGGAGCGGCGACGATACGGCGGAGGAGTACTACTGGGGGAGCGAGCGGCCGATCTGGAACAACGGCGGCGATACGGTCATCGTCCGGTCGGCGAACGACACCCTACTCGCGCGCCACACGTACGCGTAGGCCGCCCCCACACACCACTGCTGCAAGTGTTTCGCGACGCAGGAGGGGCCGATGGACGGTGGCCCACACACACCACCGCTGCAAGTGTTCCGGTGCGAAGCGGCGGGAGTGGGGGCGGCCGGTCGAGCAGGTGACCCCCACACACCACTACTGCAAGTGTTCTGCCGAACGAGGGCAGGGGTGGCGGACGACTACCGCCGTGCACCCGTGGGCAACAGGCGGGGACAATGGGGAACCACCGCGTCGCCGACGCGGACGCGCGACACCCCCACACACCACCGCTGCAAGTGTTTCACCCCGACGGCACGGGTAGGAGCGGGCGCACAGCGCCACACCGGCCCACGCGCACAACAGACGCAACAGGTGCAACAGACGCAACACTCGCATCGGTGGGTTTTAACCGAAGGGGGCGACTACCCGGTGTCCATGACGGTCTTCGAGCGGACGCACGCCATCTTCGCCGACGAGGACGTGCTCCGCGATGACTACCAACCGGAGCGCATCGAGGAGCGCGACGAGGAACTCGAGGAGTACAAGGCGTACTTCCAACCCGTCATCAACGGTAAACAACCCCGCAACATCTTCCTCTACGGGAAGACCGGCGTCGGGAAGACCGTGGCCACGAAGTACCTCCTCTCGCACCTCGAACGCGACGCCGAACGCTACGACGACCTCGACATCACGACGGTCTACCTCAACTGCGAGCACCTCACCTCCTCCTACCGCGTCGCCGTGAACCTCGTGAACGAGCTCCGCGAGGACGGCGAGGAGATTTCGACGACGGGCTATCCGCGCGACGCCGTCTACGACATGCTGTGGGAGGAATTGGAGACGGTTGGCGGCACCATCCTCGTCGTCCTCGACGAGATCGACTACATCGGCGACGACGATAGCCTCCTCTACCAGATCCCGCGTGCCCGCTCGAACGAGAACCTCCACGACGCCAAAGTCGGCATCATCGGCATCTCGAACGACTTCAAGTTCCGCGAGCAACTCGACCCGCGCGTCGAGGACACGCTCTGCGAGCGCGAGATCCACTTCCCGCCCTACGACGGGAACGAACTCCGGAACATCCTCGAGAAGCGCTCCGACCTCGCCTTCCGCGACGGCGTGCTCTCCGAGGACGTCGTCCCGCTCTGCTCGGCGCTCGCCGCCCAGGACCGGGGAAGCGCCCGGCAAGCCCTCGATCTCCTCTTCGAGGCAGGTGACCTCGCGCGGCGTCGCGACGACCGGCGCGTCACCGAGGAGCACGTACGAGACGCGCGCTCGCGCCTCGAGAAGCGCCAGATAGAAGAATCGATGAAGGACCTGACGAGCCACGACCACCTCACCCTCTACACGATCACCTACCTGACGGTGTTCGGTGAGGAGATGCCGGTGCGCCGTCAGACGATCTACGACCGCTACGAGGAGGTCGCCGAAGCGACCGGCCACGACCCGCTCGCGATGCGGAGCCTCCACGCCCACCTCTCCGACCTCGTGATGCTCGGCATCCTGAAGCGCCACGAACGAAACGAGGGGCGTAGCGGCGGCGCGTACTACGAATACGAGCTCGGTGTCGCGGTCGACGCCGTCGTGACGACGCTCGACGGCCTCGCGATAACGCAGAACCTCAAGACCGACCACCTCCGCGCGGCCGCCGAGCGACAGGGCCTCCTCGATCCGACCGACCCGACCTGAACACGCGCCCGCCCCGAGACGGACAACCGACACGACGACGGAGACATCGAGACCACCCGAACTATCTTCTCGACCCGCGTTCGACACGGAGAAACGGACCCGGGTCCGTGACAATCGGCCGGAGGACGCAAGACGAACTCGGAGTGCGCCGTAACGAATCTAGCATATGAATCAATCTTTGTGTACCGGTGATAAATGCTACTACTAGCACTACTAGTACTAGCTAGCAACTAGCTAGAGAAGAGACAGGGGAACGAACGGAATCCAAGCAGTGATCGGTGTCCACCGTAATACGCCTCTTCAGCGCCCCGTCGGCCGCTCCGCGGTCGGCATCGAGGTCCGCGCTCGACGTCACCACCGATTTCCGTGGCCCCCTCCTCGTCGCGGAACACTTGCAGCGGTGGTGTCCCCCTCCCCCGGACTCGTGCCGACGAGCTAGTCGGTGGCCCCGTCGCGCTTCCGGCCACCCCGGCCGACGGTCGGGCTCGCACCCCCGGTCATCCCCATCCCTCACCCACCCCATCCCCTCCCCCACCGGCACACCGCGAAACACTTGCAGCGGTGGTGTGTGGGGCCACCGCCCGCTCGTCCCACCAGACAGAATGGATGGAACACTTGCAACGGTGGGGTGTGGGTGCTGGTCACGTCTCGCCCCTCGCCGCAACGGATCTGTCCGACCACGTCGACGGCGGGTGCATCAGCGGCTTCCACGAGAACGCACCGGTCGTTGCGAGACGCGTCGCCCGCCACTGAGCAGAGCTGACTCCCTACTGTTGCAACCGTTTCGAAGAAACAGCCGGGAATGACGGAGGCGCCGCTAACAGAGACGGTGAAACGGAGAAGAGCCGGTGGAGGGATTTGAACCCTCGACCTATTCCTTACGAAGGAATCGCTCTGCCAGCTGAGCTACACCGGCGCGCACTATGCCTGCCTCCACGACGTCAGGCACCGTGTGTGCACTACCTCGTAGCCGCATGGGAGAAATAAGGCTTGCGAATCGGATCGCATCGGCGGGACGGACCCCGCTCCCGGTCGCGCGCTCAGGCTCGCCGTAGCCGGACGTCGAGACAGACGTTGTACTCGTGGGGCGCGTAGGAGCGGACGGTGTGGCGCGTCTCGACGGACACCTCGTACTCGGGCTCGGCGGCGGCGCGAATCGCGGCCTCGCCGGGCGCGTAGCGGTCGTCCTCGTGCTGGATGTCGTAGTAGTGGAGGACGCACTCCTCGCCGGCGAGCGCGACGGCGGTGTCGAGGAACTCGTCGGCGGTGTGCGGGAGGTTCATGACGAGGCGGTCGGCCCACCCGTCGTACGTCTCGACCGCTTCTCGACCTCCGTCGGCCCGCTCCCCGCCTGCCGTGCTCGAGACGAGGTCACGGACGTCGCCCGCGTAGGCGGTGATCCGGTCGGCGACGCCGTTGCGTGCGGCGTTCTCGCGGAGGTAGTCGATGGCGGTCTCGTTGATGTCGGTGGCGACGACCTCCGCGCCGGCCTTCGCCATCGGTATCGCGTAGGGGCCCACGCCGGCGAACATATCGAAGGCGTGCTCGCCCTCGCCCACCTGCTGGACGACGCGGTGGCGTTCGGTCGCGAGCCGCGGCGAGAAGTAGACGTCGGCGATGTCGAGCGCGAACTCACAACCGTACTCGCGGTGGACGGTCGCCGTCGGCGAGCGCGATGCCGGCTCGTCGCCCTCGAACGCGAGGACGTCCCAGTCGCGCACGCGGGTCTCGCCCTTCACTTTCGAGGCGCGGTCGACGACGCTCCGGGCGCGGACGTCCGATTCGACGACGGCGTCCGCGATGCGGGCGGCGCGCGCCGGGTCGTCCTCGTCGAGGATGACGACGTCGCCGAGGCGTTCGTAGGACGGCTCGAAGCCCAGCAGGTCGGCGGGCGTCGTCTGCGTCTCGCGCTCGGGGACGTCGTGCTCGACGACTGCGAGGTCGTCCGGGACGGCCTCACGGTCGCTCACCGGGATATAGAGGCTGCCGTCCGCGACGGCGATATCGAGCGTCTCGTCGACGAGGTCGGCGTCCGCGAGGCGCTTGCGGGTCCGCTCGCCCGCGTCGGTCGGGACGCGGACGCAGGGCGCGTGCATGCGAACGAAAAGGGCGCGGACGGCCTTACCGCTGGCGTTCGCGCGCGAGCGCAACGAAACCCGTATCCGCGCCGCCGACCCAGTGACGCGTATGCTCACGTTCGTCGGCCTCGGCCTCTACGACGAGTCCTCGGTGACCGTCGAGGGGCGCGACGCCATCGCCGCCGCGGACCGGGCGTTCGCGGAGTTCTACACGAGCCATCTCGTCGGCGCGGACGTCTCGGACCTCGAAGCCTACCACGACACCGATATCGAGGTCCGCGACCGCGCGGGCGTCGAACAGCACCCCGAGCGGATCCTCGACGCCGCCGAAGCCGGTGACGCCGTCTTCCTCACCGCCGGCGACACCATGATCTCGACGACGCACGTCGACCTCCGACTCCGCGCGCACGAGCGCGGCATCGAGACGCGCGTGATCCACGCGCCGACGGCCGAGTCCGCGGCCTCGTCGCTCACGGGACTCCAGAACTACCGCTTCGGGAAGGCGACGACGCTCCCCTTCGAGTGGGCGCACGGCGCGGACGTCGTTCCCGACTCGGTCATCGCGACGCTCGAGGACAACCGCGAACGCGGACTCCACACGCTCTGTTACCTCGACATCAAGGTCGGACGCGGGCCCGAGGGCGAGGACCCCGACTTCGAGGAGTACATGAGCGCGGACTACGCGGCGGGCCTGCTCGCGGAGGCGTGGGACCCGGACGCGCTCGGCGTCGTCGTCGCGCGCGCCGGCAGCCCCGACCCCGTGGTGCGCGCCGACCGCCTCGACCGCCTCGCCGACGAGTCGTTCGGTGCCCCCCTCCACATGCTCGTCGTCCCGGGCGACCTCCACCACGTCGAGGCCGACGCCCTCGCCGGTCTCGCCGGCGCTCCCGACGACCTCCTCCCCGAGTAATTCGACACACTGTCACACGCTACCGTATTTAGCGGGGTTCGCGGGGCCCGGAAATGCCGCCAGTCGCAACAGGTTGATTACGACGCGGGGCTATCCAGTAGTCGATGCGGACGCTCCACGCCCTGCAGCGCGAGATGCTCGTCCTTGTCGCCGACTACGGCGACCCGTGCGGGCAGGACATCAAACGGGAACTGGAGGAGTATCACGACGCCACGATTCGCAGCGAGCAACTCTACCACCACCTCGACTCGCTCTGCGAACGCGGCTTCGTCGAGAAACACCACGCGGACGGCCGAACGAACGCCTACGTCATGACCGACGCCGGTCGCGAGTGGCTCGAGCGCCAGACGAACTGGGTTCGCTCACACATCGAGCCGTAGGCGCAGGCACGCCGGCAGTCCCCATCGGCCCGCCGAGTGACCACCGACCGCAGAGCGCGGTACTCACGGGTCGCGGTTGCTCCCCGTTCGCTGTTCGGCGGGTCCCGCCCCGCTCGCCCCGCCTACTCCCCCACGCGGTTCTCGACGTCGGCGGTGACGACCTCGATCTCGTGGCCGTCCGGGTCCTTCGTGAACGCGTAGTTCCAGTCGCAGGACTCGGGATCGCGGTAGTCCTCGGACTCGCGCTCCATCAGGGACTTCCAGCCCTCCTCGAGGTCGCCGACGCGCGCGGCGAGGTGGCCCCACGCGTCGCCGAGTTCGTACTCGCGGCCGTCGTAGTTGTAGGTGAGTTCGACGGTCATGGCGTCCTCGTGGTCGCCCTGCGGGGCCATGAAGTAGTTCGCGAACGTGTCGGACTCCCAGCGGCCCGCGGGCTCGTACTCCCACTTGCGCGCCCAGTAGCCGATGGCTTCGTCCGCGTCCTCGACGCGGATCATCGTGTGGTCGAGGCTCCACTTCGCACCGTGGTCGCGCTCGACGATCTCGATCTCGTGGCCGTCCGGGTCCTTCACGAACGCGTAGCCGGGGTTCTCCTCGGGCGGTCGGTAGTCCTCGACGCCCTCGTCCATCAGCTCCGCGTACGCCTCCTCGACGTCCTCGACGCGCACCGCGATGTGTCCCCACGCGTCGCCCATCTCGTACTCGGAGACGCCGTGGTTGTACGTGAGTTCGAGGAGCGCGCCGTCCGCGCTCATGTCCTCGGGGCCGAGCTTCACGTTCGTGAACGTGTCGGCCTCCCAGCGCGAATACTCGACGTAGTCGAGGTGCGTCCGATACCAGTCCAGCGATTCCTCGAGGTCGCCGACGCGGATCATCACGTGGTCGAGCACGTGGTCGCTCTCGCTCATGGGCGAGTGGTGTACCGCGCGGGAGGTAAGCGTACCGGAGGCGGCCGATTAAGTGGACTCCGGCCGGACGAAGATGAGCCGCCGGAGGGCGTCGCGGTAGAGCGCGAGCGCGGCGGTCCACAGGAGGAGCGTTCCGAGCGGAAGGACGGCGAGACGGGCGTTGTGGACGACGAGTCCGGTCGCGTGCAGGCCCGCGCTCGCGCCGGCCATCGCCAGCAGGCCCGCAGTCACGCGCCGGTCCTCGCGTCCGACGAGCGCGAGCGCGGCGCTCGCGAGCGCACACCCGTAGAGGAACGCCGCCGTCGGCCACGCCTGGAGCCAATAGGCGTTCAGGACGGCTTGCGAGACGTACGTCGGGAGGGGCGTGAAGTGCGGCCCGAGCGGCCCCGCGACGTCGCCGATGCCGTACGCGAAGTAGGCGCCGTAGCCGTTCGCGCCCGTGCCGCTCGACCACTGGATCACCGTCCACGGCGGTAACCCGACGGCGACGAGGACGAGGAGACGTCGGAGTGGGCGGCGCGTGGACATATCGAAGAGAGTGCGGCGCGTCGAGTGAGGGTCTTTCGGTCTCCGCGAACGGAACGGGGTGGTCGAGCGGGAAACGCGGCGCTCGGGGGAGGGAGAACGGAGGACGCGGTGTCAGCGCCGCACGATGAGGCGGAGGACGTCCTCGTCCTCGAGGACGTGGTCGCGCCCGACCTGCTGGTCGTCGTGCTTCGCGGACGGGCCGGAGACGCGTGCGAAACGGAAGCGGTCGTCCATGTCGCCGCCGAGTCGGTCGAGCGCGTCGTCCACCGTCTCGCCGCGACGCAACACGAGCGGCTCGTCGTAGTCGACGCCGCGACCCGGTTTGTCCATGTAGACTCGGATGAGGTCGAGTTCGCTCCACAGCCGGTCTTTCAGCGCGTCGAGGCCGCGCTCCTCGTGCGCGCTGATGAACACCGCCTCGTCGGGGTCGATGTCTCGCTCGCGGAGCTCGCTCTTGACGGTCTCCGCGTAGGAGGGCTCGATGAGGTCGACCTTGTTCACGACCGTCAGGGAGGGGAGGTAGACGCGGTTGGCCATCACGCCGTCGACGAGCTCGTCCACGTCCGGGTTCCCGCGGATGGTGACGTCCGCGTTCACGTAGCCCTGCGAGCGCAACACCTCCCGGACGGTGTCGTTGTCGAGTTCGAGGTCGCCCGAGGTGTTCACGTCGATGCCGCCCTTGATCTTCTTCGAGATGCGGACGTGCGGTGGCTCGGTGTCGAGGCGGATCTTGTTGTCGTAGAGTTCGTCGTAGAGCCGGTCGTACTGGTCGATTTCGAAGGCTGAGAGGACGAAGACGACGAGGTCCGCGGACCGGATGACGGAGAGGACTTCGCGCCCGCCGCCGCGCCCGCCCGCCGCGCCCTCGATGAGCCCGGGGACGTCGAGGATCTGGATGTCCGCGCCGCGATACTTCAGCATCCCGGGGTTGACGTCGAGCGTCGTGAACTCGTACGCGCCGACCTCGCTGCCGGCGTTCGTGAGCGCGTTCACGAGCGTGGACTTGCCGACGGAGGGGAAGCCGACGAGCGCGACGGTGGCGTCGCCGTGCTGTTTGACGGAGTAGCCGCCGCCACCGCCCGAGCCGGACTGTTGCTGCTCGAGCTTCTCCTTCTTCTCGGAGAGCTTCGCCTTCAGCCGGCCGATATGGGCCTCCGTCGACTTGTTGTACGGAGTGTCGGCGATCTCCTCTTCGAGTTCCTCGATCTCCTCCTCCAGTCCCATTACCCGGAACTGGGCCGTCTCGCCGGAAAGCACTTTCGTCCGGTCCCCCGCGTGCAGTCGCGAACTTCGACACGTTCATAGCCGCCCTCGCGAGAGTAGCCGACATGTCGGATCCGTCGACGTACCGCGACAGCACGGAGATCGTCCTCCCGGCCGGTGCGCTCGACGGCGTCGAGGCCGAACTCACCGAGCGGTTCACCGTCACGGTCTTCGAGCGCGACGACGTCGTCCGCGTCATCGGGAGCCCGGTCGAGATCCAGGAGGCCAGCGCCTTCCTCGCTCGACAGGGCATCACGCTCCCGTGATCCACACGCGTTTCTGCTAACCCACGTCGCGGCAGCACCGCGAACCGTGCGCAACCACGCTCCCGATTCGAACCGTTTAAATCCGCCGCGAAACTTCGTTCACGCATGGCTGATACCATCGAAGTACTCGTCCCCGGCGGGCAGGCCAACCCCGGCCCGCCCCTCGGCCCCGAGCTCGGCCCCACGCCCGTCGACGTGCAGGCGGTCGTCGAAGAGATCAACGACCAGACGGCGGCCTTCGACGGCACCGAAGTCCCCGTCACCATCGAGTACGAGGAGGACGGCTCCTTCAGCATCGAGGTCGGCGTTCCGCCGACGGCGGAGCTCATCAAGGACGAAGCCGGCTTCGAGACCGGGAGCGGCGAGCCCCAGGAGAACTTCGTCGCGGACCTCTCCATCGAGCAGCTGAAGTCCATCGCCGAGCAGAAGAAGCCCGACCTGCTCGCGTACGACACGAAGAACGCCGCGAAGGAAGTCGCCGGCACCTGCGTCACGCTCGGTGTCACCATCGAGGGCGAGGACGCCCGCGGCTTCAAGGCCCGCGTCGACGACGGCGAGTTCGACGACGTTCTCGCGGAAGCGTAAGCGACGCGAAGGCCGGCGAATCTGCGATTCGCCGGCGTTCTCGCCGAGACCTGACGAGGCGAGAGCCAGCGGGGCCCCGTCCCGCCCACGTTCTCATTGAGGCGTGTTTCTCACGTCTCGACCGTTCTCCCGAAGAGTGCGTCGCTCGGTCACCGGTTCCGTGTCTCCGCTCTCGGTCCCCGTGTCACAACACCCCCCACCGTTGCAAGTGTTTCCGGGTGGGCGCTAACGCATCCGGCGTCAGTCGCGGGGCGCGAAGTAACGCTCCCAGTGACGCGTACAGCCGGGGTTGAACGCGTGGCCGCACGCGGGGCAGGCGTCGTCACAGGCCGCGTACTCGTGGACGGTGAGCGTGTCGCCGCACGCCCCGCAGAGCACGCCGGGGTCGTCGAACGACTCGCGCGCGAGCACGGTGTGCCCGTGGTCGGCGACCGCGTCGTGGCAGGCGTGACACGGGTAGTAGGTGTCACAGCACGCCGCGCGGATGGCGACGACGTCCCACGCCTCGCCGTAGTGCGCACAGCGCGTCGCCGCGTCGACGTCGACGCCGCGGACGGTGACGCCGCAGACGGTTCGTTCCATCGCTCAGTAGTCGGGGCGCTCGGCGTAGTCGATGGGGTCGCGCGCGCCGGCGTTCCGGAACGCCTCGAGGCGGAAGGCGCAGGCGTCGCACGTGCCACACGCGGGCTCCTCGTCGCGGTAGCAGCTCCACGTGAGCTCGTAGGGGACGTCGAGTTCGAGGCCGCGCTCGGCGATGTCGGTCTTCGACCACTCGGTGAACGGCGCTTCGATGCCGATGTCGGTGTCGTCCTTGGTGCCGACGTCGACGACCTGCTGGAAGGCGTCGAAGAATTCCGGCCGGCAGTCCGGATAGCCCGAGAAGTCCTCGGAATGCGCGCCGATGAAGACGGCCTCGCAGTCCTGGGCTTCGGCGTAGGAGACGGCCATCGCGAGGAGGTTCGCGTTTCGGAAGGGGACGTAGGAGACGGGGACGTCCTCGCTGTCGAGGTCGGCCTCGGGGACGTCGATGTCGTCGTCGGTGAGCGCGGAGCCACCGATGGCGGCGAGGTGGTCGGGGTTGAGGTGGAGGAAGTCGGCGGCGTCGAAGTGCTCGGCCTGCGCGGTCGCACACTCGTACTCCTTGGCCTCGGTGCGCTGGCCGTAGCTCGTGTGGAGGAGGCAGACCTCGTAGCCGCGCTCCTTCGCGACGGCGATGGCGGTCGCGGAATCCATCCCGCCGGACGCGAGGACGACCGCCTTCTTGGCGGCCGCGTCGCCCGCGCCGTCGTCGCTCGCGCTCATCGCCTGCCCTCCGCTGCGACGGCGTCGCGGAAGCGCTGGCGCTCGGCGTCGTCGAACGCGCCGACGCTCGCGCGCGACGTCGTCGTGGTGTGGGCTTCGACGCCGCGCATCGCCTCGCACATGTGCGTCGCGGAGAGTTCGACGAGGACGGCGTCCGCGCCGACCTCCTCGTGTAGCCCCTCGGCGACGTCGCGCGTCAGCTGCTCTTGGATGGTGAGGCGCCGCGACGCCCACTTGACGTAGCGGACGAGCTTCGAGAGGCCGACGACCTCGCCGTCCGGCCGGTAGGCGACGTGCGCGGTGCCGTGGAAGGGGAGGAGGTGGTGCTCGCAGAGCGAGTAGAACGGGATCCCGGTCTTCACGACGAGGTCGTCGCCCTCGGCCTCGAAGGTGCGCATCGTCGGCTTCTCGGCCTCGCGGTAGCCCTCGGTGAGCTCCTCGTAGGCGGCGGGGACGCGGCGCTCCCACGTGTCGACGAGGCCGTCGCGCTCGGGGTCTTCGCCGACCGCGTCGAGGATGAGGCGCGTCGCGTGACTCAACTGGTCGCGGTCCACGGGGTGCTCGGCGTGCGATTCGGCGTCGGTGGTGGATGTCGGTGTTCCGTCGGTCATCGTCTCAGGTCCCGGGGGCGTCGTTCCAGAGGTCGACGTGGAGGCGCGGCGTGTAGCGGTAGCCGTACTCCATCGCGAGCTCGGCGACGGCGTTCCGGGTTTCGTCTAGTTGGTCTCGTGTTTGGCCCTCGGGCATGAGAAGCACGTCGATATCGTCCGCGTTCGCGTCGGCGGCGTCCGCGACGCGTGCGACGAGGTCCTCGACGTCCTCGACGTCCGATTCGTCCGTGACGACGAACTTGAACTGGCAGTCGTAGGCGTCGAGGAGGTCGGCGAGCGTCTCGACGTCGACGCGGCGCTCCTCGTGGCGCTCCGTCCAGACGCCGGGGTCGACGTCCTCGGGGGCGTTCTCCGCAGTGGGCGTGCTGGAGGCGAGTTTCGGGCTGACGCTCGCGAGGTCGATGGGCGCGTCCCGGTAGATGGTGCCGTTCGTCTCGACGGTCGTGTGGTAGCCCAACTCGTCGAGGCGTTCGAGCAACTCGACGGCGCGCTCGTGGACCAGCGGCTCGCCGCCGGTGAGGACGACGTGCTCGCCGGGGCGCTCCTCGACGGCGGCGACGATCTCCGAGAGACCCATCCAGTCGCCGGTGGGCTCCCACGAGGTGTGATAGGAGTCGCAGAACCAACACCGGAGGTTACAGCCGGCGGTGCGAACGAACGTCGAGGGGACGCCGGCGAGCGTCCCCTCGCCTTGGAGGGAGTGGAAGAGCTCGTTGACCGGGAGGCTCTCGGCGGGTGCGTCGGCGGGTGAGCTGTCTCCCGCCGCGTCGTTCACCGGCACGGCGTCGCCCCTCCGGTGGCGTCGAGTTCGCTCGTCTCGCGGACGGAGACGGCCACCTCGCTGACGGTGTCGGGGAGCGCGTCGGCGAGTTCGGCCTCGAGGGTCGCCGCCATCACTTCCGCCGTCGGCGGGCGTTCGAGGACGACGAGCGCGTCGCCGTCGCCGCTCGCTTCGAAGGCCTCGATCAGCGGGTCGCCCGCCTCGACGAGGAAGCGGTGGTCCCAGCGCTCGACGACGTCCGTCACGTCGCCCTTGTCCGCCACCCAGCCCTCGTCGGTGAGTTCGCCGCGGAGGGTGATGGTGAGCTCGTAGTTGTGCCCGTGTGGGCGCGCGCACTTCCCGTCGTGGTGGAGGAGGCGGTGACCGGCGCTGATCCGGATGGGTCGCTCGGCGCCGACGCGGAGGGTTCGCTCGCCCGCGAACGCCTCGGAGTGTTCGTCAGTCCGCACTCGGTGCATACCCCACGGTTCTCTCGGTATTACTTGAACCTGCGGATACGGGGCGGACTGCGGTGGCGTGTCACGTGCCCACCGGGCACGCCGCGTCGCGCCCGGTCGCCCGCGACGCCACAGGCGTCTCAGTCCTCCACGTAGAGCGAGTAGAGGATGATCGCGAAGCCGACGGCGGTGAACGAGCCCTCGGCGACGAGCGCGAGCATCGTGCCGACGTGGAGGAGGGTGTCGACGATGCCGGCGACGAGCGCGCCGACGGTGACGACGCCGAAGCCGACGGCGAGCAGCCGGATGGAGCGCGCTCCCGTACGGACGGACGCCTCGTAGGCGAAGTAGGTGATAGCGCCGCCGAGCAGCAGCGTCACTGTCTTCAGGAGCGTGACGAGCGTCGTGAGGCCGAGTCCGGTCGGGGTCACGTCTCGCGTTGCACCTCCGACCAGATGTCCGCGAGACGCTCGGACGGCCCGCGCGGCGGGCGGTCGATCTCCACGGTCAGCTCGCGCCCGTCGTCGAAGGCGACCTCGATGGCGTCGAAGTCCGCCCGATAGCGCGAGCGATGCCGGCCGTCCGGGCGGACCTCCGTCTCCTCCGCGACGAGCGTCGCCTCCGTCAGCGACTCGAGTTTCCGGTAGGTGGTCGAGAGCGGTACGTCACACGCCTCCGAGAGTTCGTTCGCCGTCATTGGTTCGTCCAGAGCGCGCAGGAACGCCCGACAGTCCGCATCATCGAGCGCGTCGAGGACGCGCGAGAGGTCGGGGTCGTCGTCTGGTGCGCTCATTCTGGGCCCGTATGGGTCGCTACGTGCCCGTTCGCGCTCGCCCCTTAGGTATCGACCGGTTCGTCGCGTCGCCGCGACTGCGGCTGCGCGACGGGCGGTGCGACGCGGCCGCGCGGTCACGTGAGGCAGGTCACGCCCGTGAACTCGAAGCGGGCGCCGCCGGTGTCGCTCTCCGTGACGGTGACGTCCCAGCCGTGCGCGTCCGCGATCTCCGCGACGATCGAGAGCCCGAGCCCCGTCCCGTCCGCCGCGCTCGTGTGGCCGGTCTCGAAGACGCGCTCGCGCTCCGAGTCGGGGATGCCCGGGCCGTCGTCCGCGACGTAGAAGCCGTCCTCGAGGTCGCCGACCGTGACCGTGACGGTGCCGGCGCCGTCCTCGGCCGCGTCCGCCGGCGCGAGCGACGCGCCGGTCGTGCCGTGTTCGACTGCGTTGCGGAAGAGGTTCCCGAAGAGCTGGCCGAGCCGGCTCTCGTCCGCCCGGATGGTGGCCGTGCTCTCGACGCGGAGCGTCGCGCCCGCCGTCCCGATCGTCTCCCAACTCCGCCGCGCGGCATCACTGACCGCCACCGGCTCGGTCTCGTCGATCGTCCGCCCCTGCTTGGCGAGCATGAGGAGGTTCTCGATCAGCTCCCGCATGCGGCCGTGCGCCGCCCGTATCGTGTCGACGCGCTCGTTGTCGACCTCGGCGTCGAGGAGGTCGAGGTGGCCGGCGGCGACGTTCAGGGGGTTCCGGAGGTCGTGGCTGACGACGTCCGCGAACCGCTCGAGCTCGGCGGTCTGGCGCTCGAGTTCCTCCTGCGCTCGCTTCCGGTCGGTGATGTCGAGGTAGGTCGCGATCACCTCGTCGCCGGCCTCGCCGGTGACCGTGGACGCCTCGAGGAGGAAGGTGCGGCGCTCGCCCGCCGCGTTCCGCCGCGTCACCTCGCGCCGCACTCGCTCACCGTCGGCCGCCTGCGCGGTGATCTCGCGCGCTTCCTCGGCGTCGTCGTCGTCGACGATGCGGTCGTCGAGTCGCAGCCTGCCGAGTTCGCGCTCGGTGTAGCCGAAGGTCTCGCGGAACGCCCGGTTCATCTGCTTTATCATCGGCTCGTCCGGGTCGGCGTCCGTGAGGACGAGCGGGACGGGGACGGCGTCGAGGACGGTCTCCAAGCGGTCGCGCTGGCGCTCGAGGCGCTTCCGGTACTCCCGCAGGTCGGTGACGTCCTCGTTGACGGCGACGAACCGGACGACGTCGCCGTCGTCGTCGGTGACCGGGGAAATCGTCTGTCTGGCGACGTAGCGCTCGCCGTCCTTTCGCTCGTTGACGATCTCGCCCTCCCAGACCTCGCCCGAGAGGATGGTGTCCCAGAGGCGCTCGTAGAACCGGTCGTCGTGCACGCCCGACTGGAGGATGTTCGCGTTGTTCCCGACCGCTTCGTCGGCGGCGTAGCCCGTCTGCTTCTCGAACGCGTCGTTGACGTACTCGATCCGGCCGGTCGTGTCCGTCCAGTAGATCGAGTGGCCGCTGCACTCGACGGCCTCCCGAAACGCCCGAGCGGTGGCGTTCTCCGACTCCGCAACACCCCTCTCGGAATTCATTGTCCGTAGTAGACGAGGCAGCGTGTTAAGTTGGGTGGGACGACCCCACTCGGTGACACGTTGTGGTGGCTTTCCGGCGGACGGGTCGGCTTGAGGGCCGTATGGGCGCCCCTAAGAGGGGTCTACGTCACGACGAGTGCTGACAGAAGAACTGGGTGAGGCGGTCGGTGGGCCGACTCCTCCGGACCCACGGCACGGGCGTGCTCTCCCTGACGACCGGCCGCGGTGCCTCACAGGCGCTCGTTCCACTCGGGCGTCGAGAACTTCGCGTCCGCGAGTTCGAGTGCGGCCTCGCGCTCGTCCTCGCTCAGCTCGCCGCGCCCGCCGCCGAAGCGCGCGACGTACGCGTCCACGACCGCGTCGATGACGTCCTCGCGCGAGGCGTCGAGGTGGTCGGTCATGACGGCGACGCGTTTCTCCGCCGAGCGCACGGCCTTATCGGAGACCTTCTCCGCGCCGATGCGGAGCACGCGGAGCATCTCGCGGGTGTCGAGGTCGTAGCTCATCGTCGCGTGGTGGAGGACGGCGTCCCCCGAGCGCAGCTGGGCGGAGCCACCGATCTTCCCGTCGGCGTGCTCGATGTCGTTCAGCGGCTCGTGACGGACGTCGAGGCCGAGTCCGCGAAGCGCCTCGATGGCGCTCCGATCGAGGTCCGCGTAACTCGCCTCGACGTCGTCGGGCACCCACGACGCTGGGAGGTAGAGCGAGTAGGTGACGACGTCGCCGGGTGCGACGTACATCGACCCGCCGCCGGTGACGCGGCGCACGGGCACGATGCCGTGCTCGCGGGCGTACTCGGCCTCGACCTCGTCGTCGAAGGACTGGAAGCGGCCGAACGGGACGGCGGGCGTGTCGCGACGCCACACGCGGAGGGTCGGTGGCGTCTCGCCGGCCTGCAGGCGGTTCGTCAACACCTCGTCGAGCGCGTGATGGACCGGCTCCGAGAGCGCCTCGGGGTCGACGACGCGGAGGCCGTCGTGGTCGTCGCTCATTCCATCGCCTCCCGGACGGCGGTGGCGACGTCGTCCGCGTCGAAGCCGACGAGCGTGGCGTCGACGGCGCCGACGGCCGTCGCGAACTCCTCGTGTGAGGCGTCGCGTGGCAGGCCCTCGACGGCGCGCTCGAGCGCCGTCAGGGCCTCCGGCGGTTCGAGGAAGAAGTCGCCGCGAATCTCGACCGATTGGACGTGCGCCTCGTAGGTGACCGCCGCGCGGACGAGTTTCCCACCCGGGACCTTCACCGAGGACTCCCCGTGCATACGCGTGGGATACGCAACCGGCGGGTAAAGAGCGCTCGGGTGCCCGAGCCCGGTCTCGCAGCCACAGCCTTGAAATGTTTCGCCCGGGAACCTTCCATCGATATGCCCACCGCTGAAGTCGACCTCCCGAGCGATATTGAAGTCGAGATCGACCGCCTCGTCGACGAGGGTGAGTTCCTCAATCGGAAGGAAGCGGTCGAAGAACTCCTCTCAACGGGACTGAACGTCTACGACATCACCGCCGGCGAGGAGGAGGAAGAGCGCTTCGAGGAGGAGATGCGTGAGACGAGCGAGCGCTCGCTCGGCGACGAGTACGAGTTCTAAGGAGGTCGGTTCTTCGGCCGGTCGGAACGGTCGCGCAGCGACCGCGTTCGCGGGTCGGGTGTCGAACGCGGTGGGCGCGGCGTCGTGATCGGGTGGCGCGCCCCGCCGCGCGTCAGTCGCGGCGGCGCAGGACGAGGACGCCGGCGGCGAGCGCGACGCTCACGGCGGCGAGCCCGAAGCCGAGCAAGCCGCCGGACGTCGTCTCCGTGGCTGCCGTGGCGCTCGTGGCCGTCGTGGTCGACGTCACGGTCTGTGTCTCCGTCGGCGTGGCGGTCGTGGTCGGCGTGGTGGTCGTCGTGGACTGTCCGTCGTCGCCGCTCCCACCGTCCGTCGCGCCGGTAGTATCGCTCGTGTCACCGACGCTGTTACTGGTGTCGTCGGTGTCGCTCCCGCCGCTCGTGTCGCTATCGTCGTCGCTCGAGGACGCGGCGATGTCGAAGGCCGCAGTGACGGGCGCGTCCGTGCTCTGGACGTTCACGCCGATCGCGGCGTGATAGGTGCTCTCAGTCGCGGGGTTCTCGGCGTCGTGGTACTCGACGACGACGACGTCACCCTGCGAGAGGGTGTAGCTCCCGCCGAAGCCGAACGTGAGCGTGTGGCCGTCGTTCGACACGTCGACCTCCGAGAGATCGTCGGAGACGTTCGTCTCGACGGTCCCGTCACCGTCGGTGCTGATGCCGACGCGGACGACATCGCTCGCACCGACCGCGGAGACGTCGGTCGCCGTTTCGATCGCCGCGTAATCGACCTCGATGCTGTTCAGCGAGTCGGAGGCGTCGTTCGGCGCGACTTCGACGGTCGCGGTGTGCGTGCTCGTCGCGTCAGGCGTGTCCGGGTCCACGGCGAGTGAGGCGTTCACGGCCTCGGTGTCCGTGGTGACGGTGAGCGTCGCGTCGGTGCCGTTCGCCCAGTCCCCGTTCAGCGCGCTCGGAATCGCGTACGACCCGTCGCCGGGGTTCGTGACGTTCTCGTAGGTGAGGACGACGCGCTCGTCGGAGGCGACGGTGTGGTTCCCCTCGAACGTCGCGTTCACGACGCCGTCGGTGACGCCGAAGTCGGTGACGTTCAGCGCCGGGTCACCGGACTCGTTCGTCAGGTCGCCGTCCGTGTCGATGAAGGCGTCGCTGACGGTGGCGTTCGCGGGCACGTCGGCGATTCCGCTCGCGGTGTAGTTCGCGGCGAGGCTCGTGACGGTCGCGCCGTACTGGCTCGTTCCGGGCCGGAACGCGAGCGTGTGTGTCGTGTTCGCGTGCTCGCTCGCGTTCGCCGCCGTCACCGTCGCGCTCGCGGGCCCGGTCGTGACCTCGAAGTCGGCCGCGATGTCCGCGTCGTCGCTCTGCGTGTTGATGCCGACGGCCGCCGTGTACGTGCCGTTATCCCCGGGGTTTCTGACGTCGCTGTAGTTCGCGACGACGACGTCGCCCTGATCGAGGGTGTAGCTCCCGCCGAAGCCGAGGAGGAGCGTGTGACCGTCGTTCGAGATGCTGACCGAGGAGAGGTCGTCCGTGACGTTCGTCTCGATGGTCCCGTCACCGTCGGTGCTGATGCCGACGGCGTGCACGTCGCTCAGTCCGACCGCGGAGACGTCGGTCGCGCCCGTGTCCTCGGCGTAGTCGACGCGGAACTCGTTCAGCGAATCGGAGGCGTCGTCCGACCCGACCTCACCGGTCGCGACGTGTGTACTCTGCGCGCCCGCGTACGGCGGGTACGGTGTGACGGAGGCGTCGCTCGTCTCCGAGCTCACGACGACGTCGAGCGTGACGTTCGTCGCGTTCTCCCAGTCGCCGTTCGCGGTGACGCGCTCCGTGTACGTGCCCGCGGCGTCCGGGTTCCCGACCGGGTCGTAGGAGACGACGATCGGTTCGCTCGCGTTCAGCGTGTAGCTCCCGTCGAACGCGACGGTGAGGTTCTGGTTCGCCGCCGTGACGCCGGTGACGTTCAGCCCGGACTCGGCGCTGTCGTTCTGACCGTCCGCGTCCGCGTCGACGAACGCGGTGACGTTTTCGGGCGGCAGGTCGTACAGCGTCGCGTTCATACCGTAGTCGACCGTGACGTTCTGGAGCGTCCGGTTGTCCTGTGCGCTCCCGGGCGCGTAGGAGAGCGTGTGCGTCGCGTTCGCGCCGTCCCAGTCCGGCGTCGCGGTGAGCGACGTCGTCGCGGCCGCCTGCGTGATGTTCAGTCTGTCGGTCGCGGGCGACCCGGAGGACTGCGAGTTCAGGTCGACCTTGACCGAGTACGTGCCCATCGAGTCGGGGTTCTCGACGTCGCTGTAGACGACGTGGAAGGTGTCGCCGGCCCTCACGTCGTAACTCCCGCCGAAGGTGAACGCCACCGTGTTGCCGTTGTCGCTGTGCTTGACGGCTTGGAGGTCGTCCGTGACGTTCGTCCGGTCACCGTTCCGGACGACGTAGGCGGCCTCGACGTCGGCCCCGGTGACGTTGCCGGCGTCCGCCGACGAGTCGGGGTACTGAACTTGGATCGAATTCAGCGAACTCCCGGCTTCGTTCGAGTCCGGGGAGACAGAGACGTTGTGCGTGGCCGTGGCGGTCGCGTTCGCCGGCGTCGCCTCGATAGTGGCGGTATCGGCGGCGACGGCGGTGCCGACGAAACCGACGCCGACCGATGCGACCAGCGAGAGGACGACGATGGCGTTCAACGCGACTGCTCGGGATGCTCGTGTCATCGGTGGGGGGAGTGGTGACGGACGCGTGGGCGCCCGCGCTCACTAAAACGTGTCGCCGCCTCAACGGGTAAACGTGATGGCCGTCCGAAACGTCAGTGGTGGTCGAGAACGCGCGACGCCACCGCCGGAAGCACGTCCGTAACGTCCGCCCGACTGACCGTCGCCGCGACGTCATCGTGTGGCGTCCCGTCGAAGTTCACCACGTGGAGGTCGCCATCGCGTGCCGCCGTCACCGGGAGCGACGCCGCAGGCTCGACGGTGAGCGACGACCCGGCGGCGAGGAAGGCGTCGGCCTCACGGGCGAGCCGTCGCGCCTCGCCGAAGACCGGCGGGAGACGCTCACCGAACAGCACCACGTCCGGCTTGAGGAGGCCGCCACAGTCACAGCGCGGTGGCGTCTCGCCGTCGCGGACGCGCTCGCGGACGGCGTCCGTCGGCGTCGTCGTCCCACAGTCGACGCAGACGCTGCGCCGGGCGTTCCCGTGGATCTCCAGCAGGGAGTCCGTGCCGGCGGCCGCGTGCAAGCCGTCGACGTTCTGCGTGACCACGGCGGTGAGGACGCCCGCGTCCTCCAGTGTCGCGAGCGCGTCGTGGGCGGCGTTCGGCGCGACGGCGTGCGCGTCCCGCTCTCCCGCGTCGCTCGCGCGTCCGTCCCCCTCGGTTCTCGCGGCGTCGACACCGTACATCGTCTCGTGGAGTTCGAGGCGGTCCTCCCAGAAGCCGACCGGGTCGGCGCGGAAGCGCTCGATGCGGAAGTCGGCCGGGTCGTACTCGGCGTTCCAGACGCCGTCGTCGCCACGGAAGGACGGGACCCCGGATGCGGTGCTGACGCCCGCGCCCGTGAACGCGACCGCGGTGTCGGCGTCGACGAGCGAGTCGGCGATCCGGGACACCGCGTCCGCGTGCCCGGGGTCGGCGCGCCCCGCGTGGCCCCCGCTCTCGCCCATCAGTAGTCCGCGAGGAACGCCTCAATGCGGTCCATCGCCTCCCGGAGTTCGGGGAGCGAGCGCGCGTAGGAGACCCGGACGTGGCCCTCGCCGCCGTCGCCGAAGACGCGCCCGGGGACGACGGCGACCTCCGCCTCGCGCAGCAGTTCCTCCGCGAACGCCTCGTCGTCGCCCGGCACCGAGGGGAAGACGTAGAAGGCGCCCTGCGCCTCGAAGCAGTCCAGCCCCATCTCCCGGAAGCGCGAGAGGACGAAGCGCCGGCGGCGGTCGTACTGCTCGCGCATGTCCGCGACGGCGTCGTCACACGACTCGAGGGCCTCGAGCGCGGCGGCCTGCGCCGTCGTCGGCGCGGAGAGCATCGTGTACTGGTGGATGCGGTTCATGGCGTCGACCACCTCCGGGGGCCCCATCGCGTATCCCAGCCGGAGGCCGGTCATCGCGTACGCCTTCGAGAAGCCGTTGAAGACGACGGTGCGCTCGCGCATCCCCCGCTGGGTGGCGATGCTGTCGTGCTCGCCCTCGTAGGTGAGCGCGGCGTACACCTCGTCGGCGAGCACGAAGAGGTCATGCTCGCGCGCGAACTCCGCGACTTCCGCGAGGTGGGTCGCGTCCATCGTCGCGCCCGTCGGGTTGTTCGGGTAGCAGAAGACGAGGACGTCCGCGCGCTCGGCGCCCGCGCGCTCCAACGCGTCGTAGGTGAGGCGGAACTCCTCGCTCGCCTCGGTCGGGACGGGGAGGACCTCGCCCCCCGAGAAGGAGGCGTCCGGCCCGTAGGAGATGTAGGCGGGTTCGGCGACGGCGACGACGTCACCGGGGTCGACGAGCGCGCGCATCGCGAGGTCCATCGCCTCGCTGACGCCCGTCGTCACGAGGATTTCCTCCTCGGCGTCGTAGTCGTGGCCGTAGCGCGTCGCGTGCGTGGAGATGGCTTCGCGGAGGTCGCGTCGCCCCCGGTTCGACGTGTAGGAGGTCTGCCCGCGCTCGAGGGCCTCGATGGCGGCTTTGCGCGCGGGCCACGGCGCGCTGAAGTCGGGTTCGCCGACGCCGAGCGAGACGACGTCCTCCATCTCCTCGGCGATCTCGAAGAACCGCCGAATCCCGGAGGGCGGCGTTCGCTCGGCGCGCTCAGAGAGGTGGTGGCTCATGGCGAGTAGGAGAGCCGGTCGTCCTCCTCCCCGTCGCCGAACTCGATGCCTTCGGCCTTGTACGTCTCCATGACGTAGTGCGTCACCGTCTGCGTGACCTCGGGGATGGGCGCGATCTCCTCGGAGACGAAGCGCGAGACCGCGTTCATCGAGTCCGCGCGCACCTCCAGGGCGAAGTCGTAGTCGCCGCTGACGAGCTGGAACGCGGCGACCTCGGGGAACTTCGCGATCCGACGCGAGATGTCCTCGTAGCCCGTCTCGCGGTCGAGCTCGACGTTCAGCTCCACCTTCGCCTCGACGATGCCGTCGTCGAGCGCCGCCCAGTCCACGACCGCCGTGTACCCCCGCAGCACGCCCTCGTCCTCGAGGGCCTCGATGTGTGCCTCGGCCTCCTCGGGCGTGAGGTCGAGCTGTCGAGCGACGTCCTCGGGCGTGTACCGGGCGTCCTCGCAGAGCAGGTCGAGGACGCGTCTGCGGTCGTCGTCGTCCATACTCCCATGGTGGACGGGTCCGTTCTTAGGTCTGACTCTCTCGGTGGCGGGGGGCGTCGAGGGGAAGCGGTTCGGTCGGCACCGGACGGCTTTTGTGCCGTCCGCGCGCCCGTTCGAGCCATGTTCGTTCTGCACGCGACGTTCCACCTCGACCCCGAACACCGCGAAGAAGCCCTCGATGCAGTCAGAGAGCTCGTCGAGGCGTCCAACCGCGAGGACGGCGTCATCGACTACCGCGCCGGCGTCGACGTCCACGACGAGAACACGCTCCGGTTCGTCGAGCGCTACGAGGACGCGGCCGCGCACGCCGCCCACGAGGAGACCGACCACTGCGAGCGCTTCACCGAGCGGCTCCCCGACCTGCTCGCGGCCGACCTCGAAATGGTCTCCTTCGAGGTGGCCGAGGAGGCCGTCGACGAGTTCACCGTGGACGTCGAGGACGAGGACTGACCCACTACCGAGGCCCGCCACCTCGTCGCCGCGCGGCTCAGAGCCGCGTCGCCATCTCGACGTGCGGGATGCCGGCCTCCTCGAACGTCTCGCCGACCACCTCGTAGCCGCGCGCCTCGTAGAACCCGACGACGGGCGTCTGCGCGTGGAGGACGGCGCGCTCGTAGCCGGCCTCGCGGGCGTCGGCCTCGACGGCGTCCATCAGGTGCGCCCCCCAGCCCTCGCCGCGATGCGACTCGCGGACGGCGACGCGCTCGATTTTGGCCGTCGCGTCGTCGTGCTCGCGGTAGCGCGCGGCGCCCACCGGAGTCCCGTCGGCGTACGCGACGTAATGCGTGGCGGCCGCCTCGTGCTCGTCGACCTCCACGTCCTCGGGGACGCCCTGCTCGTCGACGAAGACGGCGTAGCGGACGCCGAGCGCGTCCGCGCGTTCGGCGTCGTCCTCGACGCGCGTGACTCCGTGCATGGTGTCGCGAAGCCGTCCCGGCGGGAAAGCGCTGTCTCCTCGCGAGCGTCTGCCCGCCCGTGTCGTCAGGAGGCGGGGCGCGGACGGACGCCGGAGGCGAGGGCGGCGTCAGCGGGCGGACGCAGAAAGGGACTTACGACGGCGGGCGCCACAGGGGAGGTATGGACACTGAGGCGCTGGCGTCCGTGCTCGAAGGCGAGGGGTTCTCGCCCTATCAGGCCCGCGCGTACGTCGCGCTCCTCGAACTCGGCTCCACGTCGGCGAGCGCGCTCGCGGACGCCAGCGACGTCCCCCAGCCCCGCATCTACGACGTCGTCCGGTCCCTCGAGGACGAGGGCTACGTCGAGACGTACGAGCGCGAGCACCTGCACGTGCGCGTCCCCTCCCCGGAGGGCGTCGTCTCCACGCTCCGCGAGCGCGTCGATGACCTCCGTGCGGCCGCGACGGAGGTCGAGAACCGGTGGACGCGCCCGGAACCACGCACCCACGAGGTGTCGGTGGTGTCGCGGTTCTCGACGCTGCGCAACCGTGCGGAGGCGTTCGTCGGGAGCGCCGAGCACCGCGTGCAGCTCTCCGTGACGCCCGCGCAGTTCCGCGACCTGCGCGCCGCGCTCGCGGGCGCCCACGAGCGCGGCGTCGCGGTCCAGCTGTCGATTCACTCCTGCTCCCGCGACGTCGTCACCGACCTCCCGCTCGAGTCGGTCGCGACGGAGGCGCGCTGGCGCGAACGCGAAGCCCCCTTCCTCGCCATCGTCGACCAGCACCGCGTCTGCTACGCCGAGCACGTCGGCTCGCCGCGCGAGTACGGCGTCGTCGTGAACGACCGGACGCACGCCGCCGTCTTCGTCTGGTACTACTTGAGCACGCTCTGGGAACTCTGGGAGCCGCTGCTCGAGGCCGACCGCGGGTACCCACGGACGTACGTGGACGTCCGGCGCGCCGCCCACGAGTTCGCCCCCCGCCTGCAGGCCGGCGCGGACGTGCTCGTACACATCGAGGGCCACCGCGTCGAGACGGGCGAGTACTGCGAGTTCGCGGGGCGCGTCGTCGACATCGCCTACGAGGGCCGCGACGACGAGGACGACGGGCCGCGCTCGCTCCAGAGCCTCGCGGGGCAGGCCTCGCTCGTCGTGGAGACGGACGACGGCGAGGTGACGGTCGGCGGGTTCGGCGCAGTGATCGAGGACGTCTCCGCCGAGCGCGTCGTCGTCGAGGACGTCGTCTGAGTCGGGGCTCCGACCTCGCGGCGAACAGTTATGTCGGTTCGGGAACTCCCACTAGGTGTTCGGAATGACTGATGTCGACAGTGCCGACGGGACGCTCGGGGAGTGCCCGAACTGCGGCGCGCGCATCCCGGAGAGCGCGGTGCTCATCGAGTACGAGGACGGCGATGGACGGTCGGCGTACGCCGACTGCCCGGAGTGCAGCGACGTCGTGAAACCCGAGTGAGGTCCGGCGGACCCACAACTGTTTGTGGCGGCCACGCCAACCGGAGAGTGAATGCCCTCGCGCACGCTCCTCTCCGTCTTCGTGGTGACCCTTCTCCTCGCGCCCGTCGCGTCGGCGCTCGCCGTGCCCGCGACGGCGACGGCGTCGGCACCCACGCCGGCCGCGCCGGCCGCCCACGGCGCCCCGGCGGAGAACGCGACGGTCGGCTACTTCGACGGCTACTGGTACGACTCGAACGTCACGGTGAATCAGGACGACGGGCTGAACGCGAGCGAGACGCACGCGTACGTCCGGCGGACGATGGCGCGCGTCGAGCACGTCCGCCAGCGCAACTTCGGGACGGCGGTGCCGGTCGACGTCATCTCGCGCGCGGCCTATCAGGCGAACCAGTCGAGCGGCGGGAGCGACACCGCGTACAGCCGGTGGAACCAGCAGGTCTGGGAGGCCGCGCTGATAATCGGCTCGGACACGAACCTCTCGGCGGCGACGCAGTCCTACTACTCGAACAACGTCCTCGGCTACTACTCGCCGTCCAGCGACGCGATCAAGATCGTCGTCCCGGACGGGAAGAACGCCCACATCGAGTACGCCACGCTCGCACACGAGCTCCAGCACGCCCTCCAGGACCAGCAGTACGACCTGACGAAGGCGAAGTACGGCGGCGAGACGCAGGACGCGCAGCTCGCGACGTCCGGGCTCGTCGAGGGCGAGGCGCGCTACGTCGAGTCACGCTACGAGGAGAAGTGCGCGAGCGGCGAGTGGGACTGCGTCGCGGGGCCGAGTTCGAGCGGTGACGGGGAGTCGAGCAACGACGGGAACTCGGAGTCCGACTCGCAGTCCGCGTCGGCGAGTCCGCCGCGGAGCCTCCAGTTCACGCTCTACTTCCCGTACGCGAGCGGGCCGGGCTACGTCGCCGACCTCGCCGAGCGCGGTGGCTGGGCGGCCGTGGACGACGCCTGGGAGCGCCCGCCGAACACCACGACGGAGGTGATTCACGGGACGGCACCCGAACGGACGGCCGTCTCCGTGGACCGCGACGCCGCGACGAACGGCTGGGAGACGTTCCCCGAGCAGGGTGTGAACGGGACGGACACGCTCGGCGAGGCGTCGGCGTTCGTCGGCCTCTGGTGGCAGAGCTACGAGTACGGCGCGGGCGCGGTCCCGCAGCGCGCGATTCAGGGCGACGGGGAGTACCGAACGCTCCGGTATAGCGCGGCGGCCACGACGGGGTGGGCGGGCGACGCGGTCCTCCCCTACCGGAAGAACGCGAAGAACGGCTTCGTCTGGAAGACGGCGTGGAACACGAGCGCGGACGCGAGCGCGTTCGCGGACGCCTACGTGCTCTCGCTGAAGGCGCACGACGCGACGAAGCGAAACGGCACGTGGGTCGTCCCCGAGGCGGACGGCTATCGGGGCGCGTACCGCGTCGTGCAGGACGGCGAGACGGTGACGGTCGTGAACGGCCCGGACGTCGCGGCGGTGACCGCCATCCGGCCGTCGCTCGCGGGCGCGGACAGCCCGAGTCCGACGACGACGTCGAGCGGCGTTCCGGGCGTCGGCGTGCTCGGTGCCGGCCTCGCGCTCCTCCTCGCGAGCGTCGCTCTCGCGCGACGGAGCTAGCGCTCGAGGGGGAGGCGCGTCGCGTTCGGGTTGTTCCTCGTCCGCTCGTCGACGAGCGGGAACCGCGTGAGATAGCCGTCGCGGAAGGTCTCGACGATGCGCCGCGAGCGCTCGGTGCCGTCGCAGGCGGCGTCGTGGGCGGCCCGGAGGCCGTCGCGGTCGGCGAGCGGGAGCATGCTGACGGTCGTCCCCTCCGGGGTGACGTCGAGGATGAGGCCAGCCTGCGGGAACGAGCAGACGGCGGGCGCGAGGAGTTCGCGGACCCGCCCGGCGGCGCCGACGGTTGGCCAGTGGGCGTGCCCGGAGACGACGAGCGGGACGGCGTGGTCGGCGAGGACGTCGGCGAGGGCGTCGGCGCCCTCGACGGTAGCGTGGGCCTCGATACCGACGGGGGCGGCGTGGCTGGCGGCGTCCGCGAGGTTGTGGTGGCAGACGACGACGGCCTCGCCGATGGCCGGGAGGACGGCGTCGAGCCACGCGAGCTGGTCGTCGGTGACGCGGCCGTGTGAGCCGTCCTCGACGGCGCTCGCGGTATCGAGGCCGACGACGTGGACGGAGCCGACGCGCCGGACGTAGGGGAGGACGCCGGGCGTGTAGCGCTCGCGGAAGGCGTGGACGCTCGGGGCGTCCCGGTAGCTCTTGGGGACGTCGTGGTTCCCGGGGACGCAGAGGACGGGTCCGTCGACGGTCGCGAACGCCGCGTCGATGGCGTCGAAGGAGTCGGGGCGGCCGTCGCGGGTGAGGTCGCCGGCGACGAGGACGGCGTCCGCGCCGAGGCGGCCGGCGACGAGGACGGCGTCCGCGCCGAGGCGGCCGGCGTCGTCGAGTGCGGTCCGCAATCTGTCGAGGGCGTGCTCGTGACACTTCCACGAGCCGGGTTCGCGCGCGACGTCGGCGTGGACGTCCGCGAGGACGGCGAGCGTCGTCTCCGGGCCGGCGGGTCGGGCGAGGCGTGCGAGGACGGGGCCGGGGCGCGGCGTCACGGCGACCACCGGTCGTGGCGCGGGCGCTCGGATGTGGGCATGGGCGCGCGTGAACGTGGACGCGCCACCGCCTTATTCCTGTCTACAAACAGATACGTTCGGGTACGGAGCCGTCCGTAGCGCCCGTGAGAGAGACGGGCCGTCGCGTCGGCCGTTGAGGGGGCGGTGAGCGTCGGTCCGGTCTCACGCCGTGCCAGATCTGCGGAGTCGGAGGGGGCGGCCTCGAGTTTCGCTACGACGGCACGGGTTCACCGGCGTCGAACTCGACGACGAACTCGAAGGCCTGCAGGCGGACGCCGTCGACGGCGACACGACACCCGGGGGTGGCTCGCGTCGCGTACCCATGGTAGCGCGACTCGCGGAACCCTTATCCCTCACACTCCCCTACGATGTGTTGTAATGGCAAGCGGTAAGGTTGACTTCTTCAACGACACGGGCGGTTACGGATTCATCGAGACTGACGACGCGGACGAGGACGTCTTCTTCCACATGGAGGACGTCGGCGGCCCCGACCTCGAAGAGGGTCAGGAGGTCGAGTTCGACATCGAGGAGGCCGAGAAGGGCCCCCGCGCGACGAACGTCACGCGCCTTTAAGTAGACGACTCAGCGCCCTCGCGGCGCAATCGACATTTCTTTCGACGCGACCCGGTGAGCGACCGCTCACGCGAGCGCCAACGCGTGACGCGCGCCGAGGCCCAGTCCGAGGACGCCGCCACAGAGCGCCACGCCACCGAGAGCGACGAGCGACGCGACCCCGACCCACCACGCGAGCGCGCTCGCGCCGACGCCGAGCAGGAGGCCGACGAGCGTCCCGGCCGCGAGGAGCGGCGTCGTCGCCCGTTCGAGACCCGCCGCCCATCCCGCCACCGGGACGAGGGCGGCACCGAGCACGGGTCCCAGTCCGACGCCGAGCGCGACCGCCACCCCGGCGTCGGACACCGGGGCTCCCGTGACCGCCGCTACGGCGCCGACCGACAGGCCGAGAAGCGTACCGAGCGCGAGACCGACACCGATGGAGCGCGACGCGGAGAGTGGCACGCTCGCGGGTGTGCGCGCCCGCCGAATAAAGCCACCCGGAACCGCCCCGCTCTTTGGTGTCGGGCGCGTCCCGACGCGTATGTCGATGGACTCACTCCCGTCCCGCCCGCTCACCATCGCGGAGGGCCGGGCGCTCCACCGCAGCGACGCCTTCCGGATGGTCGCGCCCGCGAGCGCGCACACCGCCCGCGACGCCGACGAGCGCCTCGTCTCCGCGCTCGTCCTCGTTCGCGACGGCATCGTCCACGGCGTCGGTTTCGACCTCGACGCCGACGAGTGGACGGTCGTCTACCGCGAATCCGTCGAAGGGATCGAGGACGCCGAAGACCACGCGCAGGCCGCGAACGAAGCCCTGCAGGAGTGGGCGGGGCACGAGGACCGCGAGTTCGAGGCCGTCGAGGAGTCCGGCGTCGAAGCCGAGGCCGGCGAGAGCGAGCGCGCCCGCGCGCTCTTCGAGCGCTACCGCGCCGCGACGGCCGAGTAGCTTTTTCCCACGCGCGCCCGAGCGACCGATATGACGCGCTATCTCCTCGCCACGGACTCCGTGCACACGACCGCTGCGGCCTGCGACTACCTCCAAGGACGCCTCACGAGCGACGACGTCGTTCGCGTCGTCGGCGTCAGCGAGTGCGGGTCGCGAGATGGTCACGAATCGCCGAGCGAGTCGGTAGCCACCCGGAACGCTCCGCGCTCCGGTGATGCGGCCGACGCCGTGAACGTCGCCACCGCTCGACTCGCCGTGCCCGACGTCGAAACCGCGGTCCGCGAGGGCGACCCGCTCGCGGAGCTCCGCGACGAACTCGACGCCGGCGACGTCGACGAACTCGTCCTCGGCGCCCACCACCCCGGGGCGGGCGCGGAAGGCGGACTCGGGAGCACCGCCGCCGGTCTCGTCGGGCACGTCGAGGTTCCGTGCGTGGTGCTGCCGCCTGTAGGTCTCGAGTAGCGTCCGGCGTACTCCGTACGAAGCGACACGCGGACGGGACACCGGGCGGCCGATTCCCAGATCACGCGTCCGACGACGCGTCGCCACACGACGGCTATCGGGTTCGGCCCACGGGCCGGTCTGGAGACACCGGCGGTGGCGAGCGGCGACGTCTCGCGGAGTGATGGCGCCCTCGCTCGCGCTCAGTTGTCGCCGTCTTCCTCGCGTCTCGCTCCCACAGCTCGCTCGCGCTCGGTAAGCGGTGACTCCCTACCGGTCGTCACCGTTCTCCTCGAAGTCGAGCGCGCACGAGTTGATGCAGAAGCGCTTGCCCGTCTCGGTGGGGCCGTCCTCGAAGACGTGCCCGAGGTGGCCGCCGCACTCGGCGCAGACGACTTCGGTCCGCACCATCCCGTGGCTCGTATCGCGGCGGAGTTCGACCGCGCCCTCGACGGCGTCGTCGAAGCTCGGCCATCCCGACCCCTCGGAGTCGAACTTCGTCTCCGAGTCGAAGAGCACGGCGCCACAGCCCGCACACCGATACGTGCCGTCGTCGTCCTTCCCGATGAACTCGCCGGTGAACTTCGCCTCGGTCCCCTGCTCGCGGAGCACCCGGTACTCCTCGTCGGTCAGCACCTCGCGCCACTCCGCGTCCGTCTCCGGGAGGTCGCTCGTCTCGGTGTCGCTCATACCCTCAGAAAGGCACGCGGCGCGTATAGGCGTGGCGTCGCGTCACTCGCGGAGGCGCTCGCGCCAGCGCGGCACCGCGCGCCGATAGAGCACGACGCCGACGACACCGAGCAGGAGGCCGACGAGCGCGAGGCCGGTCGCGGGGAGCGCGCCGAGCGGCGCGGCGACGAAGCCGACGACGAGGACGGGGACCAGCGGGACGACGACGGCGAGCGTGAACGTCGCGAACAGCACCGTGTCGAAGAGGAACTCGTTGGGCTGGAAGCCCGCGAGCGCCACCGTCAGTCCGAACAGGTACGCTTGGAGGCCGACGAGGAGGACGAACCCACAGAGCGCGTCGAGGACGGCCGCGCCCCGCCAGAGGACGGCGCCGGCGTAGAAGGCGACGCCGACGGGTACGCCGAGGACGGCGAACGCGCGGGCCTTCGCGCGGAAGACGTCGCCCGCGTCGATGGGGAACTGCGCGTACGTCTCGAGGCTGTCGAACTGCGTGAGCCAGTTGTAGGTCGTGAACGCCGTCAGCCCGAGGATGGAGCCGAACGCGACGCCCGGGAGGACGGGGAGGCCGACGAGGCCGCTCGCGAGGTCGACGAGGAAGGCGCTCACCGCGAAGAGGATCCCCGCGGAGAAGAGCACCTTCCAGTAGCCGCCCGCCGAGCGCTCCACGTCCAGCATCGTCTTCACGAACACCGGGTCGTCCCACGCGGGCGCCCGCCGCCGCCACGCGCGGAAGCCGTTCCCGACCGTCCGCGCCGGTGGCTCGTACTCGGAGTCGTAGGTGACGGCGGCGACGCCCGCGAGCAGGAGGGGCGGGAGGGCCGCGAGCGCGACGCTGCGGACGCCGGGCGCGACGAACACCGCGTACGGCGTCGCGTCGCCGACCGGGTAGCCCGCGAGGAACGCCGCGACGACGCCGGCGGCGCCGACGAGCGCGAGCGCCTTCCCGGGTCGCCCGCGTGACGCCAGCGAGACGGCCGCGAGCGTCCCGAGGAGACCGAGGACGAACGTCCACGTGAGCGTCACCCAGAGGAGCGGGAGCGAGGCGAGCGGGAAGAGCGGCGCGCACGCGACGCTGATCGGGAGCACGAAGAGCACCGCGTAGTAGACGGCGTCCTTCACGAGGAACGCACCGAGGAGGAGGCGCTCGCTCACCGGGAGCGTGTGCGCGCTGAAGACGACGAGCGTCACGTCGCCGAGGAGGTTGCGCATCGCGTCCTGCCCGAGCAACCCCACCGTCCCGGTCTGGAGGCCGAAGAGGAGGACGAGCACGTGTACGCCCGCCACCACCGCCCCCGCGTCGGTTCCGGTCGTCCCGAGCGCCCACGTCGTCAGCGCGCCCGCGAGCGCGAGGAAGACGGGGAAGGCCGCGAAGCGCCGCCCGCCGAAGAGCTCGCTGTGCAGACGCCACTCCTCGCGGAACATCGCCGCGAGCACCGTTCGCGCCGTGCTCATCGGTCGTGCGCTCCCCCCGAGCCTGTCGGGCCGTCGACCGACGCCGCGCCGTCGCCGACCTCACGGAGGAAGACGTCGAGGAGGCGTTCGCCCTCGCCCAACTCGGCGGGACGGCGCGTCGCCACGAGGTCGCCCTCGCGGACGATGCCCACGCGGTCGCAGAGCTCGGCGGCGACGTCGATGTCGTGCGTCGAGAGGAAGACCGTGTTGCCGTCGTCGCGATAGGACTCGAGGAAGCGCTTGACGGTCTCCTGCACGATCGGGTCGAGGTTGACGAGCGGTTCGTCGATGAAGACGAGGTCGGGGTCGTGGAGGAACGCGCCCGTGATCATCACCTTCTGCTGTTGGCCGCGCGAGAGGTCAGTGTTCAACGTGTCGAGCTTCTCGCGGAAGGAGAGCCGAGCCGCCCACGTCTCGACGCGCTCGGAGAGGGCGTCGTCGTCGATTCCCCGGACGCTCGCGACGAAGTCGAAGTACTCGCGCGGCGTCATGAAGCTCGGTGGCGACTCCTGCTCGGGGAGGACGCCGATGCGCTCGCGCACCCCGACCGGGTCCTCGACCGGGTCGACGCCGAGGACGGACGCCGACCCCGCGTCCGGGCGGAGCTGGCCGGTGAGAATGCGGATGGTCGTGCTCTTGCCCGCGCCGTTCGGCCCGAGCAGCGCGAAGAGCTCGCCCGACGGGACGTCGAGCGTCAACCCGGCGAGCGCCGTCAGGTCGCCGTAGGACTTGCGGAGGTCCGCCGTGGCTATCGCGTTCACGTCACCCCCGTCGCGTGCCGCCGCCAAATAGCTCCGCGTCGCGACACGTCTCGAAGGCGTGCCACCCGGGTTTTTGTCCGCCGCGCACGCAGGGGACGCGTATGGCGATTCCCGGCCCCCTCGCGGTCGCTCGACGGCTCTCCGGCGCGCTCGTCGGACGGCCGCGCGCCGCGCTCCGTCCCTATCTACACGAGTCGTACTCGGAGGACCCGGCGCTCTTCGAGGAGGCGATGACGATCGCGAGCGGTGCGGGGTCGTTCGCCCTCCTCTCGCTCTGCGCGTTCGTCACCCTCGTGGTCGTCGCGTGCTACGCGCTCTGCTACCCCGTCCTCGTCGGCTTCGCTCGGCTCGCGGGCGCGCTCCGGGCGGGCGTCGGGCGCTGACCTGACTCACGAGTGCCCGCCCGCGTCCTCGACCGCGTCCGTCGCGAGCGTCGCCATCGCGCGCCGGATGCGCTCGGAGGCCGCCTGCCGCGAGACGCCGAGGGCGTCCGCGATGTCCGCGAGCGACGCGTCGCGCGGCACCGCGAAGTAGCCCGCGTCGAGCGCCGTCGCCACCGTCTCGTACTGCTTCTCCGTCAGGCCGTCCGCGTCGCCGTCCGCGTCGCCGTCCCGCTCCGAGTAGAGCCGGCGGACGGAGACGTCGACGTCGCGCTCGACGAGGCGCGCGCGGAACGTGCGGAGCGCGTCCCGGTCCGGGAAGCGGATGCGGGTGTCGATGCCGTCGGACGTCGCGCGGACGTCGAGGCGCGCCGCGCCGACCGCGACCGTCTCGCGGTAGAGGACGACCGGCGCGTCGGCCGCCACACAGACCCGATAGAGTCGGCGCTCGCCGAAGTCTTCGAGACACCGGACGTCGCCGACCGTCGCGTCGTCGCGCGCCGCGCGCTCGAAGGCGTCGAGGTCACCGCCGCGCGCCCACACGAACAGCGCCGGGCGATCCGCGTCGGCCGCCATCGCGGACTCCACCTCCAGCGTCGTCTCCGGTGCCGCACCCAGCGCCGAGACGAGCGGCAGGTCCGGGCTCGAGAGCCGGAGTTCCGCGATGAGTGTCATCGCCGGCAGTACTATGTCGACGGACAAGAATTCGACGGTTGACACCGTGACGCCGGGCGATCCGGCCACGCCCCGACGTGCGCGCGACGCGAGGTTCATCTTTTTACGGATCGACGCTGAATCCGAGCACAGATGGATTCCGTTCGCGCCATGACGTACAACGTCCGCGTCGACACGCCCGAAGACGCTGCGAACGTCTGGCGCCACCGGCGCGACGCGGTCGCCTCGACCGTCCGCTATCACGCACCCGACGTCGTCGGCCTGCAGGAGCCGCTCGCCGCGCAGCTCGACGACCTCCGCGAGCGCCTCGATGGCTACCGGTTCGTCGGCCAGTCCCGCGCCAGCGCGGAGGCCGCCGGCGAGTACGTGCCCGTCGGCTATCGCGCGGCGCGCTTCGAGGCCGTGGACTCCGAGACCTTCTGGCTCTCCGAGACGCCCGGTATCGAGGGGAGCGTCGGCTGGGACGCCACCCACCCGCGCGTCTGCACGCGCGCCACCCTCCGCGACCGCGAGAGCGACGAGACCGTCGTCGTCTTCTGCGTCCACCTCGACCACGAGGGCCGCGAAGCGCGAAAACGCGGCGCCGAACTCGTCCGCGAACGCGCCGTCGGCGTCGAGTCCGGGCGCGTCCTCGTCGTCGGCGACTTCAACTGCGAGGCCGGCGACCCGCCCCACGACCTGCTCGCGTCATCCTTCGACGACGCGCGCGCCGTCGCGCCCCACGACCACGGCCCGAACACCTCGCGGACCGACTTTCGGGACCTCATCGCCGACTGGACGATCGACCACGTCTTCGTCGGCGACGACTGGACCGTCGAGAGTCGGGCCGCCTGCAGCGACCAGTACGACGACGGACGCTACCCCTCCGACCACCTCCCCGTCGTCGTCGACCTCTCCTAACGTACATCCCGGCGGCGCTCCACTGTCCCGCGTATGCAGGAGTTCGACCTCGTCGTCATCGGCTCCGGATCGGGCCTCGACGTCGCCGCCGTCGCCGCACAGCAGGGACAGGACGTCGCCGTCATCGAGGACGGCCCCGTCGGCGGGACCTGTCTCACTCGGGGCTGTATCCCCTCGAAGATGCTCATCCACCGCGCGGACGTGAAGCAGACCGTCGAGTCCGCGGACGAGTTCGGCATCGACGCGCGCGTCCACGACGTCGACTTCGACGGCATGGTCGCCGAGGTGAACGGCCACGTCGACGCCGACAGCGACTCCATCCGTCGCGGCCTCGAATCCGCACCACAGCACACCCTCTTCGACGACACCGGCCGCTTCGTCGACGAGCGCACCCTCGACGTCGGCGACGCGACGGTTCGCGGCGAGAAGGTCGTCGTCGCCGCCGGCACCCGCCCCGCCGTCCCCGACATCGACGGCCTCGACGCGGTCGAGTACTGGACGAGCGCCGACGCCCTCCGCGCGAGCGACCCGCCCGAGAAACTCGTGGTCGTCGGTGGGGGCTACGTCGCCGCCGAACTCGCGCACTACTTCGGGGCGTTCGGCAGCGACGTCAGTATCGTCGGACGCGCCGACACGCTCCTCCCGGACGAGGACCCCGCCGTCGCCGCGCAGTTCACCGAGCGCTATCGCGAGCGCTTCGACGTCCACACGGGCTCCGAGGCGACGCGCGTCGAAGCCGACGGTGGCGGCGACGGCGACTCGGTCGTCCTCCACGCCGAAGCCGATGAGGAGGAAATCGCCGTCGCGGGCACCCGCCTCCTCGTCGCCACCGGCCGCGTCCCGAACGCCGACCGCCTGAACGTCGAGGCCGCCGGCATCGAGACCACCGACGACGGCTTCGTCGCGACGAACCGCTACCTCGAGACGAGCGCGCAGAACGTCTGGGCGCTCGGCGACATCGTCGGGCGCTACCTCTACAAGCACGCCGCGAACCACGAAGCGAGCACCGTCATCTCGAACGCCCTCCGCGACCAGCGCGACCCCGTCGACTACACCGCGATGCCCCACGCCGTCTTCGCCTCGCCGCAGGTCGCCGGCGTCGGCTACACCGAGGACGAACTCCGCGAGGAGAACCGCGAGTATCGTCGGCGGCGCTACGACTTCGCGGACACCGCGATGGGCCTCGCGATGGGCGACCCGCCCGGGTTCGTGAAGGTGCTCGCCGCCCCCGACGGCGACATCCTTGGCACGCACGTCGTCGGCCCGCACGCCTCACAGCTGATCCACGAGGTCTGCGTCGCGATGCGCGCCGGCACCGGCACCGTCGCCGACATCCGCAACACCGTCCACGTCCATCCCGCGCTCAACGAAGTCGTCCAGCGCGCGTTCGGCGGCCAGTTCAGCCGGCCCGAGCGTCAGTGACGTTCAGGTGCTCGACGGAGACGTGGAGGTAGGAGATCGACGCCGGCGGGTCCTCGAGGGCACTCACCGTGTCGGGGAGCGACGCGCCGGCCGCGTGGTCGTAGTGGACGTGCGCCCCGTTCGCCAGCTCTCGGACGTTCCCCACCAGCGCACCGTAGACGTGGACGCCGCTCTCGACCGTGATGGTCGCGCCGGCCTGATCGCCCCCGCCGGGCCCGTAGACGATACCCGTGTAGCCAACGCCGTTGTGAAACGTCACAGCACTCGATGGCAGTGGATAGAGCCAGAAGCGGGTCGCGTCGTCGCCCGGGACGCTCACTCGTCCACCGCCGGTCACGTCGACGTCACCCGTAACGTAGACGTCGCCGCGCCCGGGACCGGTGACGCTGAGCTTTGCGCCGTTTGCGAGGTAAAAGTCGCCGTCGACGACGAGCGTGACGTCTCCATCCGTCGTGTTCAACTCGACGTCGTGCCAATCCGGGTTGAACCCCGAGAGGTAGTAGGTGCCCGCCGGAATCGTGCACGGATCGTCGTCGCAGTTGAGCGTCGTTCCGTCTATCACGCTCACGTC
Source organism: Halarchaeum grantii (assembly GCF_014647455.2). Taxonomy (NCBI): domain Archaea; kingdom Methanobacteriati; phylum Methanobacteriota; class Halobacteria; order Halobacteriales; family Halobacteriaceae; genus Halarchaeum; species Halarchaeum grantii. The sequence goes on along the minus strand of NZ_BMPF01000001.1, from coordinate 16,614 downwards.
GCCGTTGTCGTTTCGCGAACGTGCCTCGTCGACCATCGTGCGTACCGCGCCCGCCGTACTCGCCGGCTGTAGCGGCGTCGCTCCCGAGGAGAGCGTTCCGACGGATCCCCCACCGGTCACCGTCGGACGCGACCCGCCGTAGTGAACGGCCCCCGTTACCGTCGACCCCCCATCGATGGTCGCCGTCCCTCCGACGGTGAGGTTGCCACGGAGATGTCCGCCGTTCGAGAGCGCAATATTCCCCGCGATGGAGACACGCCCCGTCTCGGCTTTCGTCGCTACGTAGTCCCCCTCCCGGGAATCGTAGCCGTCGATGTCAGCCCCTCCCTGAAGCGTCGTGCCCGCCGCCCCTGAAATAACCCCGGCCTCTACCGGCGTCTGCGGCGGCGGGTTCGTCAGCGTCAGCGTCGTCGTCCGCTCCGTTTCGTCCACCGACACCGTCCCGTCGGTCCGCTCCCGGAAGTACGTCGCCCACCCCTCGTAGTACGGCCCCGACACCGTGACGTTCACGCGCATCCCCGTGAACGGATTCGAGTGGTTCCCGGTGGGGAACACCCGAACGGGGTCGCCGCCGCGTCGGACGAGGAGGTCGCTCCCGCTCGCGGCGCCGTGCACCGTGACGACGGGGAGCGTCAGCGTTCCGTCGGTGTAGTGGACTTCGGGCGGCGAGACGACCTGGCCGTCGCGCCAGACGCCGCCACCCTGATACGCGACCTGTCGGTCGCCGCGCGAGAAGACGACGGCGCCGAGCGACTCGTCCACGAGCGTCTCCGGGGTCCCCGTCGAGAGGTTCGTCACCGACACCGTCAGTCGGCCGGCGTCGGAGACGCGGACACCGCGATCCGTCCCGCCGAGGTCGACGCGGCGCGCGTCCGAGGAGCCGAGTGCGACCTCGCTCGCCGCCGAGTCGAACTGCGAGAGCGAGTTCTCAGCCTGATTGACCGCGACAGCGTCCGTGGACGAGGAGATCGCCCCGTAGCCGAGCGTGACGGTCGCGCCCACGACGAGGAGGGTGAACCCGAGGAGGAGCGCGACGCCCACGACGGACGACTGCGCGCGGGACTGGCTCATGGGGAGAACCGTGGACGGCCACGGGCAAAACCCTCTCGGTCGTTTCACCGCCGAGAACGCCCGAATACCGGATACACTCAGTCGCCGTATCAGCGCAAAATTCCCTCCGTCGGTGCGTGAGCGCGTCCAATCGGGAGCGGGCGCGTCCCCGTTCCGTGCGCGGTTCCGGCGCCTCAGACGTCGGCGGGCGTGTCGAAGTCGTGGTAGTGCTCGCCCTTCTCCTTCGAGAGGATGTTGAGCGCGGCCGCCGCGCCGTCGCCCGCGGAGATGACGGCCTGCCACTCCTCCGCGCGCACCATCGCGCCCGTGGCGTAGACGCCCGTCACGGACGTCTCCATCGTCACGTCCGCCTCCACGACGCCGTCCTCGTCGAGGGCGCACCCGAGTTCCTCGGCGAGGTCACGGTTCGCGCCCGTCGCGAGCACGACGTAGCTCGCGGTGTGCTCCTCGCCGTCCGCGGTGACGACGAACGCCTCACCGTCGCGCTCGACGGCCTCGACCTCGGTGTCCTCGTGGAGCGTCGCGCCGTGGTCGGCGGTCGCCTGCTCGCGCGCCCGCTCGAGGAAGACGTCGCCGTCCATCGAGCGGATGCCGAGGTAGTTGAACAGGTGGGCCTTGTGGAGCCACGTCCCGTCCCCGTCGAACGCGACGGTTTCGAGGTCGTTCTTCGCGCAGAAGAGCGCGGCGCTGAGGCCGGCGGGACCGCCGCCGACGACGATGACGTCTGCATCACTCATACTGTGCCGTGCGTTCGCACGACGCATAAAACCACACGGCGGCGCGCGTCTATTCGACGTGTCGGCGAAGCGCCCGATGGCGATACCGGAACGCCGCCTCGAACCCCGCCTTCGCGACCTCGTCCGCGACGGGCGAGAGCGGCCCCGTCGGCGTCCGGTACTCGATGCGGTCCCGGCAGAGCGTCCGGCCGCCTTCCGCGTAGAAGAGGTGGGTGTGCTCCCACTCCGGGAACGGCCCCGCCACCATCGCGTCCCGGAAGTAGGCCGTCCCGCCGTCGCGCTCGCGCGCCGTGATCTCCGAGACCGTCCGTTGGGGCGGGCCGACGCCGAAGGGACGGACCGAGAGTTCGAGACGCGACCCGACGTCGAGGACGTCCGGATCCGGCTCGCCGTCGGGGCCGACGATGCGCTCGACGCGCAGGTTCGCCCACCGCGGCGTCAACGCCACGAGACCGTCCGCCCGGTCGTGGAACGCCCAGACCGCGTCCAGCGGCGCCGATACCCACGACTCGTGTTCGAAGGTCGCCATACGATGAGGAGACGCGCCTGCGTCAAAACGTCTCGGATGGGGGTCCTACTTCAGTCGCTCCTGCAGGAACGAGGGGTGTGCGGCCGTCACACCGTCGATGCCGAGGATGGAATCGCTGATGACGTCGCCGAGGGCGTTCCCGTCCGCCGCGCGGACCTCCGCCATCAACATGTGGTCGCCCGAGGACGTGTAGAGCGACCGCACCGACTCGAGGTCGATGAGGTCGCGCGTCGCCTCCACGTAGCGCTCGGACGCGACGTCGATGCCGACCATCGCGATCGACTGCCCGGAGAGCTTCTTCGGGTCCACCTCGGCCGTGTAGCCGACGATGACGCCCGTCTCCTCGAGTTCGTTCACGTACTTGCGGACGGTGGGCTTCGAGACGTTCGCGCGCTCGGCGAGTTCGGAGTACGACGCCTGTGCGTCCTCCTCGAGCGCCGCGAGGATTCGTTCCTCCGTCGATTCACTACTCACGACACTCTCTTTGGTACGAGAGAAAAAATATCTTCCGAAGCGGAAACCGGGTTAGGCGTGCCGGTCGATGAAGTCGTAGGAGCGCTCCCACTCGCCGTCCTCGAAGTACCGCTCCGCGAGCGGCTGCTCCGGGAGCTCGCCGCGCTGGCGCTTCTCCTGCTGGTAGGACGGGCGCTCGTCGTCGACGAAGTAGCGACCGGTGAGGACCTTCCCCTCGTAGAGGGCGTCCTCCGTCTCGTGCATCGCGTCCTGCGCGGCGCGACGGTCGTGGACGTCGAAGTCGTACTCCTCGGAGTCCTGAATGTCGATGTAGGGGACGTACTGCTTCGCGTCCTTGTTCCACGTCGGACACTGCGTCAGGAAGTCGACGTGGCTGAAGCCGTCGTGCTGGATGGCCTCCTTGATGATCTCCTTCGCCTGGTTCGGGTTGACGGCGGCCGTCCGCGCGACGTAGGACGCGCCCGCCGTCAGGCTCATCGAGAGCGGGCGAATCGGCGTCTTCGCGTTGCCGTTCGGCTGCGTCTTCGACTTGTGGCCCTTCGGCGAGGTCGGGGAGGTCTGCCCCTTCGTCAGCCCGAAGACCTCGTTGTTGAACACGATGTACGTCATGTCGTGGTTCTCGCGGGCCGTGTGGATGAAGTGGTTCCCACCGATGCCGTAGCCGTCGCCGTCACCGCCCGCCGCGATGACCTCGAGGCCGTCGTTCGCGAGCTTCGCCGCGCGGGCGACCGGCAGCGAGCGGCCGTGGATCGTGTGGAACCCGTAGCTGTCGAAGTAGCTGTTGAGCTTCCCCGAGCAGCCGATACCCGTCGCGAGGAGGATCTCCTCCGGGTTCTTGCCGAGCTCCGCCATCGCGCCCTTCAGGGCCTTCAGCACACCGTAGTCACCACAGCCCGGACACCACGTCGGCTGGGGCTCGATACTGGGCGTGAACTCGTCCTGCGCTACCTCTCGTTCGTCGCCGATTGCGCTAAACGCACTCATGATTAGTCACCACCTGCCGCGGCTTCGAACCGCGTGTTCGAGGAGAGCTCTTCGCCGCTCCCGTGCTCCTCGACCGCCTCGACGATCTCGGCGGGCTCGAACGGGTTGCCGTCGTACTTCAGGAGCGAGGAGATCTTCTCCCCGTACTGCCCGAGGTTCTTCTGGATGACGCCACGGAACTGCGCCGTCGACGACATCTCGACGACGAGCACGTCGTCGACGCTCTCGATGAACTCGGAGAGGAACTCCTTGGGGAACGGCGCCATCTCGGAGACGCTGAGCCCCTTCACGCTGTGGCCGTTCTCGTTCAGGCGCTCGACGGCCTCCTCGACGGTGCCGGACTGGCTGCCCCACGAGATGACGCCGTAGTCAGCGGACTCGTCGCCGTAGACCTGCTGGCGCTCGTCGGCGTCGAGGTTCTCGCGGATCGACGCGAGCTTCTCGTTGCGCCGGTCGACCTGCGCCTTCCGGTTCGAGGGGCTCTCGCTGATGTGGCCCTCGGGGGTGTGCTCGTTGCCGGTCGCGAGATAGCGACCGCCCTTCTGCCCGGGAATGGAGCGCGGGCTGACGCCGTCCTCGCCCTCGTGCTGGAACCGGTGATAGATGCCGGTCTCGCCGTGGGGCTGGTCCTTCAGCTCCTCCTCGGTCAGGACGCTCCCGAGGTCCGGGTTCGGCGCCTGATCGAAGGTGCTCTTGGGGACGTTCCGGTGCTCCCCGGAGAGCTTCTGGTCGTAGATGACCATGACCGGGATCTGGTAGTCGTAGGCGATCTGGAACGCCTTGCGCGTCTGCTCGTAGCACTCGACCTGGTTCGAGGGCGCGAAGACGACGCGGTGGCTGTCGCCCTGACTCGTGTAGAGGACGTGCTCGAGGTCGGCCTGCTCGGGCTTCGTCGGCATCCCCGTGGAGGGACCGGCCCGCATCGACTCGACGAGCACGAGCGGCGTCTCGGTCATCTCCGCGAGGCCGAGCGGCTCGCTCATCAGCGAGAACCCGCCACCCGAGGAGCCGGACATGGCCTTCGCGCCGGCGTGCGAGGCGCCGACCGCGAGCGCGGCCGCCGCGATCTCGTCCTCGACCTGCTCGCTGATGCCGCCGACGTCCGGCATCAGGTTCGTCAGGATGGTGAAGACGTCCGTCCACGGCGTCATCGGGTAGCCCGCGATGAAGCGACACCCCTCGTCGAGGGCGCCGTACGCGATGCCGTGACTCCCGGAGACGAGCACCTGCTCCTCGTCGTGCTCGCCCTCGGGGACCGTGACGTCGTGGGCGTCGGGGTCGTACTCCTCCTGGACGTGTTCGTAGGCGTCCTCGAGGACGTTCAGGTTGGCCTCGAGGATGTCGCCGCCCATCGCCTCGGCCATCAGGTCCTCGACGTAGGTGGTGTCGATGCCCGTGAGCGCGGCGGTGACGCCGACGCCGGCCGTGTTGCGCATGATCTCGCGGCCGTGTTCCTTGGCGATGCCGCGGAGGTCGACGTCGTAGACGTGCCAGTCGTTCTCCTCGACGCGCTCGTCGAAGTTCTCGATCTCGGCGGTGTCGAGGAGCCCGGAGTCGTAGACGATGACGCCGCCCTCGCGGAGATCGTCGAGGTTCTCGGCGAGGGGCTTGACCTCCTCCTCGCCGTAGTAGGCGTTCTCCTTGGGGTTCCGGGCGAACGAGTCACCGAGCGCGACGAGGAAGTTGTATCCGTCGCCCCGGGATTTGACCTCCTCCGACGATGCACGGATCTCCACGTACGTGTGGCCGCCACGGATGCGCGAGGGGTAGTGTCGGTGCGTGAAAACGTTGAGCCCCGAGCGCATCAGAGCCTTCGCGAAATTCTGGCTCGTCGAGTCGATTCCGTCGCCGGAACCGCCCGCGATTCGCCAGATGAGTTCGTCGTCAGTCATAATGTATGTCCTCGCCCCCTGCGTGGGACGCTGCTGATGACTTCGAACGTCACTCACTAAATCGTTTGCCATCCATTACCAAGGAAAAATGATGATGGTTTCTGCAGGCTGTCGCGGACGGACGTCCACCAAACGGCGCGTACACCGTCAGAACCGCCGCTAGGACACGCGCTACCACGGCGCGCTGCGGGCAGTTTATGCTCACGTGTCGCCGAGCATAGACGATGCGCGTCGCCCTCCTCTGCCTCCTCGTCCTCCTCGCCGCACCCACCGGTGTGCTCGCCACCGACGGCCCCCCGCTCGCCGACGCCGGCCTCGACCAGCGCGGCACCCTCGACCGACCGGTCTACCTCGACGGGACGGGCACCACCGACCCCGACGGGACGCTCGACGACTATCGCTGGCGCGTCGAAGGCCCGAGCGGAACCGCCGTTCCCCTCGACTGTGAGACGTGCGTCCGTACGCGCTTCGTGCCGCGAACGCTCGGCCGCTACACCGTGGCGCTCACCGTCACCGACGACGCCGGCCACACCGCCACCGACCGCCTCTACGTCCGCGTCGGCACGTCGGGGGCGGTCGGATCGGTCGGCGACGTCGCGGTCGCGCTCGACGGCCCACGGACCGCGACCGTCGGCGACACCGTCCGCTACCGTGCGCGCGTCAACGTGACCGAGCGGCCGGCGGCCCTCGAGTGGCGCATCGACGGCCGGGTCGTCCGCACGCGCGCGGCCGCCGCCGCCGACGCGGCCGTCCTCGAGTACACCGTCCGGGAGCGGGGCCGCTATCGCGTGAACGTCACCGCCACCGACGCGGCCGGCGACCGCGCGACCGCCTCGCTGAACACGACCGCGACGGGTACCGCCTCCGACGGGGTGCCACAGGGGCCACAGCCGACCGTCACCGGCCCACGGCTCCTCACGGGCGGCGTCGATAGCGCCACCTATCGGCTCGACTCGACGGACGGCTCGTACGTCGACTGGTTCCTCGACGACCGGCGCGTCGGGGAGGGACGGGCCGTCGCCGTCTCGCTGACGCCGGGCACCCACGCTCTCCACGCCGTCCGACAGACCTCGCAGGGCCCCGTGAGGCTCACCTTCGCCGGGAACGAGACGGGGGTCGTCGTCGACCCGGGGCCGACGCTCGACGTGGCCGTCCTCCACGGCGGTGACGCCCTCAGCGTGGACGCGCGAGCGGTCGACCCCGTCGGCGACCTCGACGTGCTCGCGCTCAGCGTCGACGGCGAGCGCGTCGACACCGCGTCCGCGCGCGACGACGGCGCGGTTCGACTGAACGGAACGTACGCCTTCGCCGCCGGCACCCACGAGGTCGTCGTGAGCGCGAGCGACGCGCGCGGGCAGAGCGCACGCGTCGCTCGAAACGTGACTATCGGGGACGGCGCACCGACCGTCGAATGTACGGAGACGACGCCGATCACGTGGCTCCCGCCGGTCCTCGTCTGCGAGGTCGTCTAAGTAGCGTTCGGGTGGCGCTACCGGCGCAGGCCGCCGCGCTCCGAGACGTCGAGGATGTGGCGCATGTTCCGATAGAGCGCCTCGGACGAGGCCTCCTCCGAGGCGTCGTAGCGGTCGCTGACGCGGTGGACGAGCGCCGCGATCTTCTCCGCCTCGTCCGACTCCTCCGCGCGGAGGTCCTCGGCGACGGCACGGAGCACGTCGCGTTTCGTCTCGTCGTCGAACTCGGCCATCAGCGGAGGTTCTGTCGGTTCAGGATGCCGGTCATGTCGGCGGTGCTCGCGGCGAGGTCGCGGAAGGCCTCGCCGACGTCGCTCTCGTCGTCGAGCGCGACCGGACTCCCCTCATCGCCGCCCGAGCGCACGCTGGGGTCGAGCGGGATGGACCCGAGGAAGGGGAGGTCGTTCTCCTCGGCGAACGCCTCGCCGCCGCCGCTCCCGAAGACGTCGTGCGTCGACCCGCAGTCCGGGCAGACGAACGTGCTCATGTTCTCCACGATGCCCAACACGGGCGTGTCGTGCGTCCCGAACATCTCGAGGCCCTTCTGCGCGTCGTCGATAGCGACGTCCTGCGGCGTCGTCACCACCACCGACCCCGTCACCGGAATCGTCTGGAGGACCGTGAGCTGCGTGTCCCCCGTGCCGGGCGGGAGGTCGACGATGAGGTAGTCGAGATAGCCCCACTCGACGTCCTCGACGAGCTGCGTGAGCACCTTGTGGACCATCGGGCCGCGCCAGATGACGGGGTCGTCCCCGCCCGTGAGGAAGGCCATGCTCATCAGCTTCACGCCGAACTTCTCCGGCGGGACGAGCGTCTCCTCCTCGGTGGCCTGCGGGGCCTCCTCGGCCGACACCATCCGGGGGACGTTCGGCCCGTAGACGTCCGCGTCGAAGAGGCCGACGCGCGCGCCGCGCTTCGAGAGCGCCGCCGCGAGGTTCACCGCGACCGTCGACTTCCCCACGCCACCCTTCCCGGAGGCGACGGTGATGACGTTCTTCACGTTCGGCAGCACGGCGTCCTCGCCCGCCGCCGCGTCCTGCTCGGGGTGGTACGCGGAGAGGTCGGGTTCGAGGCCCTCCGCGCGGAGGGCGTCACGGACGCGGTCGGCGATGCTCGACTCCGACGGCGAGTACGGCGTCCCGAGCGCGAGTGAGACGTGCGCGACGCCGTCCTCGACGGCGACGTCGTTGACGATGCCGAGCGAGACGATGTCGTCCCCGAGGTCCGGGTCCTCGACCTCGCGGAGTGCGGCCTTGACGTCCGCTTCGTTCATGGAGTCGTTAGGCGCCGTCGCGTGAATAAGGGTTGTGACGCCCGGTCGCGCCGCCGCTTCCGGGAGTCGGGCGCACGGCGTGCGGGTGAGAGCGCGCGCTCGCAGGTCACGTGCGCGCCCGACACTCACGTCCGCGTCCTCCGCCGCAGATAGCGCGCACCGCCGCCCCTACCCGCGCGCTTATCCGTCCGCGCGTGCGACCGTAACGCATGCTCGAGGATGGGTTCGGTCGCGAAGTGACTGGGGTCCGGGTCTCCCTGACGGACCGCTGTAACTTCGACTGCGTCTACTGTCACAACGAGGGACTCGGCGACACCCGCGGCCCGATGGCGGCGCGCGACCACGAGATGAGCGCGGACGACGTCGTCCGCTTCCTCGAGGTCGTGGAGGGGTTCGGCGTCGACGCCGTGAAGTTCACGGGCGGCGAGCCGATGCTCCGAGACGACCTCGAGGAGATCGTCCGCCGGACGCCCGACTCCATGGAGGTGTCGCTCACCACGAACGGCACCTTCCTCCCCGGTCGCGCCGAGGACCTCGTCGAGGCCGGCGTCGAGCGCGTGAACGTCTCGCAGGACGCCCTCGACGCCGACGCGTTCAAGGCCGTCACCCAATCCGGCGCGTACGAGCAGGTCATCGAGGGGGTGAAGGCCGCCGTCGAGGCCGGCCTCGACCCCGTGAAGCTCAACATGGTGCTCTTCGAGCAGACGAAGGGCTACGTGCCCGAGATGGTCGACTACGTCGCCGAGAACGACGGCCTCCAGCTCCAACTCATCGAGTTCATGCCCGAGCTGGTGGGAAAGCCCGAGTGGGCCGTCGACGTCGAGAAGGTCCACGACTGGCTCGAGGGCGAGGCCGACCGCGTGGAGGTCCGGGAGATGCACGACCGCAAGCGCTACTGGGTCGACGGCGGGATGGTCGAAATCGTCGACCCGGTCGGCAACGAGGAGTTCTGCGCGAACTGCCACCGCGTGCGCGTGACACACGAAGGGTACTTGAAGGGCTGTCTGAACCGGAACGACGACCTCCGCTCGATGGGCGAGATGTCCCGCGAGGAGATCGCGAGCGCGTTCCGCGAGACGGTCGCGAACCGCGTCCCCTACTACGGCGAGTACATGGTTCGCGACGGCGAGGGCGGCTGGACGGTGAACGAGGAGTACCTCGACGCGCCCCGCGACGCCGACGCCCCGGTCGTCGCCGACGACTGATTCCACCACCGCCGACGGCCGGGGACACCCACGGGCCCTTCACGGCCTCCGTCCCCGCCGTCTCCGGGCTCCCCCGTCGGTCGTTCGCACGCCTCCGCCGTTTCGTGATAGTTAAGTAGGGTCGGTGATTCGGATAGAGTGCAGTCACTGTAGGGGCGTTCGGTCCCGAGTCCGAGAGGGCGACAGTAACCATCGAGCGGGTCGTGGTAGCCTAGCCTGGTCAAGGCGCAGGGTTGCTAACTCTGTGGCTCACCGCCTCCGGGGTTCAAATCCCCGCCACGACGCCTCTCCACACATCGACCATACCATGAGCGAAGAACAACAAGCGGAGACGGACGAAGAGGAGGACATCCGATACTTCGTCCGCATCGGGCAGACCGACCTCGACGGCACCAAGTCCGTCGAGCGCGCCCTCTCCGAGATGGACGGCATCGGCCGCCGGGTCTCCCGCGTGGTCGCCGCCAACGCCGACGTGGATCGAACCGCCACGCTCGGCCGTCTCGACGATGAGCCGATCGAGCGCATCGTCGAGGCAGTGGAGAACTTCGCCGACGAAGTTCCTGACTGGCTGGCGAACCGCCGGAACGACTTCTACACCGGCGAGACCGAACACATCACGGGCAACGACGTCTCCCTCACCCGGAATCAGGACGTTAACCGGATGCGGATGATCCGGTCCTACAAGGGCGTGCGCCACGAGCGCGGACAGAAGGTCCGCGGTCAGCGCACGAAGTCCACCGGGCGTACGGAGGGCACCATCGGTGTCAACGTCGAGGCCCTGAAGGAAGAAGCAGCAGAAGAAGAGGAGGGTGGTGAATAATGGCGCTTCCCGGTGAGAACACCAAGTTCTACGAGACGCCGAACCACCCCTATCAGGGCGAGCGCATCTCCGAGGAGGCCGACCTCCTCGGGCGCTACGGCCTGAAGAACAAAGAGGAGCTCTGGCGAGCGCAGTCCGAACTGCGTTCCTACCGCCGAGAGGCCCGCGCACTCCTCGGTCGCGTGACCGAGGAGGGCTCGGAGGGCGAGGAGTTCGTCTCCCGCCTCCGCCGCCTCGGCATCCTCGGTGAGTCCGACGAACTGGACGCGGTCCTCTCGCTGGACGTGACGGACGTCCTCGAGCGCCGCCTCCAGACCGTCGCCTACCGCAAGGGCCTGGCGAGCACGCCGCAGCAGGCGCGCCAGTTCATCGTCCACGGCCACGTCACGGTCGACGGGAGCCGCGTTACGGCCCCCTCGACGAAGGTCGACGTCGCCACGGAGGACGCCATCGCGTTCGACGAGACGAGCCCGCTCACCGACGAGCTCCACCCGGCTCGCGCCGACAACCAGGAGTAATCCAATGGCAGAGAACGACGCAGACGGCAAGTGGGGCATCGCACACGTGCACGCCTCGTTCAACAACACGCTGCTCACGGTCACCGACGAGACCGGCGCCGAGACGCTGGCCAAGTCCAGCGGCGGTGCCGTCGTCAAGCAGAACCGTGACGAGGCGTCCCCCTACGCCGCGATGCAGATGGCCGAACAGCTCGCCGAAGACCTGAAAGAACAGGGTATCGAGGGCGTCCACGTCCGCGTCCGTGGCCCCGGTGGAAACCTCCAGCGGAGCCCCGGCCCCGGTGCGCAGGCCACCATCCGAGCGCTCGCTCGCGCGGGCCTCGAGATCGGCCGCATCGAGGACGTCACCCCGATCCCCCACGACGGGACCCGCCCGCCGAAGAACAGCGGTTACTAACCACACGACATGGCAACGGACTTCGACGTCGAATTCATCGAAACGGGCGACCGCGACGCGCGATTCCTCGTCAGAGGGATCACGCCAGCGTTCGCCAACGGCATCCGCCGGGCGATCCTCGCGGACGTCCCGACGCTCTCCATCGACACCGTGCGGTTCGTCGAGAACTCGAGCGTCCTGTTCGACGAGGTGCTCGCCCTCCGCATGGGGCTCGTCCCGCTGACGACCCCGGAGGGCGAGTTCGACGAGGACGACGTCGTCACCCTCGCCATCGACGTGGAGGGACCGGAGACCGCGTACAGCGGTGATCTGGTCTCCTCTGACCCGCAAGTCGAACCCGCCGACGAGAACATTCCCCTCATCGAGCTGAAGGACGGGCAGCGTCTGGAAGCCGAGGCCGAGGCCAAACTCGGTCGGGGTCGCGACCACGCGAAGTTCCAAGGCGGGGTGGCCGTCGGTTACCGCCACCTCCAGCACGTCGAGGTCGGTGACGACGCCTCCGAGTACGCTGAAGACGAACCGAACATCGTCCGTGGCGTCATCGAGGACGGCGACGAGCTCGTCGCCACCTCGGAGTTCGGCCACGACCTCACGAACCGGTATCCGGGGAAGGAGGTCACGGTCGAGGACGTCCCGAACGCCTTCGTCTTCCACGTCGAGTCCGACGGGTCGATGCCCGTCGACGAACTGGTGCTCCGCGCCGTGGAGTCACTCTCCATGCGCGCGGACGAACTACGCGAGAAGGTCAGTCTCTAAGACGTAACACATGACCCGCCACACCACCACCGACGCGCGCCCGACGCCCGTAGCGACGGGTACGCGTCGGCAGGGGGCAATCGAAAGCCCCTTTAGGTGGCGGCGGGAACGGTGTATCGTCGGTAAGACCGCGCCTTCTCAGTGGGCGTGCAGGGATAGCCAAGTTTGGCCAAAGGCGCAGCGTTCAGGGCGCTGTCTCGTAGGAGTTCGCAGGTTCAAATCCTGCTCCCTGCACTCCACACCCTTATACTCTCATCAGGAGTCAGAACCATGAGCAAGACGAGCCCGAGACTCAGTAGTCTCATCGCCCAACTCAAGTCCGTCGCCCGCGATTCGGGTGCGGACGTATGGCACGACGTCGCCGGCCGGCTGGAGAAGCCGCGCTCGACGCACGCCGAGGTGAATCTGAGTCGTATCGAACGGTATGCGAACGAGGACGAGACAGTCGTCGTCCCCGGCAAGGTACTCGGCTCGGGTGCCCTCCGGAAGTCCGTGACGGTCGCCGCGGTGGACTTTTCGTCCAGCGCGGAAACGAAGATCGAGCACGCGGACGGCGAAGTCGTCCAGTTGGCACAAGCAGTTGAACAGAACCCCGAAGGATCCAACGTCCGGGTGATCCGATGAGCGCCGCAGAATTCGACGCGGACATCGTCGTCGACGCCCGTGACTGTATCATGGGTCGCGTCGCATCGAACGTCGCCGAGCTCGCGCTCGACGGCAAGACGGTCGCAGTCGTCAACACCGAGGACGCGGTCATCACGGGGAACGAAGAGGACGTCTTCGGGACGTACCGGAAGCGCGCCGAGCTCGGCTCGGACAGCGGCCCGTACTACCCGAAGCGTCCGGATCGAATCTTCAAGCGCGCGGTGCGCGGGATGCTACCCTACAAGACGGATCGCGGTCGAGAGGCGTTCGAGAACGTCCGCCTCTACGTCGGCAACCACGTCGACGAGGAGGGCGAGGTGCTCGAAGGCACCTCGCTCGACCGGCTCTCGAACATCAAGTTCGTCACCCTCGGAGAGGTCTCCGAGGAGCTGGGGGCTAACAAGACATGGTAACCAACACGAGCGGTAAGAAGAAGACGGCCGTCGCTCGCGCGACGGTCTCCGACGGCGAAGGTCGCGTGCGAATCAACTCGACGCCCGTCGAGCTCGTCGAGCCGGAGATGTCCCGCCTCAAGATGCTGGAGCCGTTCCGCATCGCGGGCGAGGAGATCCGCGACGAGATCGACATCGACGTCACCGTGGACGGCGGCGGCTACGCCGGCCAGGCGGACGCCGTCCGAACGGCCATCGCGCGCGGCATCGTCGAGCACCGCAACGACGCGGAGCTCCGTGACGCGTTCATGGAGTTCGACCGGCAGCTGCTGGTCAACGACGTCCGGCGCAAGGAGCCGAAGAAGTGGGGCGGGCCCGGCGCTCGGGCGCGCTACCAGAAGTCCTACCGCTGAGGTATACAAACCATGATGGTACCAGTCCGGTGTTTCACGTGCGGGAAAGTCATCGGTGAACACTGGGAGGAATTCAAGGCGCGAGCCGCGAGCAAGGAGGGCGACGAGGACCCCGCAGCGGTCCTCGACGACCTCGGTCTGGATCGGCACTGCTGCCGCCGGATGTTCGTCTCGCACCAGGACCTCGTCGACGTGGTCTCACCCTACCAGTAGTATGCCCGACTTCAACCGCTACGAGAAAGCACGCATCATCGGGGCGCGAGCGCTCCAGGTCTCCTACGGCGCGCCCGTGCTGGTCGACACCGACCAGACGGAGCCGATCCTGATCGCCGCCGAGGAGTACGACGCGAACGCGCTCCCGTTCACCGTCCGGAGGGAGAAACAGTGACACGAATCGAAACCGTCCGCCTGCGCGCAGTCCTCGACTCGCGCGGCAACAAGACCGTGGAAGCGGACGTACTCACGGAATCCGGCGGCTTCGGCCGCGCGGCCGCCCCGTCCGGGGCGTCCACCGGTGAGTACGAAGCCATCGAGCTGCCGGTCAACGAGGCCATCGCGGCGGCCCGCGAGCACGCGGTACCCCGTCTCGAGGGTCGCGTCTACGCCGGCGACCAGCGCGAAGTGGACGAGACGCTTCGTGCAGCCGACGGCACCGAGGACTTCTCGGAGATCGGCGCGAACTCCGCGGTCGCGATCAGCATGGCGGCGGCGAAGGCGGGGGCGGACGTCCTCGGCGCGCCGCTCTACCAGCATCTCGGCGGCGCCTTCCGTGGCGGGAACTTCCCGGTTCCCCTCGGGAACGTCGTCGGCGGCGGCGAGCACGCCCAGGAGGCAACGGCCATCCAGGAGTTCCTCGCCGCACCGGTCGGTGCGCCGAGCGTGAAGGACGCGGTCTTCGCGAACGCGCAGGTTCACGCCGAGATCGGCGACCTGCTCGAGGAGCGCGACACGCCCGCGGCGAAGGGCGACGAGGGCGCGTGGGCGCCCCCGATCTCGGACGCGGACGCGTTCGAACTCGTCGCGGAGGCCGTCGAGACCGTCGAGGACGAGGTCGGCTTCGAGATCAAGTTCGGCCTCGACATGGCGGCCGCCGAGACCTTCGAGGACGGCGAGTACGTCTACGGTGACGAGGTCCGCTCCACGGAGGAGCAGATCGACTACGTCGCCGGACTGGTCGACGAGTACGACCTCGCGTACGTCGAGGACCCGCTCGACGAGGACGCCTACGAGGCGTTCGCCGAGCTCACCGACCGCGTCGGTGACCGGACGCTCATCTGTGGTGACGACCTGTTCGTCACGAACGTCGAGCGTCTGGAGGACGGCATCGAGGAGGGCGCTGGGAACAGCATCCTCATCAAGCCGAACCAGATCGGCACCCTCTCCGACGCCTTCGACGCCATCGAGCTCGCCACCCGGAACGGCTACGAGTCGGTCGTGAGCCACCGGAGCGGCGAGACCGAGGACACGACGATCGCACACCTCGCCGTGGCGACCGACGCCCCGTTCATCAAGACGGGGACGGTCCAGGGCGAGCGCACCGCCAAACTCAACGAACTCATCCGCATCGCGGACGAGGCACTATGAGCGAGAACGAAGACAGCGAGGCCGAACTCGAGGAGGCCCCCGAGGACGCCGCCGAGGTCGCGGACGAGGAGTCCGAGACGACGGCGGAGGTCGACGTCGAGCAGACGGAGTCTGCGGACGACGACGCCACGGAGGCACCCGAGACGGCCGCACAGACGGAAGACGTAATGCCCGACGAGGAAGCCGACCTCCTCATCCCGGTCGAGGATTACCTGGCCGCGGGTGTCCACATCGGCACGCAGCAGAAGACCAAGGACATGGAGCGGTTCATTCACCGCGTCCGGACCGACGGTCTCTACGTGCTCGACGTCTCGACGACGGACGAGCGCATCCGCACTGCGGCGGACTTCCTCGAGAACTACAACCCCGAGCAGATCCTGGTCACGTCCTCGCGCCAGTACGGTCGCTTCCCCGCTGAGAAGTTCGCGGACGCGGTCGGCGCGCGCGCCCGGACGGGTCGCTTCATCCCGGGAACGCTGACGAACCCGAAGTACGACGGCTACATCGAGCCGGACGTCGTGGTCGTCACGGACCCGATCGGCGACAGCCAGGCGGTGAAGGAAGCGATCACGGTCGGTATCCCCGTGATCGCGATGTGTGACTCGAACAACTCCACGAGCAACGTCGACCTCGTCGTTCCGACGAACAACAAGGGTCGTCGTGCGCTCTCGGTCGTCTACTGGCTGCTCGCGAACGAGGTCCTCGACCGGCGCGGCGCGGAGCCGTCCTACAGTCTCGAGGACTTCGAGAGCGAGATCTAACGGCCGATCCATTCCTTTCGACGCCGAATCCGTAGTTACAACTCCGCGCGGCGCGAGGGAGGCGGTATGCAGGTGGCTGGAAAGTGTCGGCCGACGCGTGAGACGCTCGCCGCTGCGGCGAGGCGTGGGTTCGATGCGGTCGAACTCTACGTGACGCCCGCGCTCTTGGAGAAGGGGGTTGCGACGCTCGCCGAGACGGTGCGGGCGTCGCCGGTAGCGGTCTGTTCGGTCCATACGCCACACGTCCTGCCGAGCGAGCACGGCCCGCTCCGGGCGGCGGACCGGTTGGCGCGTGCGCTCGACGCGTACCTCGTCGTCCACACGCAGTACGCGAACATGACGCACACGGCGGAGCTGGCGGCGGCGGGCTTCGAGGCGCCGCACGGCTACGAGAACCAGGCGGGCGCGAGCGTCCGGCACGTCGAGACGCAGGTACTGGAGCGGGGCCACGAGTTGGTGCTCGACACCGCACACCTCTTCATGGCGCACGCGGACTATCTGTCGCGCTTCGAGGCGCTCCTCGCGGCGTACGGCGAGCGGATCGGCGTCGTCCACCTGACGGATTCGACGCCGGAGACGGACGGCGTGCCGTTCGGGGAGGGCGAGCTGGCGATGGAGGCGCTCATCGTGTTTAGTTAAGCGAATTCCACCAGACGGCGAAGGCTTGCAACCACGTTTCGGCGGTCGCCGG